>JBDGPV010000031.1:706-25709 GCA_042219485.1 Haloferacaceae archaeon
TCACCGGGCGTGGCCTCTGGAGTCAGTCGCCCTGCCTGGCTGGGCCACAGCCCCGCTGTCGCCAGTCTCGGGGACGGCGGTGGAGGGTAAAGGGATTACGGTTACCGGTCGGCCTCCGCCCAGTCGCAGTCCTGGCACTTGTAGCCGGTGACGAACTCCGTCACGCTCGGCATGTACCCGACCGAGAGGACGTTCCCCCCGCAGTCGGGACAGTCGCGGTCCGCCTCCTCGATGGCCTCGGCCTCCATCGGCCGCTCGCCCTCCACGAGTTCCGCCAGCCGCTCGGCCGTCACCATCCGCCCCTGGACGACGCGGTTCTCGCCCGTCATATGGGGGGTGTGGGCCCGGACGGGTAAAGGTCGTTCCGTCGAGCGCGCGCCGGACGGGCGGCGGCAGGGGGCCGGGCCGGCGGCGTGGCACGCCGGTCAGAGCCACGGCGCGCGGGCGTCGTCGTCCCCCGTCCAGGGGCTGCCGTCGGCGTCCGACCCGGCGCCGGCGCCAGTGCCGGGGTCGATCGGATAGCCCGACGACCCGCCGGCGTCGGCGGCCCCCGCCGCGCGGCCGTCGGGCGCCCCGCCGGCGTCGTCCCCCCGGATCCGGTCGATCCCGATCCCCGGGATTCCGTCGGGATCGAACGAGAAGACGGCGGTGACGGCGAGGACGCCGAGGGCCACGGGCGCCGCGGTGGGCATCAGGCCGAGCACCGAGAGGGCGAGCATCCCGAGGGCGACGGCGCTGCCGAAGCGGAAGCGGTCGAGGTCCACCGAGCCGCGGAGCCACGGGCCGAGCGCCGCCACCGCGAGCGCGAACCCGACGCCGACGGCCGCGGCCGCCGCGGCGCGGGCGATCAGGCCGGGGTCCGCGGCCAGGGCGAGCGAGGCGCCGGCGGGCCGGACGCTCGCCACGACCCCCAGCCCGACGATCACGGCGGGACGGGGGAGGTACTCCCCGACGCGGGCCGAGGCGGTCTTGGCCGCGACGGCGAGGATCACCAGCCCGGCGAACCGCCGGAAGACCTCGAACGCCAGCAGGCTCCGCAGCGCGGGGGCGAGCGCCGCCTCCAGGGCGGCCAGCGGGACCAGCACCGCGCCGAGGGCGAGAACCGCCGGGACCGCCTCGGTCGGGTCGTCCATCTCGGCGAGGACGACCGCGACGGTGGCCGATCCGCCGAAGACGAGCAGCCCCGTCTCCAGGACGCCGGCGGGCGAGTCGAGCGCGCCGGCGATCACCAGCGCCGGGAAGATGCCGTCGACCAGGGGGAGGCCCATCACGGTGGCCAGCAGGCGGGTCGGGCCGCCCACCCGCCGCTCCAGCCCGAGCGCGATGGGGTGCTGGGAGACGCTCATCCGGGGCTAGCGGCCGTCACCGTCGGCCCGGCGGCGGTGTGGACGCGACCCCGGCAACCGGCGCCGCGCGTCGACGGCGGTCCGGCCGCGGCCGAATCCGAAACCGAACTCGAACCCCGATTCGAACGCCCCTCCGTTCGGTGTGAACTGAACGCCGGTGTCGCACCGCTCCTGCCCGGCGATACCGACCGCGAGGGGACTCTCGGAGTCCATACCCGTCCGTAACCCTAACGAATTATTAAACGTTTCGTGAGACGGCGTTACAACCCTGTGAACGGCCCACAAGGGCCGGAGCGCGCGGAACGGGGACGGATCCGGTCCCGACCGGGCGCGGCCGGAGGGCAGGGGCGGCGGTCGCCGGCGAACCGACGGCAGTCGGCGGTCGAGCGAGGGACGACAGTCGGCGCCCGGGCGAGGACGATAGCCGGCGCCCCGCGTCCCGGGCGGCGGCGACCGATCGGGGCACCGCGTCGCCGGTTCGGCGGGGAACGGGGGTCGTCTCGCAACGTTTTTGCCCGCGGCGTGACCACCCGTTACATGGCGAACGACGTTCCCGATCCCGGGCCGTTTTCGGCGAAACTCCGCGTCCCCGAGGCGCTCACGTTCGACGACGTGCTCCTCCGACCGAAGGAGAGCGCCGTCGAACCGGACGAGGCCGACGTCTCGACGCGCGTGTCCCGGAACGTGCGGCTGAACGTGCCGGTGCTCTCGGCGGCGATGGACACCGTGACCGAGGCCGACATGGCCATCGCGATGGCCCGGGAGGGAGGCCTGGGGGTCCTGCACCGCAACATGTCCGCCGACCGGATGGTGGCGGAGATCGAGCGGGTCAAGGGGGCGGACGAACTCGTCATCGGCCGCGAGAACGTCGTCACCGCGGACCCGGACCAGACCGTCAGCGAGGTCGACGAGATGATGGAGAGCGAGGGGATCAGCGGCGCGCCCGTCGTGAACGACGAGGACCGGGTGCTCGGCATCATCTCCGCGACCGACGTCCGTCCGTACATCGAGGTCGGCGAGCGCGACCAGGTGCGGCGGGCGATGACCGACGAGGTGTTCACCGCCGGCGAGGACGTCACCGCCCGCGAGGCGCTCGAACTGATGTACGACCACAAGATCGAGCGCGTCCCGATCGTCGACGACGACGACCGGCTGGTCGGGCTGGTGACGATGCAGGACATCCTCGAACGCCGGGAGCACGAGAACGCCGTCCGGGACGGGGAGGGCCGCCTGCGCCTCGGCGCCGCCATCGGGCCCTTCGAGGACGAGCGCGCGGCGGCGGCCGACGAGGCCGGCGCGGACGTGCTGTTCATCGACTGCGCGCACGCCCACAACCGCACGGTGATCGAAAGCGCCCGCGAGATCGCCGCGGCCGCCGAGGCCGACGTCGTCGTCGGCAACGTCGGCACCCGGGAGGCCGCCGAGGACGTGGTGGGGTTCGCCGACGGGATCAAGGTCGGCATCGGCCCGGGATCGATCTGTACCACCCGGGTGGTCACCGGCGCCGGGATGCCCCAGATCACCGCGGTCGCCGAGGTCGCGGACGTGGCGGGCCCCGAGGACGTGCCCGTGATCGCCGACGGCGGGATCCGGTACTCGGGGGACGCGATCAAGGCGATCGCCGCGGGCGCGGACGCGGTGATGCTCGGCTCGTACTTCGCGGGCACCGACGAGGCGCCCGGGCGCGTGATCACCATGAACGGCAAACGGTACAAGCAGTACCGGGGGATGGGGTCGGTCGGCGCGATGCGATCGGGCGGCGGCGACCGGTACCTCAAGGACGACCCCGAGGGCGAGGAGGAGTTCGTCCCGGAGGGGGTCGAGGCGGCGACGCCGTACAAGGGGCCGCTCGCGGGCGAACTCCACCAGCTCGTCGGCGGCATGAAAAGCGGCATGGGCTACGTGGGGGCGGCGACGATCCCGTCGTTCAAGGAGCGGGCCGAGTTCGTCCGCGTCTCGCAGGCCGGCCAGACCGAGGGCCACCCTCACGACGTGACGATCACCGACGAGGCGCCGAACTACCGCCCGGACTGACGCGTGCGGGCGGTTTAACCGGGCGTTCATCGGGCTAAACGCGCCGTTATACGCCGGGAGAGGCCGGCCTCGAAAACGATTCCCGAAGGGATATCTTAATATGCCAGCCCGTACAGGGCTGGTATGCGTCGTCGAACCGCGACGGGATCCGTTAGATGAGTGATACCAGACCCGTCGTCCTCGTCGTCGAGGACGAACCCGACCTGGCCGACCTGTACGCGACGTGGTTGGACGGCGACTACCGCGTACGGACGGCCTACGGGGGAGAGGAGGCGCTCGATGCGCTCGACGACGAGATCGAGGTGATCCTTCTCGACCGCCGGATGCCGGACCTCCCCGGCGACGAGGTGCTCGAAACCGTCCGGGAGCGGGGGATCGACTGCCGCGTGGCGATGGTGACCGCCGTCGAACCGGACTTCGACATCGTCGAGATGGGCTTCGACGACTACCTCGTCAAGCCGGTGTCGAAGGAGTCGCTGCTTGAGACGGTCTCGAACCTGCGGATGCGAAACGAGTACGCCGACGGGGTGCAGCGGCTGTTCTCGCTGGCCTCGAAGAAGGCGCTCCTCGAATCGGAGAAGGGACCGACCGACCTCGAACGGAACGAGGAGTACCGCGAACTCGATGAGGAACTGTCGGAACTCCGCGAGGACCTTGACGCCACGATCGGGTCGCTCAGCCGGGAGTCGGGGCTGGACGACCTCTACCGCGACCTGGGCCGGGACATCGAGGACGTGACCGACGAGGGCGGGTAGCCGGCGGCCCGGCGCTCGCGGGTCACGCGAGGAAGGCCTCGATGCGGTCCATCGCCTCCTTCAGGTCGTCGATACCGGTCGCGTAGGAGACCCGGAGGTGGCCGGCGCCCCCCTCGCCGAAGACGCTGCCGGGAACGACGGCGACGCGCTGTTCGTGCAGGAGGTCCTCCGCGAAGGCCTCGTCGTCGCCCGGGCACTCGGGGAACGCGTAGAACGCGCCGGACGCCTCGAAGCAGGACAGCCCCATCTCCCGGAAGCGCGAGAGCACGAGGCGCCGGCGGCGGTCGTAGGCGTCGCGCATCTCGGCGACCGCGTCGTCGCAGGATTCGAGCGCCTCGATCGCGGCGTACTGGGCGGTCGTCGGGGCCGAGAGCATCGCGTACTGGTGGACGCGGTTGATCGCCCCGACGGCCTCGGGGGGGCCGAGCGCGTAGCCGAGGCGGAGCCCCGTCATCGCGTAGGCCTTCGAGAAGCCGTTGACGACGACCGTCCGCTCGCGCATCCCCGGCAGGGTGGCGATCGAGGCGTGGTCGCCGTCGTAGGTGAGCGCGGCGTAGATCTCGTCGGCGATCACCAGCAGGTCGTGCTCGCGGCAGAAGGCGGCGATCTCGGCCAGGTCCTCCCGGTCGGCGGTCGCGCCGGTCGGGTTGTTCGGGTAGCACAGCACCAGCACCCCGGCGTCGGCGGCGCCGGCCTCGCGGAGCGCCTCGCGGGTGAGAACGAAGTCGTTCTCCGGCCGGGTCGGCACCCGGATCGGCTCGCCGCCCGCGAAGGTGATCCCGGGCACGTAGGAGATGTACGTCGGCTCGTGGACCGCCACCCGGTCGCCGGGGTCGACGGTGGCCCGGAGGGCGGCGTCGACGGCCTCGCTGGCCCCGGCCGTGACGATGACCTCCTCGTCGGGGTCGTAGTCGAGGCCGTACCGGCGGACGTGGTCGGCGATGGCCTCCCGGAGCTCGCGCATCCCCCGGTTGGCGGTGTAGGAGGTCCGGCCCCGCTCCAGGGAGTCGATGGCGGCGTCGCGGGCGGCCCACGGCGCGCTGAAGTCCGGTTCGCCCACGCCCAGCGAGAGCACGTCGTCCATCTCCTCGGCGAGTTCGAAGAAGCGCCGGATCCCGGACGGCGGCACCCGCTTGACCCGCTCCGACGGCTCGAACGCCGTCATGGCGAGACCGAGAGCCGGTCGTCCTCGTCGCCGTCGACGAACTCGACGCCGCCGGCCTTGTATGTCGTCATGACGAAGTGGGTGACCGTCTGGGTCACCTCGGGGATGGGCGCGACCTGCTCGGAGACGAACCGCGAGACGTCGTGCATCGACTCGCCCTCGACGGTGAGCGCGAAGTCGTAGTTGCCCGAGACCAGGCGGAGCGAGGCCACCTCGGGGAACTTGGCGATGCGGCGCGCGATGTCCGCGTACCCCGTCTCGCGGTCGAGTTCGACGTTCAGTTCGACGTCGGCCTCGACGCGGTCGTCGCCGGTCCGCTCCCAGTCGACGATGGCGCGGTAGCCACGCACCACGCCGTCGGCCTCGAGCTCCTCGATCAGTTCCTCGACGCGCCCCTCGTCGAGGCCCGTCTGACGGGCGATATCGGCGGCCGGCTGGCGGGCGTCGTCCCGCAGGATCTCGAGCACTTCCCGCTTCTCGTTCATACGACCCGCTCGGCCCCTCGACAAAAGTGGTTTGCGTCCTCGGCCGGACCCGCGACCGCCCGTCGGCCGCCCGCCGGCCCGTCGGCGCCCGCGAGGCGTCGGCTGCCGCGCGCGGCCGCCGCCCGTCCCGTCGGCGGGTCGGCCGGACACGCCGACACAAGAGGGAAATGGGTCCGGGGACAGGCGGGGGTATGGTCCTCGGTGACGTCTTCCTCTCGCCGCTCGGCCTGGCGGCCCTCGCAGGGCTGATTCCGCTCGCGGTGCTGTACCTGATCCGTCCCGACCCGGAGCGGATCGAACTGCCGACGGTCCGGTTCCTGGTCGAGGACCGGGGACAGGACAGCACCAACCCGCTGATGGAGCGCCTGCGGCGGAACCTGCTGCTCCTCCTGCAGGCGCTGGTCGTGGTCGCGCTGGCGCTGGCGCTGGCGACGCCGTACGTGACCGTCCCGCAGAGCGAGACGGTCGACCGGACGGTCCTCGTGGTGGACGCGAGCGCGAGCATGGCGACCGAGACCGGCGACGGGACCCGGTTCGAGGCGGCGCTGGCCGCGGCCCGCGACGCCGTCACCGGGACCACCTCCGTGGTGGTCGCCGGCCGCGAACCGCGGGTGGCCGTCCGCGACGGCACCCGCCGGGCGGCCCGGGCGGCGCTGGGCCGCCTCTCGGTGGCCGACGCGCCCGGCGACCTCCGGGCGGCGCTGGTCCAGGCGTCGACGCTCGCCGACGGGAACGCCCGGATCGTCGTCCTGAGCGACTTCGCGGACCGCACGGCGTGGCGCGACGAGGCGGCCGCGGCCCGGGGCCGCGGCGTGAGCGTCGTCCTCCGGCAGTTCGCCGGCGGCGGTCGGGACAACGTCGGGATCGTCGACCGGTCGTTCTCGGGCGGCGAGGTGACGCTGTCGGTGCGCAACTTCGGCGAGCGCACGGCGACCCGGACGCTGTCGCTCGGGGGGGCGAGCCGCGACGTGCGGCTCCGGCCGGGCGACGTGACGACCGTCTCGCTCCCGGTGCCGGCCGGCGGCGGCGAGGCGCGGCTGCGCCCGGGAGACTCCTTCCGGACCGACGACGCCGCGTACGTCGGCGCGCCGGCCGACGCCGCCGTGGAGGTGTTGCTCCTCACCAACGACCGGAGCCGGTACCTCTCGACCGCGCTCTCGGTGATCGACGCCGTCGACCTGACCGTGAAGACCCCCCCGACCACGGTGACCGAGCGGTACGACGTCATCGTCTACGGCGACGTCGAGCGCGACCGGCTGCTCCGGGGGAGCGTCGCGGCGGGCCGCGAGACGGTCGAGCGCGGCGGCGGGGTCGCCGTCGTGGCGACCGACGACCTGCCGGCCGACAGGTACGGCGACCTCCTCCTCGTGGAACCGGGGCCGGTCGGGACCGGCCCGACGATCGGCGAGGTGGCCGACGACGAACTCACGCGGGGGATCGACTTCCCGCCGCCCGGCGAGTACGTCAACGGCTCGCTGCGGTCCGGGCGGGCGCTGGTCCGAACGGCCGGGGGCGCGCCGCTGCTCGCGGCCGCCGACCGCGGGTCCGGGCGGGTCCTCTACTACGGCTACCTGGAGGCGAGTTCGCCGTTCAAGTTCAACTACCAGTACCCGGTGTTCTGGAAGCGCGCGGTCTTCTACCTGGCCGGGCGGGAGCCGCTGACGGCGCTCAACCGCGAGACCGGCGACCGGCTCACCTTCGGCGCCGAGACGACGGTGACGACCCCCGACGGCCGGGTGACGGGCCGGACGGTCGTGCTCCAGGACGCGGGGTTCTACCGGGTCGGCGACCGGCGGATCGGCGCCTCGCTGTACTCGGCCGCCGAGTCGGACGTGCGCGCCGACCCGGTCGGCGGCGAGGGCGGCGCCGGGAGCGGCGCCGGGACCGAACGGCGCCGGGCCCCGCGGCCGCTGGACGGGCCGATCGCGCTGGCGGCGCTCGCGCTCCTCGGGGGCGAACTGCTCTACCTCCGACGGAGGGGGGACCTGTGAGCGCCGAGGTCGTCCTCCCGAACGGCGCCGTCGCGGGCGTCGAGACGCCGGCGGTGCTCGCGCTCCTGCCGGCCGTCGCGGCCGGCCTCTGGGCGCTCGTCCGCTGGCGGGCCGGGGGGAGCGCCGGGCGCCGGAGCCGGCGGCTCCTGCTCGCCTCCCGGCTGGCCGTGGCGGCGCTGCTGGTCGTCGCCGCCGCCGGGCCCTACACCGTGACGACCCGCGAGACGGCCGGCGACCCCCGGGTGACGATGCTGGTCGACCGCTCGGACAGCATGGCGACCCTGGAGCGGGCGGAGGGGCTCGCTGACCGGGTCGAGGCGGCGGGCGTGCCGGCCACCGTCGCGACCGCCGGCAACGGCACCGCCTCGCGCCCGGGCGACGCGATCGCCGCGAACCTCCGGGAGAACGGGAGCCTCGTCGTCGTCTCCGACGGCCGCGTCACCGACGGGCGGAGCCTCGGGACGGCGGCCGAACTCGCCGCGTCGCTGAACGCCACGGTGAGCAGCGTCCGGCTCGACGCGGCGGACACCGAACGGTACGTGGCCCTGAGCGGCCCGTCGAAGGCGAGCGCGGGCGTCGAAAACCGCTTTCGCGCGGAGGTCGACGGCGTGCGGACCGACCGGGGGTCGGTCGATCTGACGGTGAGCGTGGACGGCGAGGAGGTCGTCTCGCGGACGCTGGCGGCGGGGAGCGGGACCGTCGAGTTCTCGCACACGTTCAACGACACCGGCCCCCACCGGGTGACCGCCCGGATCGGGGGCGACGACGGGACCGGCGACCGGTTCGGCGCGAACGACGTCTACCGCCACACCGTGCGGGTGGTCGAACAGCCCCGGATCCTCTACGTCTCCCGTGGGGAGTACCCGCTCCGCGACTACCTCGACGACCTCTACGAGGTGGACACGGCGTCGTCGGTGCCGCGGAACCTCGACCCGTACTACGCCGTCGTCGCCCAGGACCTCCGCGCGGAGGACGTCGGCAACGTCTCGGCGCTCCAGGAGTTCGTCATCGACGGCAACGGCCTGATGGTCGTCGGGGGGCGAAACGCCTTCGAGAACGGGGGCTACGGGGGATCGACGTTCTCCTCGATGCTCCCGGTCTCGGTCGGCGAGGGGGGACCGGGCACCGCCCGGATCGTGTTCGCCATCGACGTCTCGGGGAGCACCGAGGAGGGCATGCGGACGCAGAAGGCCATCGCGCTCGACGCCCTCGACCAGTTGGGCGACGGGAACGAAGTCGGCGTCGTCGGGTTCAACTACCGGGCGTACGCCGTCGCCGACCCCCGGCCGCTGGGGACGGCCCGCGAGCGGATCGCCGACCGGATCAGGCGGCTCACCGCCGGCGGCGCGACGAGCATCTCGTCGGGGCTCCGGGGCGCCCAGGAGATGCTCGGCGGCCCGGGGACGGTCATCCTCATCAGCGACGGCCGCGACGCCAGCGCCGAGGTGCCCGCGGTCGCGTCCGACCTCGGCGCGGCGGGGATCGCGGTGATCGCGGTCGGCGTCGGCGAGCGGACGAAGGAATCGACGCTCCGGACCATCGCCGAGCGGTCGGGCGGGAACTTCCTGCGAGCGAGCGAGACCGACCGCCTGCGCATCCTCTTTGGCGGCCCCTCCCGGCAGTACGAGGGGGAGGGGCTCGTCGTCGTCGACCCCAACGAGTTCATCACCTCTGGGGTCGACCTGGAGTCGAGCCCCGGGCGGGCGAACGGGGTGTCGGTCAAGCGCGGGGCGACCCTGCTGGTCGCCTCCGGGTCGGGCGACCCGGCGGTGGCCTCCTGGCGGTACGGGCTGGGGCGGGTCGTGACGGTCACCGCGTACGGCCCGGACGGCACCCTCGACGGCCTCCTCCGGCGGCCGGACTCGCTGCTGGTGACCAAGTCGACGAACTGGGCGATCGGCGACCCGCAGCGCAAGCGCTCGGGCGTCGCCGAGGCGTCCGACACGCGGGTGGGCGAGCCGACGACGGTACGCTATCGCGGCGCCGAGCGGCCGACGGACGCCGGTGTCACCTTCCGAAAGGTCGGCGAGCGACGATACGAGGCGACCGTCACGCCGTCGGAGCCGGGCTACCACGAGGTCGCCGGCGCGACCTACGCCGCCAACTACCCCGCCGAGTACGGCGCGTTCGGGCAGTCGACGGCGCTCGCCCGCCTGGTTCGGACGACCGGCGGGAGGCAGTTCGGGCCGAGCGAGGGGGCGGCCATCGCGGCCTTCGCCGCCGAGCGGGCGGTCGCGGTGCGGGAGGTGCGCGACGCCTGGGACTGGCTGGCCCTGCTGCTCGCCCTCCTGCTTTTCCTCGGCGAGGTGGCCGTCCGGCGGCTTCAAGTGTACCGTGGCCGAACCGGGCTGGAGAGCGGACTGACATGAGCGTCATCGGCCGTTCCATCAACGTCGCCCTGGCATCGCTGGTGGTCCTCTCGCTCGTCGGCACCGCCGGCGCGACCCTCCTCTACCAGGAGACCGTCGAGGAGGTGAGCGACCGGAACGAGGAGCTACGCGACCGCAACGAACGGTTGCGGACGGAGCTCAACCGGACGGAGTCGGAGCTCGACCGGACCCGGACCCGCCTGCGAGAACTGAACCGGTCGCTCCGGACGACACGCGGGGACGTCCAGCAGGTGGCGACCGAACTCGACGAGACCGAACAGTCGCTGAACAGCACGCGGCAGGAACTCGCGAGCACGCGCGAGCAACTGCGCGAGTCACGGGAGCGGGTCAGCTCGCTCCGCGAGCGGGTGACGTCGCTCGAACAGCGGCGAAACGAACTGGAGGCCGAGGTCGAGGACCTCCGGGCCGAGAACGAGCAGCTCCTGCAGCGGAACAAGGAGCTCGAACGGCAGGTCCGCGACCTCGAGAGCACGGTGGAGAGCCTCCGGGACCGCATCAACGGGCTGGAGGCGCGCATCGACGCCATCTGCAGCGAGTTCGACCCCGAAAACCGGCCGTCGGAGTGTCCGTGACGTGAGCGACGCGAACGAGGGGGGACGCGCGGGCGACGCGAGCGGCACGGGCGACCGGACGCCCCGCGAGCGGATGCGGCGCGCGGTCCGCGCGGTCCGGCGCGAGGGGCGGAAGGCCGCGGCCATCGGCGCGGCCGCCGAGGCGGTCGCCGTCGTGCTCGCGGCCAACCTCGCGCTCGACGTCGCGGCGGAGCTGCTCCCGGGCGCGCTCGACCGGTCGGTGCCGCTGCCCGTCCCGGGCGGGCGTCCCGCGGCGGCCCCGCTCCCGGCGTCGGTGGACGCCACCGTCGTCGTCGCCGTGGGGGCGGGGGCGCTCGCGGGCGCCGTCGCGTACCGGCTCCGCGTCCGGCGCCCGACCGTCGAGCGGTTCGAGGCGGTCAACCCGCCGGTCGCGGAGGCGCTCCGGACCGCCCGCGACGCCCTGGCCGCCGGCCGGGACGGGCCGATGGCCGACCGGCTGTACGAGTCGGTGCTCGATCGCCTGGAGCGGTGTTCGAGCCTCGGCCTGCTCGGCGTCCGGCGGCTCGCCGTCACGGTCGCCGTGGTCGTCCTGCTCGGCGCCGCGAACGTCGGGGTGACGGTCGTCGATCCCGGCCTCGGGCTCGGGGGCGGCCCCGGCGAACCCGCGGCCGCGTCGGGCGGCGCGCCGGCCGCCGACTCCGACGAGTACGGCGGCCTGCGGAACCCGGACGAGGTGCTCGGCGACCCGGAGGACGTCTCGGCGGGCGACGAGACGCTGAACGCGTCGGTCCCCGCGCGGGGGAGCGGCAACGGGTCGGGGTCGACGGGGTCGTACCCGACCGGCGGGTTCGCCGGGAGCACGAGCGTCGAGAGCCAGCAGGCGGGGTTCGCGGAGGCGGAACGGCTGGAGGACGCCGAACTCATCCGCGAGTACAACCTGCGGATCAGGGAGGAGGACGGATGACCGACCGGGAGATCGACGAACTCCAGGCCAAGCTCGACCGGGTGCGCGAGGAGGTCGGCAAGCGGATCGTCGGCCAGCGCGACGTCGTCGAACAGCTGCTGGTCTGCGTGATCGCGGACGGGAACGCGCTGCTTGAGTCGAACCCCGGGCTGGGCAAGACGACGCTCGTTCGGACGCTGTCGGCCGCGACCGACCTCTCGTTCTCCCGGATCCAGAACACGCCGGACCTGATGCCCTCCGACATCACCGGCACGGAGATCATCCGGGAGACCGAGGGTCGCCGCGAGTTCGCGTTCGAGCGGGGGCCGATCTTCGCGAACGTGGTGCTGGCCGACGAGATCAACCGCGCGACGCCGAAGACCCAGTCCGCGATGCTGGAGGCGATGCAGGAGCGCCAGGTCACGGCGGCCGGCGAGACCCACCAGCTCCCCCGGCCGTTCTTCGTGCTCGCGACCCAGAACCCGATCGACCAGGGGGGAACCTACCCGCTGCCGGAGGCCCAGACCGACCGCTTCCTGATGAAGATCCTCGTCGGCTACCCCGGGTTCGACGAGGAACGGGAGATCGTCCGGCTCTACACCGAGGGCGGGCCGGCCGGGGAGGTCGAGCGGGTCCTGCGGACCGACGAGGTGAACCGGATCCAGGAACTCGTCCGGGGCGTGCCGGTCGCCGACGACGTGCGCGACCGGGCCATCCGGCTGGCCCGTGCCACCCGCGAGGCCGACCGCCTGGAGTTCGGGGCCAGCCCCCGGGCGAGCATGGGCCTCGTCCTCACGGCGAAGGCGCGGGCGTTCCTCCGCGGCCGGGCCCACGTCTCGTGGGAGGACGTCGCCGCGATGGCGCCGTCCGTGCTCCGCCACCGCGTAATCGTCGACTTCCGCGCCGAGCGGGAGGGCGTGACCGCCGACGAGGTGATCGCCGACCTGCTCGCGGAGGTGTGACGTGCGCGGGCGGCGGGACGGGGCGGGCCGCCGGGCCGGTCGCCCGCCGGCGGTCCGTCCGACCGCAGGGGGGCGGGGCGGCCGGCCGCGGGGGGGGCGGGCGTGACGATCGATCCCGGCTTCCTCGACGAACTCGACCGGTTCGACCCCTCGCTGGACCGGACCACCACCGACGCCCGGAAGGGCGAACAGCGGTCCCCGAGCGTCGGGGAGGGCCTGACGTTCAGCGACTACCGCCGGTACGCGCCGGGCGACGACACGCGGCTCATCGACTGGCGGCTCTACGCCCGGACCGAGGAGTACTACGTCAAGCAGTTCGAGGAGGAGCGAAACCTCACCGTCCACGTGCTGCTCGACGCGAGCGGATCGATGGACTACGGCGACGGCGACGCGAACAAGTTCGAGTTCGGCGCCAAACTCGGCCTCGGCTTCGCCTACCTCACCGCGGAGGAGAACAACGACTTCCGGTTCGCCGCGTTCGGCGACCGGCACGAACGCCTCGACGCCGGCCGGTCGAACCGCGGCGAACTCCTCCGGCTGATCGACCTGCTCGACGGGACCGACCCGTCCGGCGAGGCGTCGTTCGCGGACGCGCTCGGCGACTACGCCGGCACCGTCGACTCCCGGTCGCTGGTGGTCGTAATAAGCGACTTCCTCGCGTCGCCCGACGGCGTCGAGGAGGGACTGGCGGCGCTGGCGGAAAACGACCTGGTCTGCCCGCACCTGGTCGCCCCGACCGAGCGGGACCCGCCGGCCGAGGGCGACACCGTCTTCGTCGATCCGGAGGCCGGCGTCGAGCGGCGCACCTACTTCGCCGGCCGGCAGGAGGCGACGTACCGCGACCGCCTGGACCGCCACGTCGGGGAGATCGACGACCGGTGCCGGGGCCTGCGCGCCGAGCACCCGGTCGTCGACACGGGGACTGACTTCTTCGAGGCGTTCGCGTCGGTCTGGGTGGAGTGAGCCGCACCGGTCGGGACGGCGGACGACGGGCGGCGGAGCCGTCGGACTGCGGGGCCGCGGGACGGTCGCGGCGGGCGGCCCCGGACCGGACGGCTCGCCCCCGCCCCGCTACCCCTCGGGGGGGGCGTCCGACGCCGGTGAACTCGAACCGCCCGCCCCCCTCGTCGCTCGCGGTCAGGGCGACCGTCCAGCCGTGGGCGTCGGCCACCTCCCGGACGATGCGCAGGCCGAACCCGGTGCCCCCGTCGGCGGTCGAGTAGCCGGGCTCGAACGCCTTCGATCGCCGTCCCTCCGGGACGCCCGGGCCGTCGTCGGCGACGAAGAAGCCGTCCGGGAGGTCGCCGACGGTGACCGTCACGGCCGGGGCGTCGTCGCCGACCCCCGAACCGCCGCGCTCCGCGTCGGCCTCCGCCCGGCCGTCCGCTCGGCCCGGCGCCGCTCGACGGCGTTCCGGACGCGGTTTGCCAGCACGGCGTACTGCTCGGTGCCGCTTCCCTTCCGCAGGTAGTCGGTCACGCCGGCCGAGATGGCGTCGCTCGCCACCTCCTCGCTCCCCTTGCCGGTGTAGAGGACGAAGGGGAGGTCCGGGTGGTCCTCGCGGACGGCCTTCAGGAACTCGATCCCGTTCGGTCCCGGCATCTCGTGGTCCGAGATCACGCAGTCGAAGGGGGCCGCGTCGAGCCGGTCCAGTCCCTCGGCGGCGCTCGCCGCGGTCTCGACGGCGAACGCCTCGTCCTCGCGTTCGAGGAACGTCGCCGCGAGCTCCGCGAAGTCCGGGTCGTCGTCCACGTGCAGGAGGCGGATCGGGCCGCCGGTGACGTGCATACCCGTGCTCTCCCCCGGCCGGTTACGCCGACCGCGGTCATAAGCGTAGCGACGGCCGGCGCGCCGCGGTCGGGCCGGTGACCGTAACGGCTTACCCGCTCGGCGCGGGCGGTATCGTATGCGCTATCTGCCGTGGGCGCTGCTCGCGCTCGGGGCCTACTCCGCGGTGCCCCCGCTGATGCGCGCCGCCACGTCGGGGACGCCCCGGCTCCCGAGCACCGTCGCCGCGCTGGTGTCGAACGCCATCCTCGTCGCCGGGAGCGCCGTCGTCGTCCTCTACCTCGGGTACGACCTCGGCGAGTACGCCCGGCACCCGAAGCTCCCGCTCGTGGTCGCGGCGGGCGTCTTCCTCACCGTCGGCATCCTCGCGTACTACCGCGCGCTCTCGCTCGGGCCCGTCAGCGTCGTCACCCCCGTCTTCGGCCTCTTCCTCGTGGTCTCGTCGGCCGTCGGCGTCCTCGTCCTGGAGGAGTCGCTCACCGCGCGCAAGGTCGCCGGCATCGCCCTCGCCGTCGTCGCCGTCTACCTGGTCACCGCCGAGTGACGCGGCCGGACGCCGGCGCGCCGGGGCGCCCGGCCGTGGGGCCCGCCGGTCGGCGAAACGCTCATTCCCGTCGGGACCGCCCCTCCGGTATGGCGACGACCGTCGAGACGCCGGCCGAGGACCAGCCCTGCGCGTACTGCGGGTCGCGCATCTTCGACCACGACCCGGTCTGCGTGCGCGACTGCACCGACGGCTGCGGTTCGCCGCGTTACTTCTGCAACTACGCCTGCCTGTCGGCGTACGTCGAGCGCGAGGGCCTGACCGCGGGCGACGCCTGCGAGTGGTCGCCCGACTGAGGCGGGGCGACGGGTCGTCGGGCCCCGCCGATCCCGGCCGCGAACCCGCGGAGTTTAACCCCGAACGGGCGGTACGAGGGGCCGATGGCCGAGGACAGCATCCAGGTGCTCGAAGCGGGCGACGAGGCGCCGGCGTTCGACCTCCGCGGGACCGACGGCGAGCGGTACGGCCCCGCGGACTTCGACGACGCCGAGGCGCTGCTCGTCGTGTTCACGTGCAACCACTGCCCGTACGCGAAGGCGAAGGAGGGGGCGCTGAACGCCATCGCCGCCGACTACGACGACGACGAGGTCGCCGTGGTCGGCATCAACCCCAACGACGCCGGGGAGTACCCCGAGGACTCCTTCGAGCGGATGCGGGAGCACGTCGAGTCGGGCCGGATCGACTTCGACGCCTACCTGCGCGACGACACCCAGGCGGTGGCGGCGGCCTACGGCGCGGTCTGTACCCCCGACCCGTACCTCTTCCGCAACGAGGGGGGCGCGTTCCGGCTGGCCTACCACGGCCGTCTCGACGACGCGTTGAACCCGGACGACGAGCCGTCCGGCGAGCCCGGGTTCGAGATCAGGCGGGCCATCGAGTCGGTCCTGGCCGGCGAGCCGGTCGACCTGGACTGGCACCCCTCACGGGGCTGTTCGATCAAGTGGTCGCCGGGCAACGAGCCGGACTACTGGAGCGAGGTGTAGGGCCCCGTCGCGCCGTCGCGCGGGCGCGGCGGGCCGGCGGCCGGGCGCGACGGGCGCCGCGCTCGCGACGCAAAGGACTTTGATGCTCGGTTGCCACGTTCCGAACGGAAGAACGTGTCCCCGACCACAGCCCGGGCGGACGACCGGCGGACGCCGCGGCACGACGAGATACTCGCCGAGTTCGCAGGCCGGGACCTCCCCCGACACCTGGCGCTGTTCTACGCCGACACGTCGGTACAGTTGCGGACGGTCGGCGGGTTCGTCACCGCGAGCCTCCGGGAGGGCCGTCGGTGTCTGTACCTGGCGGACGCCAACGAGGTCTCGGAGGTCAGGGCGGCGCTCGGGGCGGCCGGGATCGACGTGGCGGCGCGGGAGGAGGCGGGCGACCTGGAGGTCCGCGACGCGTCGGACGTGTACATCGACGGGGGGTTCGACCCCGACCGGACGGTCGAGCGACTCGCCGCTGCCGCCGAGGACGCGGTCGAAGCGGGGTACGAGGGCGTCGCGGTCGCGGGCGAGAACACGTGGTGTTTCCACGCGCAGATGGAGTTCGAGGAGGTGATCGAGTTCGAGACCGGCTTCGACGCCCGCGCGCCGGACCTGCCGGTCGTCGCGCTCTGCCAGTACGACGTCCGCCGGTTCGACGAGGGGTCGCTGGCACAGGCCCTCCGGGTCCACGAGCAGGTCGTCTACCGGGGGACCGTCTGCGAGAACCCGTACCACGTCCCGCCGACCGAGGGCCCCGACGTCGCCGACACGCGGGCCAACGTCCGGATGATGCTGGATCGGACCCACGACCTGGCGCGGAGCCGCCGCGACGTCGAGCGGCGCGAGCAGCGCCTCGCGGTCGTCAGCCGCGTCCTCCGACACAACGTCCGCAACGACCTCAACACCATCCTCGGCAACCTGTCGCTCCTCCGGGAGGCGGTGCCGGTCGAGGGGGCGGCGCGGGAGCGCCTCGACACCGCCGAGCGGATCGCCGAGCGGATGGTCGAGACGGCCGAGAAGGCACGGTACGTGCAGCGGACGGTCGCGGATCCGGCGGTCGAACCCGCGGAGGTGGACGCGATCGTCGCCGAGGCCGTCGCGCGGACGACGGCGGACCACCCGACTGCCGAAATCGCGGTGAGCGGCGCGACGGACGCGACGGTGCTGGCCGACAGGCGTATCGACGTCGCGCTGGAGGAGGCGCTCGCCAACGCCGTCGTCCACCAGGACGACGACCCCCCGTCGGTCGACGTCGGCGTCTCCCGGACGGACACCCACGTCACGATCACGATCAGCAACCCGGGGCCGCGGATCCCGCGAGCCGACCGGGAGGTGTTCCGACGCGGGGAGGAGACGCGCCTGACCCACGGCAGCGGCCTCGGCCTGTGGCTCGTCAAGTGGGTCGTGGAGAACGCCCGGGGGCGCGTCCGGTTCCCGGACTCCGAGGGAGGGACGGACCCGTCGGACGACGCGCCGACCCGGCTGAGCATCGACCTGGTGGCGGCCGGCGAATCCGGCGGGTCCGACGGCGGCCGGGGGCCGGCCCCGACCGACGGCGGGTAGGCGGCGGTCCCGGGCGCGGGTCCGGCCGGCAGGTCAGAGATCCGTCGGTCCGGGGAGCGGGACGGGACGGGGCCGGGGTCGGGGGACAGGTCGGCCCGCGTCGGGTCGCTTCACCGCCCTCGGATCGCCTCACGTCAGGTCGGCGAACGTCTCGCGCGCGTTCTCGACGGCCGCCTCGCGCTCGGCCGGGTACGCCTCCACCTTCGCCCGGAGGGTGATGCCCCGCCCCAGGCGGACCTCGCCGCGGAAGGCGGCCCCCTTGTCCAGCCGGACGAACAGCGAGCAGTTCTCGTCGACGCGCTCGTCGAGTTCGTCGAGGATCCGGTCGAACTCCGGGGCAGACGCGAGGCGGGCGAGGACGTGGCGCACCCCGTCGGCGTTCTCGACCCGCGCCGAGCGGACGACGATGCGGTCCCCGTGGTAGCCCTCGCTCACCGTCCGGTCGATGTCGGTCCCCTCGGGCAGGAGGGTTCGGAGCGCCTCCTCGACCCGGCGCTCCTCCTCGGTGGCATAACAGAACGCCCTGAGGTCGACGTAGTGGAACGGGACCGACGCCATCCGCGGGTCCGTCACTCCCCGTCGTCGGGGGCGTCGGCGTCGCCGTCCGGGGCGTCGTCGGCCGGTTCCAGCGCGTCGGCGGGCACGCCCGCCTCCTGGCCGTCCTCGAAGCTGACGGTGTAGGTGCTGTCGCCGAACATCGTGTCCATCACCTGCGTGACGGTGCCGACCTCGCCGTCGTGTTCGCTGTGCTTGTCGTGCAGGACGACCCTGTCACCGTCCTCGTAGCTCATGCGCGTGGCTACCCGGTTGCCGGGTAAAAAAACGGTGATACCGGGCCCGCGGCGGGTCGGGCCGCCCACGGATTTATCCCGCCGGCACCCTCGTACCGGACAGGACATGCCACGGAAGCGCGACGGACCGGACGTGTACCGTCGGCGGCTGCTCCGGGCGCTCGCCGCCGGGGCCTCGGTGAGCGTCGCCGGCTGTAGCGGCGAGAACGGCGACGGGGGCGATGGAGGCGGGACCGCGAGGGGACCCGGCGACCGGTCGTTCATCGCCGGCACCACGTCGGGGGCCCAGAGCCTGAGTCCGGCGGTCATCAGCGACGAGGCGACCGACAACAGGCTCAACCTCCTGTACGACACCGGCGGGGTCGTCGACGACGACGACATCGGTTTCGAGGGGCGGCTGCTCGAGAGCTGGTCGCTGTCCGACGACGCCCGGCGGGTGACCTACACGGTCCGGGACGGGCTGGAGTGGGGCGCCGGGTACGGACAGCTCACGGCCGAGGACTACGTCTACACCGCGAGGAACCTCTTCCTGTCGGACTGGGCCAACTACTCCCAGCGGCCGTTCTTCTACCTGGGTGGCGAGCCGATCCAGTACGAGCGGACCGGACGGCTCACGTTCGAGGCCCGGCTCCCGCAGCGCCGGCCCAACTGGCTCCACGAGGACGTCCTCTACGGCGTCTATCCGCTCCCGAAGGAGCTGATCCGGAAGTACGAGCCGACCGACGGGGGCGAGGGGGACATCCAGGGACTGAACCGCGACGAGGCGATCACCAGCGGCGACCTGAACGGCAACCTCGGCCCGTTCGACCTCGTCTCCTGGGAGAAGGGCCAGCGGATGGTCGTGACCAGAAACGAGGACTACTACCTGGCCGACACCGACGTCGACGACGGCGCGTTCAGGGGGAGCCCGGCCCTCGACAACTACACCTACCAGGTGTTCGACGAGCGGACGACGGGCTACTCGGCGATCAAGGCGGGGGACATCACGTCGATCGGCGTCGAGGCGCGGAAGGTGTCGGAGCTGAGCGGGGCGTCCGGCGTGAAGCTCTGGAACTCGGAGTTCGGGAGCGGGATCTTCTGGCTCAACCTCAACTTCCGGGCCAACGGCTGGCCGCCGCTGCGCCGGAGCCGGACGGTGCGGCAGGCGATGGCCCACCTGCTCGACAGGTCGACGCTGATCGACCAGATCTTCGACGGCAACGCCAACCCGGTCGACACCTTCCACCCGCGGTGGGGGCCCTACTACGACGACGAGAAGATCGTCACGTTCGAGCCCTCGACCGAGACGGCCCGGCGGAAGCTCCGGGAGGGGACCTCCGGCGACTACGGCTACAACGCGCGTGACGAGTTCGTCGGCCCGGACGGCGAACAGGTCGAGCTGAAGCTGGTGATCGACAACACCAGCCAGCAGGGGGAGATCGTCGGGAACTTCATGCGCCAGCGCCTGGAGGCGGTCGGGATCGGGGTGACCATCGACGGTCTGCCGTTCAACCGCATCATCACCACGTACATGCACAACTCGGTGCAGAACAACCCGGACTACAGCGGGGAGCCCGCCTACAAGGCGGGCCCGTACAACGCCGGGCCGCCCGAGCAGGCGGTCAGCAAGGAGCCGTGGGACATCATCTACGGCGTGGGGTTCAGCACCTCGCCGTACGCCCCCTGGCAGCCGATCAAGGGGACGCTGACCCCCCGGGCGACGTTCAACTTCACGGGCTACCGGACCGACGACTACGACATCGCGGGGACGATCGCCGAGGCGCCGTCGGCGTCCCCGGAACGGACCCAGCGGATGATGACGGACCTGTTCGGGTTCCTCAGCCGCGATCAGCCGTTCGTCTGGGCGTTCAACGAGCACAACAACGTCGCCTACAGGCAGGGGGTCCAGAACCTCCCGGAGGCGGAGAACTTCTTCGACAGCCCGAACGTGCGGCTGCTCTCGCTCGGGACCGCCGAGAGCGGGACGCCCGCGCCGGACGCGGTCAACAGGAGCGAGTACGGGAACACGACCGACGTCGACTTCGGGTCGGGGACGGAGGGGGGCTGACCGACCGTCGCGCGGCCGCCCACAATTTAAGAGTGCGGCCGCCCTCCCGGCGACAACGACCGATGGGCATGAAGTGGTACGTGGCCCGGCGGGTGGCCTGGGCGGTCGTCGCCACGTACGTCGCGGTGAGCCTGACGTTCGGCCTGCTGATGGTCACGCCGAACGCGGGGGCCGACGTGGCGGCGGCACAGGCGGCGGCGACGGGGGGGAGCTACGAGGAGGTCAGGGAGTCCTACCTCGAACGCCGCGGCCTCGACCGGCCGATCCACGAGCAGTACGTCGATTACATGACCAACATCTTCACGCTCGACTGGGGCTACTCCTTCAGCCAGGGGGAGCCGGTGTTGCAGGCCATCGGCGAGGCGTGGGTCTTCTCCGCGCAGTACTTCGTCCCGGCCATCCTCATCAGCGCCGTCCTCGGCTACGGGATCGGGCTCTACTCGGCGCTCAACCGGTACACGCCGACGGACTACGTCGGCTCGTTCGTGGCCTACTTCGGCATCTCGATCCCGAACTTCTGGTTCGCGATCGTCCTCATCCTCCTGTTCGGGGTCTGGCTGGGGTGGGTCCCCACCTACTACGACTCCGGGACGCCGTTGCTGTCGGTCGCGAACGTCAGGCAGTTGCTCCTCCCAATCGTCGTCCTCTCGACGGCTTCGATCGCGGGACAGATGCGCTACAGCAGGGCGCAGGCGGTCGAGTACGCCCGATCGGCGTTCGTCAAGACCGCCCGGGCGAAGGGCGCCTCCCAGTGGCGGGTGCTCACCCGGCACATCCTCCGGGTGGCGCTGGTGCCGCTCTCGACGATCCTGATCGCGGACGTGCTCGCGGTGCTCTTCGCCGGCTCGTTCATCATCGAGACCGTCTTCCAGATCCCCGGCCTCGGCCGCCTGGCGCTGACGGCGATCAGCGAGAAGGACACGCCGCTGGTCCTGGCGACGACGCTCATCCCGGTGTTCATCGCCATCATCGGGAACCTGGCCCAGGACCTCGCGTACGTCGCGCTGGACCCGCGGATCGACTACGGTGATCGCTGATGGGGGTCGAGCACGGGGCGGGGGGGCCCGACGGGCCGGGCGGCGGCGCCGGGGACGACGGCCCGGGGGCGACCTTCGAGGGGATCGACTGGGCGGCCGTCGACCGCGACCGATCGACGGGAATCACGCCGGCGCGGGTCGCGGAGGCGGCCTGCTTCCTGGTGCTGCTCGCCGCCCTCGCGTACGACTACCTGGTGCTCGCAAACGAGGTCCCGACGGTCGGCGTCGTGGGCTGGGACGTCACGGGCGTCGAGTGGCTGTTCATGGGCGTCCTGATCCTGGGCGCGTTCCACGTCGTCCGGCCGCTCGCGCGGCGCCCGCGGATGACCGCCTACTACTGGCGCGAGTTCCGGAAGAACCGCGCCGCGGTCGCCTCGCTCGCCTTCCTGGGGGGCGTCTTCGTGATCGGGATCGTCGGGCCGCTGATCTGGGCCCCGCCAAACGAGACCATCGACTACGCCGCGGCCTACCGCCCGCCCGCCCTCGTGGGCGGCTCGTTCGAGCACGCGCTGGGGACGGACGCCCAGGGGCGGCCGCTGTGGCACCTCATCGTCTACGGGATGCGGGTGAGCCTGGAGGTGGGGCTGATCGCGATGGTGCTCGCCATCTCCATCGGCACCGTCGTCGGCACCGCGGCGGCCCACTTCGGCGGCTACGTCGACGAGGCGCTGATGCGCTACGTCGACCTCCAGCAGACCTTCCCCGTGTTCATCCTCCTGCTGCTCCTCATCTACCTCTACGGCCCGAGCCTCCTGCTCATCATCGGGCTGTACGGCCTGTTCGGCTGGGAGGGCACCGCCCGGCTGGTCCGGTCGGAGGCGCTCCAGCGCACGGAGGAGGCGTACGTCCGGGCCGCGGAGGCCGCCGGCGCGAGCAGGGGGTGGATCATCCGCCGCCACCTCATTCCGAACGTCTCCTCGACGGTCATCACCGCCGCGACGCTGTCGATTCCCGTGTTCATCCTCGGCGAGGCGTCGCTGTCCTTCCTCGGGTTCGGCGACCCCGACGTGTTCTCGTGGGGCCGGACCATCGCCGCCGGCCGGTCGGACCTGGCGAGCGCCCCCTGGATCAGCACCGTGCCCGGCGTCTTCCTGTTCCTGACCGTGCTCGCGTTCAACTTCGTCGGCGACGCGCTCCGGGACGCGATCGACCCACGATGACGACGACCGACCCGCTCCTCCGCGTCGCGGACCTCACGACCCGGTTTCGCACCGACGAGGGCGTCGTCCGGGCGGTCGACGGGGTCTCCTTCGACGTGCGCGCCGGCGAGACGGTCTGCCTGGTCGGCGAATCGGGCAGCGGGAAGACCGTCACGGCGGAGTCGATCACCCGGCTGATCGAGCGCCCGCCGGGCGAGATCTCGGGGACCGTCCGGTTCCGGGGCGAGGACCTCGCGGACGCGAGCGAGCGCCGCCTCCGGGAGCTCCGGGGGGCCGAGATCGGGCACGTCTTCCAGAACCCGCAGGACGCGCTCAACCCCGTCTACACCGTCGGCCGGCAGGTCGGCGAGGTGCTTCGAATCCACGAGGGCCTGTCCAGGCGGGCGGCGCGGGCGCGGGCGATCGACCTCCTCGACCGGGTGGAGATCCCCGACCCGGCCGCGACCGTCGACGCCTACCCGCACGAACTCAGCGGCGGGATGAAACAGCGGGTGCTGATCGCGGTCGCGCTCGCGGGCAACCCGGACCTGCTGATCGCCGACGAGCCGACCACCGCGCTCGACGTCACCATCCAGGCGGGGATCCTCGACCTGCTCGCGGACCTCCAGGACGAGTTCGGCATGGCCGTCCTCTTCATCACTCACGACCTGGGCGTCGTCGCCCGGATCGCCGACCGGGTCGTCGTCCTGTACGCGGGCAAGGTGATGGAGCGCGGCCCGGCGGGGGCGGTGTTCCGCGATCCGGCCCACCCGTACACCCGGGCGCTGCTGGCCTGTCTCCCGGGTCGGGGGGAGACGAGCGGGTCGATCCGCGGCGAGCTTCCCGATCCCACCGATCTCCCCGACGGCTGCCGGTTCGCCCCCCGGTGTCCGTTCGCGGTCGAGGACTGCCACGGCGGCGCGCACCCGGACCTCGTCGGCGTCGACGGGGCCGACGACCACGAGGCCGCCTGCCTCTTCCACGGCCCGGGCTACGACCGGGCCCACCTCGACCGGACGGTGGCCTGGGGCGACGCCCCGGACGGGCGGGGGCGAGCGGACGGCGGGCGGCCGGACGACGACCGGACGGCCGGCCGGGGCCACGGCGGCGACGGGGCGGACGGGGGACGGACGGGCGGCGGCCGAGCGGAGGGGGGACGGACGACCGACGACGGGCGTCGGGGCGGCCCCGGCGGGAGGGGACGATGACGGCGGACGGGGCCGGGGAGCCGGCGGACGCCGCGGCGCCGGGCGGGGACGGGAGCGACCGGGACGGGGACGGGGACGGAGCCGGGGGCGGCGATCGAACGGGGGACGAGGGGCCCCTGCTCGACGTGCGGGGACTGGAGAAGCGGTATCCGGTCACGGAGGGCGTCCTGAAGCGGCAGGTCGGGACGGTGCACGCGGTCGACGGGATCTCGTTCCGGCTCGACGCCGGGGAGACGCTCGGGCTGGTGGGGGAGTCGGGGTGCGGGAAGTCGACGGCGGCGACGACGCTGCTCCGCCTGGAGGAGCCGACCGGCGGCCGGGTGCTGTTCGACGGCCGGGACGTGACGTCGTTCGACGACGCGGAGCTGAAGCGGTTCCGGCGGGAGGCGGGGATGATCTTCCAGGACCCCACGTCGAGCTTCGACCCGCGGATGAGCGTCGGGGAGTCGATCACCGAGCCGCTGCGGGTCCACGGCCTGCGCGACCGGGGAACGCGCCGCGAGGTGGCCGAGGACCTGCTGGAGCGGGTGGGCCTCGACGCGGCGGACTACGACCGCTATCCCCACGAGTTCTCCGGCGGGCAGAAACAGCGGATCGCCATCGCGCGGGCGCTGGTGGTCAACCCGCGCCTGATCGTCGCCGACGAGCCGGTCAGCGCGCTCGACGTCTCGGTCAAGAGCTCGATCCTCCGGCTGCTCGCGGACCTCCAGGACGAGTTCGGGATCGCGATGGTGTTCATCAGCCACGACCTGAGCGTCGTCCGGGAGGTCTGCGACCGGGTGGCGGTGATGTACCTCGGCGAGATCGTCGAACTCGCGCCCGCCGAACGGCTGTTCGAGGACCCACAGCACCCCTACACGGAAGCGCTGCTGTCGGCGATCCCCCGCCCCGACCCCGACGCGCCCGGTCGGACGATCCGGCTGTCCGGGTCGGTGCCGAGCGCGACCGACCCGCCCGACGGCTGCCGGTTCCACACGCGGTGTCCGAAGGTCATCCCCCCGGCGGACGTCGACCTCGCCCGGGCGGTCTGGCGGCGGGTGCTCGACCTCCGGGACCGGGTGGCCGACGGCGGACTCGACGTCGAGGCCGTGCGGGAACTGCGCGCCGCCGACCGCGGCCGCGACCCCGCCGACCTGACCGAACGGGACGTCGCCGCGGCGCTCAGGGCGGAGTTCGACCTGCCCGGGACGCTCGGGGACCCGACCGCGGAGCGGGTGGTCGCGGACGCCCTCGCCGCCCTCGCCGCCGGCGACCGCGAGGCCGCCGCGGCGGCCCTCGACGAGGCGTTCGTCACGCCCTGCGAGACCCACC
>JBDGPV010000108.1:0-25384 GCA_042219485.1 Haloferacaceae archaeon
GCCGGAGCGGCCCCGTCGTCCGCGTCCGCGGCGTCCGCGTCGGTCTCGGAGTCGTCCGCGTCCGCGGCGTCCGCGTCGGTCTCGGAGTCGTTCGCGTCCGCGGCGTCCGTTTCCGGTTCCGTCTCGGTCTCGGCCTCAGCCCCGGCTTCCGTCTCCGCCTCGGGCCCGGAGTCGGGATCGGGATCGGCCTCCGGTTCCGTCTCGGTCCCCTCGGCCTCCGGCTCCTCGACCGCCTCGGACTCGTCGTCGCTCATGTGGCCTCACCCGCCTTGCCGGGCTTCTGGGTGATGTACACCCCGTCCTGGAACACCCGCGTGTCCTTGCCGCTGACGCGGGTGAGCTGTTCGATGTCCGCGGCCGTCTGGCCGACGGCCTCCTTGTCGGGGCCGCGCAGGACGACCTCCTCCTCCTCGACGGTCACCTCGGTGTCGCCGCGGATCGGCGTCCGCCGGGGTGCCGACTCCCCGAGGAAGTTCGAGACGACGACCTCGTCGTCCTCGACCTCCACCTGCATCGGGAAGTGGGCGTAGTAGACCTCCATCCGGTACTCCCAGCCCTCGGTGACGCCGTGGATCATGTTCCGGACGTGGCTCTCGAAGGTGCCGACCGTCGCGGTCGTCTCCGCGTCGTCGGCGTCGGCGTCGATGACCACCGCGCCGTCCTCGACGGAGACGCGTACGTCCGGGTACCACAGGCGCCGCTCGACGGCGCCGTTGGGCCCCTCGACCGTCAGGTCGAGGTGGTCGACGGTCGCCGTCACCTCGTCCGGGAGTTCGATTGTCGTTCGTGTCATCAGTATACGTACGCGATCACCTGGCCGCCGACGCCCCGGTCGCGGGCCTCGTAGTGGCTCATCACGCCGTGGCTGGTCGAGACGACGAGCGACCCGTAGTCGCGCGCGGGGAGGTAGCGCTTCTCCCACTTCTCGTACTCGTCCGCGCCGGCGGTGTACCGGGGCTTGACGACCCCGCACTCGTTGATCGCACCGGTCAGTTCGACCTCGAACCTGCCGGCCTTCCCGTCGTCGACGTACTCGAAGCCGCCGACGTACCCGCGGTCGTACAGGACCTCGAGCACGGAGCCGATGAGGTTCGAGGCGGGCTCTACCGTGTGGGCCAGATGCCCGACGCTCTCGGCGTTGTCGATGCCCGAGAGCGCGCTCGCCAGTGGATCGTTTCCTGCCATGGTTAGCGATACTTCTTGAAGCCCATGCTGCGGGCCACCTCGCGGAAGCACTGCCGGCAGAGGAAGATGTCGTACTTCCCGACCAGCCCCTGCGGGCGGCCACACCGCCGGCACTGCCGCCGGTCGTCGGTGCGGCGCGTCGCGTGCTCCCCGGTGACTGCGTCCTCGTCGCGCTCGGCCGCGCGTGTCTCGGTCGATGATTCGCTCATTCGTTCTGAACCTCCACGTCGTACGTCGTTTCGAGGTGCTCGACCGCGTCCTCGACTGTCAGCCGGTGGCCCGAGGGGATCGACCGGGAGGCCTTGGCCCGCTTGGTCACCCGGTAGCCCGGCCGCACCATGTTGACCGTCACGTCGAGCCCGTAGATGCCGACGCTCGGGTCGTACTCCTGGTCCGGGAACTCGGTGTGCTCCTCGATCCCGAAGCTCACGTTGCCCGTCTCGTCGAACTGGCTCCGCGACAGGTCGACCAGCGCGAGCGCCGTCCGGAGGAACTCGTCGGCCGCCTCGCCGCGAAGCGTCACCTTCGCACCGATCGGATCGCCGGCCCGGATGTCGAACGCGCCGACCGACCGGTCGGCCGTCGTCCGGACGCTCGTCTGGCCGGTGATGTCCTCCAGGATGTCCTCGGCGTTGGCGAGTTCGCGCCCGCCCTGGCCGACGCCCATGTGGACGACGACCTTCTCGATCCGGGGCTCGCGCATCTCGTGGAACCCGGAGCCGTCCTCGGTGCCGGAGCTCACTCGTCGTCACCCCCGTCGGTGAAGTTCTCGTCGATGACGACCACGTACTCCTCGACGGTCTCGAAGCCGTCGCCGTCGAACTCCTCCTGGGTGACCTGTACGCTGTTGGCCCCCGACCCGGGGGTGACGATGATCTCGTCGATGTGGCCGATCTCGCCCGCGTGGGCGCCGTCGACCGCCGTCACCATCGCCCCCTCCTCGTAGGGGAAGTGGACGACGACCTCCTTGGTCCCGTTGTCGATCACCAGCGAGTCCCCGGGGCTGTACGCCGCGGCCTCGTCGGGATCGAGCCGGAGCGTCGCGCCGTCGTGGAGGGTGAGCTGGAAGTCCCCGCCGGCGACCTGCTGCTTGCCGACGATCTTGCCGAGGCGGCTCTCGGCCGCCTCGGCCGAGATGGGCGTCAGCGCGAGCCGACCGCCCTCGTCCGGGAACACCCGGTACTGCTCGCCGCGCTCGGCGAACACGAGGATGTCGAACATCCCGATCGGCTCCTCCTCGTCGCCGGCCGGATCGCCGTTCACCAGAACGGTCCCCTGGTTGAGGGCGTAACGGGCCTCCTTCCGGGAGTCGACGTAGCCGAGCACGTCCCGGAGGACCACGAGCAGGGGGACGCCGGCCTCGCCGTGCGGGCCGGCGTCGGCCTTGACCGTCCAGGTCTCCTCCTTGCGCTCGACCGGCCACGACTTCGGCACCGAGAGGCGCTTCTGGTGCCGGGTCATGATTCCTCCAGCCGCTCGCGGCGGCGGTCGTCCCCCAGGTCGAGGTCGGTCACCCGGACGTTCGAGGCGTCCAGCGGGCGCGGGACCTCCTCGCCGTCGGCGCTCTCGACGGTGACCTCCTCGACGTGGATCGTCTCGTCGTCCAGGTTCACCGCGATCACCTCGCCCGTCTCGCCGGCGAAGTCCCCGCGCATCACCTCGACGGTGTCGCCCGCGTTGACCCGCGCGTTGCGCTGCCCGTACTCCTCGCGGAGGTCGTCGGCGAGCGTCGCCCGGACGTGCCTGTGCCGCTCGTGCAGCGGCGCCTCGCGGCGCCGCTTGCGCTGTTTGCGTGGCTGTCGTGTCATACTATCATCGTCGCGGTGCTGGCGATGCTCCCGAAGCGCTCGGCGACCTCGCGCGCGATCGGCCCCCGGATCTCCGTGCCGCGGGGGTCGTCGACGTCGTCGATGAGGACGGCCGCGTTGTCCTCGAACTTGACGCGCGTGCCGCTGGGCCGTCGGATGGGCTTGCGCTGGCGCACCACGACGGCCTCGAGCACCTGGCGGCGCATCTCCGGCGTCCCCTTGGTGACCGAGACGGTCACCCGGTCGCCGATGCCCGCCCGGGGATGGCGGTTCTTCGTCCCGGAGTAGCCCGCGACGCTGATGATCTTCAGCTCCCGGGCCCCGGTGTTGTCCGCGCACGCGACGAGCGAGCCCCGTTCGAGGCCCTGCGTGACGTCGGCCTTCAGCGCCTCCATCACCGGTCACCCCCCAGGCGCTCGACCACCACGTGCGATTTGGTCTTCGAGAGCGGCCGGGTCTCGGCGATCCGCACCTCGTCGCCCTCTGCCAGATCGAGGCAGGGCGGCGCGTGGGCCGGGACCCGGCTGCGTCGTTTCATGTATCGGTCGTACTTCGGGACGCGCACGTCGTACTCGCGCTCCACGACGACCGTCTTGTCCATCTCCGTGGAGGCGACCGTGCCCTCGAGCGTCTGTCCGCGCACGGAAAGCGATCCGTGGAACGGACAGTTCTCGTCGGCACAGGCCTCCTCCGGCTCCGGTACGTTCAGTCCTATCGCCATCTGTCGTCTCCTCCTGGTGTCGGTGCGTTCTCCGTGCGCCGGGCCGGCCGCGAGACGAGCGTCCCGCCGTCGACCCGCACGCGCTCGCCGGGCTCGCCGTCCCCGCCGGCCGGCAGCCGGAACTCGAAGGTCGTCGGCCGCTTGGGTACCTGCCGGGTCGCCGCCGCCGACGCGAGCACGAGCGTGTTGCGCGTCTCGCGGATCACCCGGCCCGCGACCCCGACCAGGTCGGGGTTCGGGGCCGACGCGACGGCCGCGTGCAGGCCGGTCAGTTCGTGTCGGACCAGCGTCTCGGGCGTCAGGGGCATCGGGATCACTCCTCGCCCCCGTCGAGGTCGCCCTCCTCGCGCTGGATCGTCTTGATCCGCGCGACGGTCCGCTTCAGTTCGCCGATCCGGCCGGGGTTCTCGGGCGCGCCGCCCGCGGCCTGGACGGCCTTCGCGTTCAGCAGCTCCGCCTCGATCTCCTCCAGTTCCGCCTCGCGCTCGGCGGGCGTCATGTCCCGGAGCTCCTCGGGGTGAACGATCGTCATCCGTCGTCCTCCCCGCCGTCGGCGTCCGCGTCGTCCTCGCCGCTGTCGGCGTCCGCGTCGTCCTCGCCGCTGTCGGCGGCGTCCGTCGGCTCCCCGTCCTCGTCCTCGTCTTCGCCTTCGCCTTCGCCTTCCATCTCGGCGACGAGGTCGGCGGCCTCGGCCTCGACGTCCTCGTCGATCTCCGCGTCGTCGGCGTCGTCGGCGGTCTCGGCGGCGTCGCCGGACTCGGATTCCGAGTCCGATTCGGACCCGGAATCCGGGCCCCCTTCGGGCTCCGCCTCCGGCGCCTCGGCGACCTCCTCGACGACCTCCTCGTCGATGACCTCCTCGGGCGCCTCGGTCGGCGTCTCGACCGGTTCGTCCGCGAACTCCGGCTCCTGGTCGGCCCCCTCGGCGGGGGCCGTCGGCGCCTCGCCCTCGACGGGTTCGTCGAGCAGTTCCTCGACGCCCTCGCCGGCCTCGGCGGCCTGCTCGACGGACTCGACGTCGACGTCCTCGCGGATCTCGAAGTCGTCGGGGAGTTCCGCCTCCGGGGGGATGATCTTCACCGTCACGCCGATGGTGCCGAGCTTCATCACGGCGGTCGCCTGGCCCTCGTCGACGATCTCGGCCGCGGGCTCGCCGTTGTGCTTGATGTAGCCGCGGTTGAACTTCTCGACGCGCGAGCGCGCGCCGGTCACCTTCCCGCTCAGGACGATCTCGGCGCCGAGGGCGCCGGCGTCCATGATGCGGTCGATGGTGGTGTGGCCGGCCTTCCTGAAGTACCAGCCCCGCTCGAGGGCGTTGGCCAGCCGGTCGGCCACGATCCGGGCGTTCAGGTCCGGCTCGTCGACCTCCTGGACGTCGATCTGGGGGTCGTCGAGGTCGAACCGCTCCTCCAGTTCGGAGGTGACCTTCCGGATGTTCTTCCCGCCCTTGCCGATGACCATCCCGGGCTTCTCCGCCTTGAGCACGATCTGGGTGCCCATCGGCGTCTTGGCGACCTCCATGCCGCCGTAGCCCGCCCGCCCGAGTTCGTCGGCGAAGAACTCGTCGATCTGGGAGCGCTGGAGGCCGTCCTCGATGAACTGCTGTTCGTCGGCCATCTACGCGCTCACCTCCTCGGCGTCCGCGTCGGCCGCCTCGGGCTCCTGGACCACGAGCTCCACGTCACAGAGCGTGGTGTTCCACGGGTCCGCGCGGCCGAACGCGGCGGGCTTGCGCCCGCGGCGCTCGTCCACCTTGTGGGGGGCGACGTGGACGATCACCATCTCGTCGGCCGCGAACCCCTGCTCGGTCGCGTTGTTTCGCACGTTCTCCAGCAGCTTCAGGAAGTCCTCGGAGGCGTTCTCCGGGTAGCGGCCGGCGTCCCAGCCGTCGATGTCCGACCGGTGGCCGACCCCGCCGTTGTGCTCCCTGAACGGGACCGACTGCTCGCCGTCGATCACCGCCCCCAGGTACGACTCGGCGTCCGAGACCGTCATGCCCCTGATCTGTCGGGCGATGGCCTTGCTGTGCTTCAGGCTGATCGGCCGGTCCCGCAGCATCCCCTTCGCCGTCGTGTCGGGATCGACCTCGACGCTGTAGTTGATTCCCATGGTTTATTTGAGGGGCACGAACTTCGAGGACCGGGTCGCGCCGATGCCGGCCTGCCCGTGCTCGACCTGCTGACGGGTCAGCTGGAACTCGCCGAGGTAGTGACCGATCATCTCCGGCTGGACCCGGACGCGCTCGAACTCCTGGCCGTTGTGGACGGCGAAGGTGAGTTCGACCATCTCCGGGAGGATCGGCATGTCCCGCAGGTGCGTTCGGATCGGCTCGTCGGCCGTGTCCTCGGGCGTGGCCGCCCGGGCCTCGTCGAGCAGCTTCTCGTGTTCGACCGACAGGCCCCGCTCGATGGTTCGCCGCTGGCGTGCGGGTAGCAGTGCCGCGACCTCGTCGAGACTCATCCCCTGCAACTCCTCCAGCGTGTGGCCGCGGTAGGTGAACTCCCCCTCGCGGCCGGTTCTGTAGTCCGAACTCATGTGGATCGCCCCGTGCCGGTGCGCTTCGAGGAGATGTCGCCGACCTTGCGGCCGGGCGGCGCGTTCCGCGAGACGCTCTTGGGGCGCCCCGGATGCTGCCGGCCGCCGCCGCCGAACGGGTGATCGACGGCGTTCATGGCGACGCCGCGGACGTTCGGCCACTTGATCCCGCGCGAGCGCATCTTGTGGTACTTGTTGCCGGCCTTCACGAACGGCTTCTCGGTCCGGCCGCCCCCGGCGACCACGCCGATCGTGGCCCGACAGTCGGGGGGCAGCCGCTTGACCTCGCCGCTCGGGAGCTGGACGACCGCCACCCGGCGATCGTGGGCCATGAGCTGCGCGCTCGTCCCCGAGGCGCGGGCGAACTTCCCGCCGTCGCCCGGCTGGCTCTCGACGTTGCAGACCGGGATCCCCTCGGGGATCTCCGCGAGCGGCAGCGTGTTGCCGGGCTCGATCGCCGCCGAGACGCCGATCTGGATCGTGTCGCCCACCGCGATCCCCTCGGGCGCGAGCACCAGCCGCCGGTCGTCGTCCCCGAACGCGACCTCCGCGATGGGCGCGGAACGCGCGGGATCGTGCTCGATGCCGACGACCTCGCCCCCGACCGTGTCCGCGTCGTCCTCGGAGGTCGGCCGGTGGGCGAGGTCCGACTTGTACCGGTGGGAGGGCGCGCGGTAGGTCGGCGAGCCGTGTCCGCGCTTCTGGCCCTGGATGCGTCGTCCCATCTCAGAACACCCCGATCCGCGATGCGATCTCCTGGGCGTCGTCGTCCTCGCTCAACCGGACGGTCGCCTTCTTGGTTCCGTTCGGGGTGACCTGGGTGTTCACCGACTCGACGGTCACCTCGTAGCGATCCTCGACCTCCTCGCGGACCTCGGGCTTGGCGGCGTCGAGGTCGACGAGGAACTGAAGCTTGTTCTCGAAGTCCATCTCGTCCATCGCCTTCTCGGTCACGATCGGATGCTCGATCACGCTCGTGCTCGTCGTCATCGGTCGGCCACCTCCGAGAGGCCGTGTTCGGTGTACAGCGTCAGGCGGCCGGGGTGGGTGCCGGGCGCGAGGTCCTCGGCGTTGACCTCCCGGCCGGTCGTCACGTCCGCGCCCGCGAGGTTGCGGGCCGCACGCGAGGGCTCCCCGCCGGTCACGAACAGGATCGACTTCGGCTCCTGGTAGGTGCGCCCGCGGGTGGTGCCGCGGCCGGCCCGGACGCTGCGGCCCTCGTCGGCGCGCTCGACGTCGGCGTGGACGCCAAGCGCCTCCAGGACATCGACGACCTCGCGGGTCTTGACCAGGTCCTCGAACTCGTCGGAGAGGACCAGCGGCAGGTCGAGGCCGTCCGCGAACTCGTGGCCGCGCTCGGCGACCAGTTCGGCGTCGGCGGTCGCCGCGATGGCCGACCGCGTGGCCAGGCGACGCTCCTGCTCGTTGATCGCCTTTCCCCGGTCCTTCTCGGCCTTCGGCGGGTGGGCGCGCCGGCCCTTGACCGCGTGCGGGACGCGGCGGGCCTGCCCGTTCTCGCGGGGAACGTGGGCCATCCCGCGGCCGCTGCCGGGCGACTCGGCCGGCGTCCGCAGACCGGCGTACGGGTCGCTCCCGTAGTCCTGCTTGCGGTTGGCCTGGGCAGCGAGCACCGCCCGCCTGATCAGGTCGGGGCGGTACGGCGTCTCGAACGCCGCCGGCAGTTCGGCTTCGCCGGCCTCGTCGCCGTCCAGATCGCGGACCGTGGCGCTCATCGCTCACCCCGCTGTCCCCGTCCCTGCCCCTGGTTCGAGGCCGTCGAGACGTACCGCACCTCGGGGTCGAGGCGGGGCTGGTCCGGCGGGCGAACCGCCGGCCGGAACCGCAGGATTCGCTTGTCCGGCCCCGGGAGCGACCCCTTTATCAGCGCGTACGGGCCGTCGACCTCGCCGTAGCCGACGAAGCCCCCGTCGGGGGTGACGTCGTCGCCGTCCCCGAGCGCGAGCAGGCGCTTGTTGAGTTCGGTGCGCTGGTGGTAGCCCGTCTGACCCTGCTGGGGCACCGTCGAGCGGACCCGCGAGGGGTTCCACGGGCCGAGGTTCCCGATGCGGCGCCGCCAGCCCTGCCGGGCGTGCTTGCCCTTGCGCTTCTGGACCCCCCAGCGCTTGACCGGACCCTGGGTGCCCTTGCCCGTCGTGATCCCGCTGACGTCGAGGTACTCGCCGGCGCGGAACACGTCCGGCGCGGCGTGCTCGCCGCCGTCGGCGATCAGGTCGAGCGCGAACTCCAGGCGATCGTCCAGCGAACCGCCGCCGACGCGCGTCTCCATCACGTCGGGTTCCTTCTTCGGGACGTTGGCGAGTTCGGCGGGGACGGTGTGGGTGACGACCCGGAGGTCGTCGACCGCGCCGTCGGCGACCGCCTCGCGGAGCGCCTCGCTGTCCGACTCGAAGGTGTCCTCGGTCGGGAGGTCGAGCGTCCGGTCGAGTTCGTCGCGGAACTCCGTGTCGGTGCCCCAGACCTCCGTGCGTGGTTTCAGGCCGTACGACGTCTGCTCGTAGGCTCGTACCGCGACCGCCCGCATCGGCGGCGTCTCGACGACGGTCACCGGCACCGACTCCTCCATCCCCTCGCGGGGGGAGTCGGCGTGGTCGTTGACCACGACGACGTGGGTCATGCCGGCCTTGTAGCCGGCGAACCCCTGGAGGGCTGGCGCCCCGTCGTCGTCGGGCCACGACCGGATGCGCGGGACCTCCGAGGCCGCTCGCGTGCGGGGGCTGTAGCCCAACGAGCCCTTGCGTGGCGTGTGTGGTTGTGGCATCTGCGTTTACTCCTGTGTGCGCGGAAGCGTCAGGAGGCCGAGGGATGCGAACATCGCTTCCTCGGTTCGCACCGCCTCGCTTCCCTGGTCCGGAACCGTGTTCAGCCAGCGGTCGAACCCCCCGTCGGGGCCGGCCGCCGCGTCGTCGTCGATCCCGTCGTCCCCGACCGCCGCGGGCGGCACGTCGAGGATCGCCGGCAGGCCGCGGTCGGGCGCCCCGAACGCGACCGTCAGGTCGCCCTCGGGCCCGGGCAGGTCGGCCAGGCGGCCGACCGTCAGGTCGGTCCCGTGACGGGACGCCGCGATCCGCAGTCCCGCGTCGGGGGCCGACAGCGCCTCCGGCAGGTCCATGCGCCGCACCGACGGGCCCGGGAGGGGCTCGTCGACGATGCGGGCACGGACGGGCTCTCGCGAAGAGACCCTGATGGCGACGCGCTCCCCCTCCTCGACCGCCATCTCCGGCGGGACGAGCAGCGAGATCGGGTGTTGCAGTCCGCAAGTGACCCGAACGCGGCCGTCAGGTCCGACCTCGGTCACGATTCCCTGTCGTAACGACCCCGGACGCTCCGATCCGGAGCCGGTCCGTGGTGAGACGCGGAGGGGCGGCAGGACGCCGACACACTCCAGTTCGTCGCGGACGTCCCAGGCCTCCTTTCGGAGGTAGGGGGGCGTCGCGGCGTACCGCAACACCGTCTCGACGAACCCGGCCCCCCACCGCCGCTCGCCCTCCGAATCGGGGAAGACGACCAGGCGGTCGACCCGGAACACCGCCGCCGCGCGGGCGACGTAGCCGAGTTTGCGGGTCGCCTCCCGCTTGTCCTCGGCTTCCCGGGCCAGGGAGGACGGCACGAGTGCGGTGCGCGTCATGCCGGTTCCCTTCCGCGTCTCGCCACTAGACTGTACCCTCCGTTCCCCATCCGAAGTTAAAAGGATAGCGGATCCGCGGTGCCGGGGGACGGCGTGACACGCGCGCCCGTCGGCCCGCCGTTCCGCAAACCTTATCGTTCCCTCTCCGGCTAGAGCCGGGTGCGAACGCGCGCTGGTAGTGTAGTGGTATCACGCGACCTTGCCATGGTCGCAACCCGGGTTCAAATCCCGGCCGGCGCATCCTGCGAGGAACGAACGTGACGAGCGGACGCGCTCGGGATTTGAACCAGGGAGCACGCAGTGCCGAGCGGAGCGGGGCGACCGTGCGAGTGGGGTTCAAATCCCGGCCGGCGCATCCTGCGAGGAACGAACGTGACGAGCGGACGCGCTCGGGACTCGAACCGGGGGCACGCGGCGCCGAGCGGAGCGGGGCGACCGTGCGATCGGGGCGCCCCGGCCGGCGCGCGTCCGCCGGTCCGGCGCGGCCGGCAACACCGCGGGTTTAATCCCCGGGGACGCTCCCGTCACGGGACGTGACCGCCAGGCGCGCCGTGCTCCGGGCGACACTCGCCGCCCTGGTGCTCGCGTCGGCCGGGACGCTCGCCCTCGGCTGGGGAGCGACGCCGTCGGACGTGCCCGCCGATGCGAACCACACGGGGCCGCCGCTGTCCGAGCGCGAGCAGGTCGTTGCCGAGCGGAACGGCGTCACCGTGCTCACGACGGACCCCCCCGGCGGGACCGAGGGGGCCGCCGCGCTCGTCGCGTTCACCCCGGACGGACGGGTCCTGTACCGGAACGACACGTTCGGCAACTACTTCGACGTGGACCCGGACCCGCCGGGGTCGCGGACGGTGCTGTACGTCGCGGGGAGCCGGTACGGACGGTGCCCGGCGGCGCTGGCGGCCCGGGCGAACCGGACGTTCGACGACGGGTGTGCCGAGGTCGCGGTCGAGCGGGTCAACCTCTCGACCGGCGCCACGGAGCGCGTCCACACGACGGTGACCGACGGGGACATCTGGCACGACGTCGACCGGGTCGGCCCCCACAGGCTGCTCGTCGCCGACATCGCGGCCGACCGGGTGTTCGTGCTCGACACGAGGACCGGCGCCGTCGGCTGGGAGTGGCGGGCGGCGGGCGCCCTCGACCCCGACAGCGGGGGCCGCCCCGGCGACTGGACGCATCTCAACGACGTCGAACGCCTCGCCGACGGCCGGGTGATGGCGAGCCTGCGCAACCAGGACCGGGTCGCGTTCGTCGACCCCGGGACCGGACTTCTGGGGAACCGGACGCTCGGCGCGGAGGACGCGTACGGGGTCCTCTACGAGCAGCACAACCCCGACTATATCCCGGCCGAGCGCGGGGGGCCGGCGGTCGTCGTCGCCGACTCGGAGAACAACCGTGTGGTCGAGTACCGGTACGCCGGCGGGCGGTGGCGGCGGGTCTGGACCTGGCGAGACGGCGAACTCCGCTGGCCCCGCGACGCCGACCGCCTGCCCGGCGGCCACACGCTCGTGACCGACTCGCAGGGCAACCGGGTGATCGAACTCGACGAGCACGGCGAGGTGGTCTGGCGCGTCGACGTGCGGACGCCCTACGAGGCCGAGCGGCTGGGGACGGGCGACGAGAGCGCGACCGGGCGGAGCAGGGCGGCGCCGACCGGCGGCGGGACCCGGAGCGCCGGCGCCGGCACCGGCGCCGCCCCCGCGGACGGAGGGCGGGCGACGGGCGCGGAGCGGGTCGTCGCCTTCCTCGGCGGCCCGGCCGTCAACGGCCTCCTCTACGCCGCCCCGGCGTGGGTGACCGTCCGGGACCTCGTCGCCGCGCTGCTCCTCTGTGGCGCCGCCCTGGTCTGGGGGGCGCTCGAACTGTACTGGTGCCGGGTCGACCCCGGCGCGGCGGGGGGCGCCGCTGACCGGTCCGGCGGCCCCTAGACCGCCTCGGTGATCGCCTCGGGCCCGGGGCCGCGGCCGTCGTCGCCGGCGTCGGCGTCGACCGCGTCGAGCGCCCGCTCGAAGTGGTCCATCGTCAGTTCGATCCCCTCGACGTCGGCCGACTCGCCGCGGTCCGTCGCCCGGACGTGCTCGCGGACGGCGGCCTGGGCCGCCTCGCGACAGACCGCCTCGAGGTCCGCGCCGACGTAGCCCTCTGTCCGGGCCGCGATGTCGTCGAGGTCGACGTCGGCGGCCAGGGGCCGGTCGCGGGTGTGGACCTCCAGGATCTCGCGGCGGGCGGCCTCGTCGGGCGCCGCGACCTCGACGTGGCGGTCCAGCCGGCCGGGCCGGAGCAGGGCGTCGTCGATCAGGTCCGGGCGGTTGGTGGTGGCGATCACCACCACGTCCTCGAGCTCCTCCAGCCCGTCGAGCTCGGTCAACAGCTGCGAGACGACGCGTTCGCCGACGTTCGTGTCGCCGGCCCCGCGGCCACGCTCGGTCGCGACGGCGTCGATCTCGTCGAAGAAGACCACGGTGGGAGCGTTCTCGCGGGCCTTCGAGAACACCTCGCGGACGCCCTTCTCGCTCTCGCCGACGTACTTGTCGAACAGCTCCGGCCCCTTGATCGAGATGAAGTTGGACTCGGCCTCGTTGGCGACGGCCTTGGCGAGCAGCGTCTTCCCGGTGCCCGGCGGGCCGTACAGCAGCACGCCCGTGGCCGGATCGAGCCCGACCCGCTCGTAGGCGTCGGCGTGCTCCAGGGGCCACTGGACGGTCTCCCGGAGGCGCTCCTTGGCCTCGTCGAGGCCGCCGACGTCGTCCCAGGTGACGTCGGGCACCTCGACGAACACCTCGCGGAGCGCCGAGGGCTCGATGCCCTTCAGCGCCTCCTCGAAGTCCCCGCTCGTGACCGCGATCGAGTCGAGGACGTCCGCCAGGATCTCCTCCTCGTCGAGGGCGAGGTCGGGCCGGATCCGCCGGAGGGCGTTCATCGCGGCCTCCTTCGCCAGGTTCTCGAGGTCGGCGCCGACGAACCCCTGGGTGTTCTCGGCGTACCGCTCGATGTTGACCCCGTCGCCGAGGGGCATCCCCCGGGTGTGGATGCGGAGGATCTCCTCGCGGCCGTCCCGGTCGGGCACGCCGATCTCGATCTCGCGGTCGAACCGGCCGGGGCGCCGGAGCGCGGGGTCGACCGCGTCGACCCGGTTGGTGGTCCCGATGACCGTGATCCGACCCCGCTCCTCCAGCCCGTCCATCAGCGAGAGGAGCTGGGCGACGACCCGGCGCTCGACGTCGCCGCTCACCTCCTCGCGCTTGGGCGCGATGGAGTCGAGTTCGTCGATGAAGACGATCGCGGGCGCGTTCTCCTCGGCCTCCTCGAACACCTCGCGGAGCTGCTCCTCGCTCTCGCCGTAGTACTTCGAAATGATCTCCGGCCCGCTGATCGTCTGGAAGTGGGCGTCGATCTCGTTGGCGACGGCCTTCGCGATCAGCGTCTTCCCGGTCCCCGGCGGGCCGTACAGCAGGACGCCCTTCGGCGGTTCGATCCCGAGCGTCTGGAACAGTTCGGGGTGGCGCATCGGCAACTCGATCATCTCCCGGACCTGCTCGAGTTCGTCGTCCAGGCCGCCGACGTCCTCGTAGGTGACGCCCGGGGCGGACGGCTCCGCGGCGTCCCCGGAGGCGACGGGGACCTCCTCGGCGCTCCGGTCGGCGATCCGGATCTCCGTGTCGTTCTGCACCACGACCGTCCCGCCGGGCCGGGTGTCGACGACGGTCAGCGGGATGCGGCGACCGGACCGGCCGGCGAACGTGCCGAACCCGACCGGGAACGCCACCGTCCGGCCCGCGGTCACCGCCTGATCGACGAGGTGGTCGCGGACGTGGGATTCGAGGTCGCCCCGGATCCGCAGGTTCCCGGGGAGAGCGACCGTGACGCGCTCGGCGGGTTCGACCTCGGTTCGCTCGACGGCGACGCGGTCGTCGATGCTGACGCCCGCGGCCTGCCGGAGCTGGCCGTCGATGCGAACGATCCCGCGCCCGGCGTCGCTCGCGTCGCTCGGCCAGACGCGGGCGGTCGCGGCGCTGCCGTCGGGCCCCCGGATCGTGACGAAGTCGCCGCTGCTGACGCCGAGTTCGTCGAGGGCCTCGCGGTCGATGACGGCCATACCGCTGCCGGGATCGCGGTTTTTGAGCTGTTTGACCGTGAGTCGCATGGCTCTCACCTCGGGTGTGCGCGGGAGGAAGTCGGTCGGCGACGGACGCTACCCGGCGGCGACGCGGCCGGCGTCAGGCCTGGATCTCGATCTCCCGTCCCCGGGTGGTCGCGTCCAGGACCGGCAGCCGGACTTCGAGGATACCGTTGGTGTACTGGGCCGTGATCTCGTCGTCGTCGACGTTCTTCGGGAACCGGAACCGGCGGTGGTACGTCTTGCGCTGGCCACGGCGCTCCTCGTCGTGTTCCGCGGCGATGTTGAGGACGCCCTCGTCCCAGGAGACGCTGATCTCCTCGGGGTCGAAGCCCGGCATCTCGACGCTCAGTACGAACTCGCCGTCCTCCTCGTACAGTTCGTAGTCGTTACTCCCGGTCTCGAACAGTCGGCTCGGGAAGTCCGTACCCTGGAGCCAGGAGCTGGCGGGACCAGTCGGCAGGGCCATGGCTGGTCACCTCGTCCGTCCGGTTGTTGTTTCCGGTTCGTAAAAAATCTTTTCGTTACTTCGCTCACAGACATTTGAGTCGGAGGGTTTTCCATCGGCATGGTCCGGCTTTCGGGGCTGTTTATGTGCGTTCGGGCGGCCGGGCGCCGACCGCGCGTCCCGCGACGCCCGGCGGCGAGCGCTCGCGGGCGTGCGACGCCGATTTACGTCCGCACACCTACCGTCGGTATGGCCGATACCGAGCGCGCCACCCTCGGCGGCGGCTGTTTCTGGTGCATCGAGGCGCCCCTGAAGCGCCTGCGCGGCGTCGCGTCCGTCGTCTCCGGCTACGCCGGGGGGGACGTGCCCGACCCGAGCTACGAGGCGGTCTGCTCCGGGCGCACGGGCCACGCCGAGGTCGTCCGGGTCGAGTTCGACCCCGACGTCCTCGCCTACGAGGACCTGCTCTCGGTCTTCTTCGCCATCCACGACCCGACGACCGAGGACCGCCAGGGGCCGGACGTGGGCTCGCAGTACCGGTCGGCGGTCTACTACCACGACGAGGTCCAGCGCGAAACCGTCGAGCGGGTGATCGAGCGCCTGGAGCGCGAGGGCGCCTACGAGGGAATCGTGACCGAGGTCGCGCCACTCGACGAGTTCTATCCCGCGGAGGAGTACCACCAGGACTACTACGAGAGGAACCCCGACAAGCCCTACTGCCGGGTGCAGATCCCGCCGAAACTCGGGAAGGTGCGCGAGGAATTCCCGGAATTGCTCGCGGACGACGCGACCGCCTGAGGCACGCGCCGGGCGCGGGGTGGCGGGGGACAAGACCGATACGGCGGGCGCCGGGAGGCCCGCGCATGACGGTCGTCGCGATGCTGAGCGTGGCACCGGTGCGGTCGGGGAGCATGGCCGAGGACGTGGCCGACGCCGTCGCGGCGCTCGACGGGTTCGACGTGGCCTACGAGACCAACCCGATGGGGACGGTGATCGAGGCCGACGACATCGACACCCTGCTGGACGCCGTCGCGGCGGCACACGGGGCCGTCGACGCCGACCGGGTGAGCACCGTCCTGAAGATCGACGACAAACGGACGAGCGACCGGAGCGCGCGGGAGAAGGTCGAGGACGTGGAGGCGGTCCTCGGGCGCCCGGCACGGCGGGAACGGGGGTGATCGGCCCCCGGCGGTCCGGGGGCCCGCGGGGTTCGACGGGCCGTCCGGGCCGCCGCGCCCGCGGCGACCGCCCCGCCGGACCCGACTCCCTTTAGTGAGGCGGACCGACGGGAGGGCATGGAGAGCCTGAACCGGATGGCGGTCGAGTTGGCCGACGAGGCGCTGGAGTTCGCCGGCGAACTCGGCATCGCGGTCCGCGAACTCGACTCGGGGGCGACGGTGCTCGACTTCGGGGTCGAGGCCGACGGCGGCATAGAGGCGGGCCTGCTGCTCGCGGAGATCCAGACCGCCGGGCTGGCGACGGTCCAGACCCGGATGGGGGCGGTCGCCGGCGCGCCGCGGACCCACGTCGAACTGGCGACCGACCGGCCGGGGCTGGCCTGCCTCTGCTCCCAGAAGGCGGGGTGGGAACTCGCGGTCGACGGGTTCGAGGGGCTGGGCAGCGGCCCGGCGCGGGCGCTCGTCGGCGAGGAGGCGGAGTTCGAGTCGATGGGCTACTACGACGAGTTCGACCTGACGGTGCTGACCGTCGAGAGCGAGTCGCTGCCGACCGATGCGGTCGCGGAGCACGTCGCCGACCGGGCGGGCGTCGATCCGTCCGGCGTCTTCCTGCCGGCGTACGCGACCGGGTCGCTCGCCGGGAGCGTGGCGACGGCCGCGCGCGCGGCCGAACTCGCCGTCTTCCGCCTGTTCGAACTCGGGTACGACCCTCACGACGTGCGCTCGGCCGCCGGAAGCGCCCCGGTGGCGCCGGCGAGCCGCGACGAGGCGACGGCGATGGGCCGCACGGCCGACGCGCTCGCGTACGGCGGGCGGGTCCACCTCCACGTCGACGGGGACGTCGAGGCGGTCGACGAGCTGCCGTCGACCGCCGCCGCGGAGTACGGGACGCCGCTCGGGGAGGCGTTCGAGTCGGCCGACTGGGACCTCCACGAGGTGCCGGCGTCGGTCTTCGGCCCCGCGGCGGTGACCGTCGACGTGGTCGGCGGGCCGACGTACGCGCGCGGCGAGCGCCGCGAGGACCTGCTCGCGGCGTCGTTCGGCGGGGCGTAGCGTGCGGTTCAAGCGCCTCCCCGACCCGCCGGACGACCCCGCGACCCTCGACGACGCCCGGAGGGCGGTGCCGCTGGTGCCCGACCGCGAGGCCGACTGCTGTGCCCGCCTGCGCGACCGTCTCGACCTCGCCGACCGCGACGCCGCCCGGGCGTGGCTGTGTCTGCTGCGCGCGCTCGGCCTCGTCGAGCGGACGGGGTCGGGCTACCGGCGGGTGCGCCCGGCGCCGGACGACGAGGCCCGCCGCGCGGCCTTCCGCGATCGGGTGTACGGCGCCCGGGAGGCCCTGGCGGCCGTCGGGGCGGAGGGGCCCCTGACGGCGGCCGGGGCGGCCGAGCGCCTGCGCGACGGGATGCCGGCCTGGGAGCGCGCCCGCACCCCCGACCCGGCGGCGGCGTGGCGCGAACGGACCCGACGGCTGCTCGGGTGGGCGGCGCTGCTCGGCCTCGTCGAGCGCGCCGACGGGGGGTACGTCCGACGCGACCGGGACGCCTAACCCCGTCGCCGGCGTAGCCCGACCCGATCCGATCCGATCCGATGACCGGGGACGCCGCCCTCGACGCCGCGCCGGAGGCGGTGCTGTTCGACCTCGACGACACGCTGTGTGCCTACTGCCGTCCGGGGCGGGACCTGCTCGCCGAGGCGTTCGCGTCGGTCGGCGTCGAGCCGTTCTTCGACGTCGAGGAGTACTACCGGCGGTACGACGAGTTCGCCGCCGAGGCGACGGGCGTGGACGCGATCCGGGCGCGCTGTTTCGCGACGCTGGCCGCCGAGCGGGGGCGGGATCCGGCGACCGGGCGCGCGGTTGCCGCGGCCTACGCCGCCGAGCGCGACCACGCGAACGTGCGGCCCCTGCCCGGCGTCCCCGGCGTCGTCCGCGGGCTCCGCGCCGACGGCTACCGCGTCGGGCTGGTGACCAACGGCCCGCCGTCGATCCAGCGGACGAAGCTGGACGCGCTGGGCCTCGACGGCGCGTTCGACGCGACGGTGTTCGCCGGTCACGAGGCGGCGCCCAAGCCCGACCCCGAGCCGTTCGACCTCGCGCTCGACCGCCTCGGAACCGACCCGGCCCGGGCCGTCCACGTCGGCAACGCGCCCGGGGCGGACGTCCGGGGCGCGGCTGAGGCGGGGCTCGGGGCGGTGCTCGTCGGCGACGGGCCGGCCCCGGCCGCCGACCTGCGGCTCCCGTCGGTGGCGGCGCTCGATCCGCCGCCGTGGGAGTGAGGCGGGACAGTCGCCCCGGCGCGGGCGGCAGCCGGAGCCCCGGACGGGGAGGCGTGGCGGACCGGCCGCCCGCGCGGGCCGTCGGCCGTCGTGCTCGCCTACCCCTCCCGCAGGTCGGCCGCGAAGCTCCCGGCGACGGCGGCCGAGGCGGCGATGACGTAGACCGGGAGTCCCCGGGCCTGCTCGGCCGGGAGCGACGACCGGATGGCGAAGACGACCGCGCAACCGACGATCAACGCGCCGACGGCGGCGGTCAGGGCCCGGTCGCCGGCTGCGCGGTCGGCGACGCCCGGGTCGTCCGGGAGGTCGAGCCCCTCGGCCCGGAGGAGGGGAATCGCCACGGCGAGGCCGACGACGACGGCGTAGGCCGTGTGCGGCGGGGACATCAGCGCCCCGAGGCCGGCGACGATGCCGGCGAGCACCACGCCGGTGAGGAAGGGAGCGGGGCGCACTAGTCCCCGTCCGCGGAGCCGTCGTCGACGGCGACGACGGTACCGACGCCCTTGCTTCGCCCCTCGCGGAAGACGAACCGCTGGCCCGCCTCGATCAGGTACGGCCGGAACTTGAACTCGACCCGCGTCCGGCCGGTGTCGCCGGGCAGCAGGCGGCCGCCCTCCGGGTAGAAGGCCGCCGCCTCGCTGATCGTCTCGATGTGGACCACCGGCTCGTACCCGGAGCCGATGCGCGTCGGGTGGTTCAGCACCATCACCTCCGCCTCGAACGACCGCACCGGATCGGGGTCGGCGTCGGCCGGCAGGAGGACCATCCCCCGTTCGACGGCCGGCTCCTCGACCCCCTTCAGGGCGATGCCGACGATGCGCCCCGCCCGCGCGCGGTCGACCCGGTGGTAGTGCATCTCGATGGACCGGACCTCGACCTCGCGGAAGGACCCGTCCGGCATCGGGCCCAGCAGCAGGTCGTCGCCCGCCTCGACGGTGCCGGAGTTGATGGTGCCGGAGGCGACGGCGCCGACCCCGGTCACGCTGTACGTGCGGTCGATGTACATCCGGAACCGGCCGCCCCGGTCGCCCGTCTTCGGGAGCCGGGCGAACAGGTCGTCGAGGTCGCCCAGCCCCTCCATCGTCACCGCGGAGGTGCGGAGCACGGGAACGACCCCCGACCCGATCTCCTCGGCGGCGGCCGCGACGCCGTGGCGCTCGACGCGGAGGGGCGTCTCGCCGACGTCCCGGAGCAGGCGCTCGACCTCGCGTTCGACCTCAGCGACCCGCGCGTCGGGGACCGCGTCGACTTTCGTGACCGCGACGACGGTCGGGAGTTCGGTCGCCAGGAGGATGCCGAGGTGCTCGCGGGTCGTCCGGGTGGGCCCGTCGTCGGCCGCCACGGTCAGCAGCCCGTAGTCGAGTTTCTGGCCGACCAGCCCGCGGATGGTGGTTCGGAGCCACGGCTCGTGGCCGACCGTGTCGACGAACGAGACGAGTTCGTCGGCCTCCTCGACGACCCGGGCCCGGTCGGCCTTCCGGTCGGGGTTGTCCATGCGGACCGGCTCCCCGTCGTCGAAGCCGTAGACCGCGTACGAGAGGTCGGCCGAGAGCCCCCGCTCGACCTCGTGGGGCTGGACGTCGAGGAAGCCCCGGGTCCCGCCCTCGCCGTCGTCGGCCTGGCCGGTGACGAGGCTGCCGACCAGCGTCGATTTGCCGTGATCGACGTGGCCGGCCGTCCCGACCACGATGTGGCCGTCGTCGGTCTCCAGGACCCCCCCGTCACGGACGGTGGCGACCCCGACCAGCCCGCGGTCGCCGTTCTCGCCGACGCCCCACGTCTCGACCTCCTCGACGTGCGCGTCGGCCTCCTCGGCGAGCAGGGAGAGGACGTCCATCGACTCCGAGAACGCGTCCGGGTCGATGCCGGCGATCTCCCCGTCGTCCGTGACGCCGACCACGTACGTCGCCTCGCCGTCGCCCGACAGCACGCGGTGGCGCAGTTGCGCCGCCAGGCTCTCCATGCGGCCGTCCGCGAGGTGGACCTCGCGGGAGAGCCGTTCCTTGAACTCGACCCGACCGCCCTCCTCCTCGCCGCGCTCGAGGGCCTCCTCGAGGGGGGCCCGGTCGGCGCTCATGGGGCGCGGTTGGGAACGGCGGTGCAAAACCCTTTTCGTGGGGGAAATCCCCGCGTCAGGCGTCCGCACGGGGGAACGGGAGCCCGCCGGCCGGGCGCCGAAGACGCCGGCGGCGGCCCGCGACGGCCGCGGTCCGTCGCTCGCGCCCTCACTCGGTCAGCGTCTCGTAGGCGCGCGTGACCCGCTTGAACGCCTCCTCGTCGCCGGACTCCGCGTCGGGGTGGAGCTCCTTCGCCCGCTCGCGGTAGGCCGCCCGGACCTCCTCGTCGTCCGCGCCCGGTTCGAGCCCGAGGATCCGGTAGGCCTCGGCGGGCGAGGGGCCGGCGTCGGTCCCCGGCCGGACGCCCGCCGACCGCGCCGACCCGCGACCCGCCCGGCCGCCGCGGGGCCCGCGCGCCGCGGCGTTCCGCCGCCGCTCCCGGGGGTCGCGCGGGTCGCGCGCCCTGGCCCGCGTCCGTCGCTCCAGCCGGCCGGTGGCCTGGTGCCACATGAAGTACGCCGTGACGCCGAACGGGAGCGCGAGCAGGAGGAGGAACGGCTGTTCGGCCAGCGCGACCGCGGTCAGCGCGACCGCCAGCCCGGCGAACACGGCCGCGAGCGCGATGAGGAGCCGGTCGCGGTCCACGGCACCGGGTAGCGGGCGGAACGTTGTAAGCGTCTCGCCGCCGGCGGCGGGACGGCCGCGGGGTCCCGGCCGGCCCGGGCGCGGATCGCGGGGAACGGTGGTCCCGGCGGGACGGCGGAGCGGCGACGCCGGCGGAGCGGCGGCCGCCCCGGTCGTCACCCCCGGTGGCGGTTCAGCCGCCGCCGGAGGCGACGGGCCGCCTCGCCCGCCGCGCCGAAGTACGACGCCTCGTCGTCGGCCCCCTCGCCGGCGAAGACGATCCCCCGCGAGGAGTTCACCAGCCCCACCCCGTCGGCGAGACCGTGTTCGACCGCCGCCGCGGCGTCGCCGCCCTGCGCGCCCACGCCCGGCACGAGGAAGGGGAGGTCGGGGACCCGGTCCCGGATGGCGGCGAGCTCCTCGGGCGCGGTGGCGCCCACCACCAGCCCCACGTCCGCCCGCCCGTTCCAGCCGGCGGCGAGGTCCGCGACCCGCTCGTAGACCGCCTCGCCGGTCGCCAGGTCGCGGTCCTGGAGGTCCGCCCCGCCGGCGTTCGAGGTGCGACAGAGGACGAACACCCCGAGGTCGGCGTCGAGGAAGGGCCCGAGCGAGTCGCCGCCCATGTACGGGGTCACGGTGACCGCGTCGGCGCCGAGGTCGGCGACCGACCGGGCGTACTGCCGGGCGGTATTGCCGATGTCGGCGCGCTTGGCGTCGAACACCACCGGGACGCCCCTTCCGTGCGCGTAGGCGACCGTCTCGCGGAGCGCGCGCCAGCCGTCGGCGTCCTCGTAGAACGCGGCGTTTGGCTTGAACGCGGCCGCGTGCTCGTGGGTGGCGTCGATCACCCGGCGGTTGAACGCCCACCGGGGCAGGTCCCGGTCGTCGAGGAACGCCGGGATGCGGTCGGGGTCGGGGTCGAGGCCGACCGACACCACGCTGTCGGCCCGGGCGATGCGCTCGCCGAGGCGGTCGAAGAAGCCGGCGTCGCCGTCGTCCATGCGTCCCGGTCCGACGGGCGGTCACATACGGGTTTCGTCGGCGGCGTCCGGGGCCGCCGTCGGGGAGCGCCGGATTCGCGGGGGTATCGGCCGACGGCGACCGGCACCGCGCCGGCCCCGTCGGGACCGCCGGCGTCGGCAACGCCGTCGGCCCCATCGGGACCGGCGAGCGCGGGACCGTCGTGCCGGGCACCGGGAGGTCCGCGACGGCCCGTTCCGCGCGAGCGGTCGCGGCGGAAGGCGGCCGAACCGACACGGCTTTGCGCGTTCCGCGACGGGCGGACGGTATGGCCGATGACGACGCCCCGGGCGGATCGGCAGGCGGGGACACCGATTCGGGCGACGTCGCCGGGATCGTCGAGCGGGTGCGCGACGGCGACCTCGCCCTCCACGAACTGGAGGAGCACGCCGACCCCGACACCGCGGTCGCGGCGCGGCGGCGGGTGATCGCGGCCCGGACCGGCACGGACCTGGACGCTGTCGGCGAGTACGGCTTCCCAGCCGGCGAGGCGGAGTCGAACGTCGAGAACATGGTGGGGGCCGCTCGCGTCCCGCTCGGCGTCGCCGGTCCCGTCACGGTCGACGGCGGCGCGCGGTCGGGCGAGGTGTACCTCCCGCTGGCGACGACGGAGGGGGCGCTGGTGGCGAGCGTGAACCGGGGCTGTGCGACCATCGAGGCGGCCGGGGGGGCCCGCGCGCGCGTCGTCAAGTCGGGGATGACGCGGGCCCCGGTCTTCCGGGTGGCCGACGTGACCGAGGCCGAGGCGCTGGTCGCGTGGGTCCGGGACCACGAGGCCGACCTCCGTGAGGCGGCGGAGGCGACGACGGACCACGGCGAACTCCTCGGCGTCGCCCCCTACGTCGTCGGGGACTCGGTCTTCCTGCGCTTCCGCTACGACACCAAGGACGCCATGGGGATGAACATGGCCACCATCGCCACCCGGGCGGCGGCCGAACTGGTCGAGGAGCGCACGGCCGCGGACCTGGTCGCGCTCTCGGGCAACCTCTGTACGGACAAGAAGCCCGCGGCGGTCAACGCCGTCGAGGGGCGGGGCCGGTCGGTGACCGCCGACGTCACGCTCCCCCGCGCGGTCGTCGCGGACCGCCTCCACACCACCCCCGAGGCGGTGGCCGAGGTGAACGCGCGCAAGAACTTCGCGGGCAGCGCCCGGGCGGCCAGCCTCGGGTTCAACGCCCACGCCGCGAACGTCGTCGCGGCGACCTTCCTCGCGACGGGACAGGACGCCGCGCAGGTCGTCGAGGGGGCGAACGCCATCACGACCGCCGCGGTCCGCGACGGCGACCTCTACCTCTCGGTCTCGCTCGCGTCGCTGGAGGTCGGGACCGTCGGCGGCGGCACCCGGCTGCCCACCCAGCGCGAGGCGCTTGACCTGCTGGGCGTGCGGGGCGGCGGCGACCCCCCCGGATCGAACGCCGACGCGCTCGCGGAGGCCATCGCGGTCGGCGTCCTCGCCGGCGAGTGCTCCCTGCTCGCGGCGCTCGGGGCCCGGCACCTGTCGGGGGCCCACGAGCGCCTGGGGCGCTAGACCGGCCGGTAGGTCTCCCCCTCGCGGACGGCCTCGCCGCGCCGGACGAGCCGGGCCAAGAGGTCGCGCGCGGCCGCCTCCGGCACCCCCCGGTCGGCCGCGTACGCGACCACGTCGGCCTCGGTCGGCGCGTCGAGGCGCGCGACCGCCTCGCGGACGACCCCGGCGCGGTCCGTCGCGCCCCCCGACCGGTCCGCGCCGGCCGCGGCGACCGCCTCGGGGTCGACCCCGCTCCCCGCCAGATACTCCCCGTCGTCGATCCCGGCCGACTCGGCCGCGCGCTCCAGGTCGGCCCCGGAGGGGACGGCCTCGAAGGCCGCCTCGGCGTCGCTCCGGCGGGCCAGCATCGCCGCGCGCGCCTCGGCCGCGGCCGCACGCTCCTCGCTCTCGAACAGCCGCCGCAGGCGGGCGGTGCGGTGGGTCTTGCCACAGCCGGGGCAGGTCGCCGTCTCCGCCCCGTCCGGGTCCGCGACCAGCCAGAGGGCGTCGCAGGCGTCACAGCCGACGACCGCGTACATGCGCGACCGTGGGGCGGGCGAACACTTAGTCGTCGGGCCCCCCGGCGAGGGCCGACGGACCCGGCCGGGGACCGACCGCGGAGCCGACGGGGCGCCGTAGGCCGCTGTTTTCGAACGTGATAACCGGGCCGTCGCGGTTTCGTGTCCGATAATCGGTGGGGTTCTTTGAAGTGTACCGCCGGTGCAGGCGCTCGTGATGGCAGCCGAGGATCGGATCGCGCCGGAGCGAGACGCGTCGGGCGTCGAGAGCGGGCCGCGGCGACCCGGGGATCGCCGCGACGCCGGACCGGGGGACCGCCCCACCCGCCGGAGGGGGGTCGCGGATGTCCGCGCCTGAGGTCCGTGGGCCCGGACGCGCCGCCGCCGGGCGAGGGATCGATCCGGGCGACGGCACGAGCGTGCTCGTGTTCGACCGGGGGGGCGATCCGGAGGCCCGGCGGACCGCGGCGGCGTTGCTGGGCCGGCCGGAGGACCGATCCCTCCGGGTTCTGGGAGTCGGGATCGGCCGCCGCGCCGACGCCCTCGCCGACGGCTACCGGGAGCGGGCCCGCGACGACGACCTGCTCGCGCTGGTGAACGTCGGCGCCGTCGGGCCGAACCCGCGGGGCGCTCACGTCGCGGACGTGACCGACCTGACCGGGATCGGCATCCGGATGACGACGGCGCTCAGGCGGTGGGACCGGGGCGCCGTGCGGGCCTGCGTGGACTCGCTGTCGCCCCTCCTGGGGCAGGTGTCCTTCGAGCGGGCCTACCGGTTCGTGGACGTGATGACGAGCCGGATCGCCCGCGTCGGAGCGAGCCACTGGCACGTCGATCCCCGGGCCCACGACGACCGGACGCTCCACCGGCTGATGAGCGCGTTCGACGCCGTCGTTCGCGAGGACGGCGGTGAGTGGACGGTGCGGGCGTAGCGCCGCTACGCGAGCGCCTCGATCTCGTCGATCACGCTGTCGGCGAACCCGCTGGTCGAGAGCTTCTCGCCGCCCTCGATGTTCCGGTGGAGGTCGTAGGTGGTCCGGCCGGAGGCGATGGTGTTCTCCACGGCCTCGCCGACGAGGTCGGCGGCGTCCTCCCACCCGAGGTAGTCGAGCATGATGCGCCCCGAGAGGATCATCGCGGTGGGGTTGACCTTGTCCTGGCCGGCGTACTTCGGCGCCGACCCGTGGACCGGCTCGGCCAGCAGCCGCCCGTCGCCGATGTTGGCGCCGGGTGCGACCCCGAGCCCCCCGATCTGCGCGCCGGCCGCGTCCGAGAGGTAGTCGCCGTTGAGGTTGGGCATCGCCAGCACGTCGTACTGGTCGGTCCGGGTCAGCAACTGCTGGAGCATGTTGTCCGCGATGCGGTCGTTGACGACGACCGCGTCATCGGGCTGCTCGCCGTCGCGCTCCTCCCAGAGGGTGTCCTCGGTGATGACCTCGTCGCCGTACTCCTCCTCGGCGACCTCGTAGCCCCAGTCGCGGAACTGCGCCTCGGTGAACTTCATGATGTTGCCCTTGTGGACGAGCGTCACCGAGTCGCGGTCGTTCTCCAGGGCGTAGTCGATGGCCTTGCGCACCAGGCGCTTGGTGCCGAACTCGGTGATCGGCTTGACCCCGAGGCCGACGGGTCCGTCGTGGATGGTGTCGTCGAAGCCCATCTCCTCCTCGACGAACTCCCGGACGCGCTCGACCTCGTCGGTGCCGGCCTCCCACTCGATGCCGGCGTACACGTCCTCGGTGT
>JBDGPV010000038.1:0-25047 GCA_042219485.1 Haloferacaceae archaeon
GACCGCCGCGTCGGCCCCCTCGGCGCCGGGGACGGTCCCCGCGCGGGCGGTGGCGAGCGTCGCGAGCAGGTCGTCGCGGTCGGCCGGCTCGAACGACCGCTCCCCGTCGGCGGTCAGGAGCCGCACGGGGACGCCCTCCCGGAGCAGCGCGTCGCCGAGGCTCGCCGCCGCCTCGGCCATCGCGTCGCCCCGCCCGCGGGCGCCGCCGGCCGCGAGCGTCACCGCGTCCTCCGGCCGCGCGCCGGCGAACTCCGTGACGACCAGGTCGTCGCGCTTCGCGCTCGCCTTCCAGTTGACGTCCCGGGGGGAGTCGCCCCGGACGTACTCCCGGAGGCCGGCGAACTCGTCGCGGTCGCCCGCCCGCCCGTCCAGCACCGTCCCGCGGAGGAGGCCGAGCGTCGCCGCGGGGAGGGTTCGGACCCGGGGGTAGACCAGCAGCCGGTCCCGCCCCCCGGCGTCGCGGCGGGTCTCCACGAGGCCGAGCACGTCCGTCGTGTACACCGCGGCCGGGCCGACGGCGTGCCGGCCGCGCCGGCGCCGCCGGACGCGGTACCGGACCGGCTCGGCCCCGAGGACGGCCTCCCCGGTCGGGTCGCCGCCGAGCGCCGCCGGCAGGCGGTCGCGCACCCGCGCCCGGACCGGCCGGTCGGGGCCGAACCGGAGCGTCACCGTCCCCTCGGTCCCGGCCGGCGCGGCGGGCGGGAGGGAGCGGGTGACCGCCGGCGTGTCGACACGGCGTGCCCGGACCAGCGCGGCGACGAGCGCCACGACGCAGGGCAGCACCACCGCGTCGAGCGACCGGGCCCCGTACCGGGCGGCCATCCCGGTCCCGAGGGCGACGACGCCGACGAGCGCCCACCCCCGGCGGGTGAGCCGCGTCCTCATTCGACGGGGACCTCCTCCAGGGCCGCGCGGACGACGGCCGCCCCGTCGGCCGCCTCGGGGCCGGGATCGATCCGGTGACCCCAGACCGTCGGGAGCTCGGCCTGCACGTCGTCCGGCGTGACGAACGAGCGGCCGCGGAGGACCGCGCGTCCCTGGGCGGCCCGCAGGACGGCGATGCTCCCGCGGGGGCTGGCCCCGAGCGCCGCGGCCTCGCGGGTGTGGGCGGCCAGCCGGGAGACGTAGTTGCGGACCGGCTCCCGGACGTCCACCTCGGCGACCGTCCGCCGGGCGCGGCGCAGGTCCGTCACCGTCGCGACGGGCTCCAGCGACCGGATGGGGTGCCGGCCGGCGATCCGGCCGAGCAGGTCGGTCTCCTCGCGCTCGCTCGGGTAGCCGAGCGCGAGCCGTTTCATGAAGCGGTCCACCTCCGCCATCGGGAGGTCGTAGGTCCGGCCCGCCTCGACGTCGTTCTGGGTGGCGATGACGACGAACGGGTCGGGCAGCGGGCGCGTCTCGCCGTCGACGGTGACCTGCTCCTCCTCCATGGCCTCCAGCAGCGCCGCCTGTGTCTTCGGGGGTGCCCGATTGATCTCGTCGCCGAGGACGACGTTGGCGAACACCGGCCCGGGCTGGAACTCGAACTCCCGGGTCTTCCGGTTGAAGACGTTGACGCCGGTCACGTCCGAGGGCAGCAGGTCGGGGGTGAACTGGACGCGGTTGAACGAGCAGTCGACCGACGTCGCCACCGCGCGGGCCAGCATCGTCTTCCCGACGCCCGGCACGTCCTCGAGGAGCAGGTGGCCGCGGGCCAGCACCGCGACCAGCAGGTGCTCGACGGTGTCGTGCTGGCCGACGACGACCTCCTCGACGTTGGCGACGATGCGCTCCGCCACGTCGGCCGCCTCGGTGACCGGCAGCGGCGCCGGACGCCCGTCGGCGTCCGCGCCGGGTTCCTGTGGTGTGTCGCTCATCGGCGGTGCCCCGGCGAGGATCCCCCCATCGGACACCTCCGGTACGGCCTCCGGCCACCTAACTCTGCTGGGTGTGGGTACCGGTGACACTCGACCCCCGGCGGAGGCAGGGGTGGAGACGGGGGCGGGGGTAGACGCGGGCCCCCGCGCCCCCCCGCTACGACCGGGGCCCGCCCGTCCCCGCGCTTCCCCGGCACGGTTGGGGTCGCCGTCGCCCGGCGATTCCGCCCGCCCCGACGGTTATTTAGTGCCGGAGCCGCGCCCCAACGGGTATGGCATCGGTCACCGGCCCGCCCGAACGGCTGGCCGAGTCCGCCGAGGAACTGACGCCGATGCTCCGGCAGTACGTCGAGGTCTGCGAGCGGTACGACGACTCCCTGGTGCTGTTCCGCGTCGGCGACTTCTACAAGACGTTCTGCGCGACCGCCGAGGCGGTGGCCCGCACCTGCGACCTGACGCTCATCGAGCGCGAGGACTCGACCGGGACCTACGCCGCGGCCGGCATCCCCGTGGAAAACGCCGCGACGTACATCGAACGGCTGCTCGACGCCGGCCACCGGGTCGCGGTCGCCGACCAGGTCGAGGACCCCGACGAGGCCGACGGCCTGGTCGAGCGCGCGGTCACCCGCGTCGTCACCCCCGGCACCGTGGTGGACGACGAGCTGCTCGCGCCCGACGCCACCTACCTGGCCGCGGTGGCCCGGGGCGACGGCGGCGGGTCCGCCGGCCCGCCCCGCGCGCTCGCCGCGGTGGACGTCTCCACCGGGGAGTGCCTGGTGACGAGCGCGCCCGACCGCGACCGGCTGGGCGACGAACTCGCCCGGCTCGGCCCCGCGGAACTGCTGGTGGGGCCCGACGCGGCCGACCCGCGCGACCTCCTGGACGCCGAGCCCCGGGTGACCGACGAGCCCAACCGGTTCGACCGGGCGGCCGCCGCGGAGACGCTGTCCGCGTACGTCGCCTCGCCGGCGGCGGTCGTCGAGAACGACGCCGAACTCCGGGCCTGCGGGGCCGCCCTCTCGTACGCCGAGTTCGCCGACGGCGACGACGGACCGCTCGGCCACGTCTCGCGGATCAGGCGGTACGATCCCCGGGACCGCCTCGGGCTGGACGCCGCCGCGGTCCGCAGCCTCGAACTGTTCGAGGGGCGCGGCCCCGGCGAGGGAACGCCGCTGTTCGACGCCATCGACGGCACCGTCTCGGCGCCGGGCCGGCGGCGGCTGTCGTCGTGGCTCCGGCGGCCGCTGGTCGACCGCGGGGCGATCGAGGCGCGGCTGGACGCGGTGGCGGAACTCGCCGACCGGTCGGTCGCCCGCGAGCGGGTCCGGGACCGCCTCCGGGCGGTCTACGACATCGAGCGGCTGGCCGGCCGCGTCGCCAGGGGGCGCGCCGACGCCCGCGATCTGCGGGCGCTGGCGGGGACGCTCGCGGCCGTGCCGGACCTGCGCGCGGCGCTGTCCGACGCCGGGACCGACCGCCTGCGGGACCTCCGGGCCGCGCTCGACCCCCTCCCGGAGGTCCGGGAGCGGATCGAGGCGTCGATCCGTGAGGACCCGCCGGCCGAACTGACCGAGGGCGGCGTGATCCGCGAGGGCTACGACGACGACCTCGACGACCTGCGCGCCACCGAACGCGAGGGCCGGGCGTGGGTGGCCGATCTGGAGGCCCGCGAGCGCGATCGGACCGGCATCGACACCCTGGAGGTGGGCCACAACCGGGTCCACGGCTACTACATCGAGGTCACCGACTCGAACCTCGACCGGGTGCCCGACGATTACACCCGGCGCCAGACGCTGAAGAACAGCGAGCGGTTCTACACGCCCGAACTGAAGGAGCGCGAGGACGAGATCCTGGGGGCGGCCGAACGGGCCGACGCGCTCGAGTACGACCTCTTCTGCGAGGTGCGGGCGGCGGTCGCGGACGAGACCGACCGCCTGCAGGCGCTGGCCGACGCCGTGGCGGCGCTCGACGCGCTCGCCGGGCTCGCGGCCGTCGCCGTCGAGCGGGACTACGTCCGACCGACGCTCGTCGACGGGGGGGGAGACGCCGAGGGAACTGAAGGGGCCCACGGGACCGACGGGACCGATGTCGAGGGGAGCGCAGTGACCGACGGGACCGACGCCGACGCCTCCCCGGGCGGGCCCGCGTTCGAGGTCCGGGCCGGCCGCCACCCGACCGTCGAGCGGACGACGGAGTTCGTCCCGAACGACGTCTCGCTCCGGCGCGGGACCGTGGCGGTCGTCACCGGGCCGAACATGAGCGGCAAGTCGACGTACATGCGCCAGGTGGCCCTGGCCTGCGTGCTCGCCCAGGCCGGGAGCTTCGTGCCCGCGGACGCGGCCCGGCTCCCGGTCGTCGACCGGGTGTTCACCCGGGTCGGGGCCAGCGACGACATCGCGGGCGGCGAGTCGACGTTCATGCGGGAGATGGCCGAACTCACCGCGGTGCTCCACGGCGCCACCGACCGGTCGCTGGTCCTCCTCGACGAGGTCGGGCGGGGCACCTCGACCGCCGACGGGCGGGCCATCGCCCGCGCGGCCGCCGAGTTCCTCCACGACGAGGTCGGCGCGACGACGCTCTTTGCCACCCACTACCACGACCTGACGGACCTCGCGGACGACCGCGAGCGGGTGCGCAACCTCCACTTCCGGGTGGCCCGTGACGGCGACGACCCCGGGGACGTGACCTTCCTCCACCGCGTCGCGGAGGGGGCGGCCTCCTCCTCGTACGGCATCGAGGTCGCCCGCCTCGCCGGCGTGCCCGAGGCCGTGGTGGAGCGGGCCTACGACCTCGTCGGGGCGGACGGGGGCGGGGCGCCGACGCTCGCGGACTTCGCCGAGGCCGCCGACGGCGCCGCGGGCGCCGGGACCAACGGGTCGGTCGCCGGCGACGGGGCGTCGACGGGCGCCGGGAGCGCGGCCGACGCCGACGGCGGCGCGTCGACGGGCGGTAGTGACGGGTCGAACGCGGGGAACGGGCGGGCGGGCGGCGACGGGGCGGCGGCCGGTAGCGGCCGGGCGGACGACGCGGACACGACGGCGGCGGACGACGCGGACGGCGGGGGCGGGTGCGCGGCCGCCGCCGGCGACGACCCGCCCGCCGACGCCGCGGCGGTCGCGTCGGCGATCCGCGGGATGGACCTCGCGACGACGACGCCGCTGGATGCGCTGAACCGCCTGCACGACCTGCAGCGGCGGCTGCGGGGTGACCGGGAATGACGGCCGACGGTCGGCCCGGGTCGAACGGGACCGACGGGCGACCGTCGGGCGACGGGGCGGCGGACGGCGGGACGAACGACGGGCGGGCGGGGGAGGACGGGCCGCGGCGCCCGGAGCGGGAGCGTGCCGACGGGACCGGCGGGGGCGACCGGATCGGCCGCCTCGACCCCGCGGCGCGCGAGCGGATCGCCGCGGGTGAGGTGATCACCCGCCCGGCGCGGGTCGTCGCGGAACTGCTCGACAACGCACTCGACGCCGGCGCCGACCGGATCGCGGTCGCCGTCGACGGCGACGGCACCGACCGGATCGAGGTCCGCGACGACGGCCGGGGGATGTCCCGCGCGGACGCCGAACTCGCGGTCGAGCGCCACGCCACGAGCAAGGTCGGAACGGCGGCGGACCTCGACCGGGTCGGGACGCTGGGGTTCCGGGGCGAGGCGCTGGCGAGCATCGCCGCAGTCGCCCGCCTCGAACTCGTGACCGGCGACGGGGACGGCGAGGCCACCCGCGTGGTGGTGGACCGCGACGGGGAGCGCCGGGTCGAGCCGGCCGCGCGCGGCCGGGGGACGACGGTCGCCGTCACGGACCTGTTCCACAACCGGGAGCCCCGCCGGGCGTCGCTCGGCACGGCGCGGACGGAGTTCGGACGGATCTCGCACCTGGTCGCGGACTACGCGCTCTGTCGCCCGGACGTCGCGTTCCGCCTGGTCCACGACGGGAGCGAGACGCTCTCGACGCCCGGCACGGGGCCGACCGACGCGGCGCTCGGGGTCTACGACCGCTCGGTGGCCGGGCAGTCGACGACCCTCTCCGCGGAGGCGACGGTCGGCGACGATCCGGTCGAGGTGACGGGGCTGCTCGCCTACCCCGCGGTGACGCGCGCGACGCCCGACCACGTCCGGGTCGCGGTCAACGGGCGGCCGGTGCGCGACGACGGCCTGCGGCGGGCGGTCCGGCGGGGGTACGGATCGCTCCTGCCGGGCGACCGCCACCCGATCGCGGCCGTCTCGCTCGCGCTCCCCGCCGCGGCGGTCGACCCGAACGTCGACCCGCACAAGCGGCGGGTGGGCCTGCGCGACGCCGAGGGGGTCGCCGACGCCGTCGCGGCGGCCGTGCGGGACGCGCTCTCGACGGCCGACCTCCGCCGGGCGGCCGAGGTGGCGACCGACCTCGACGCCGCGCTCGCGCCCGCCGACGGGTCGTCGCTGTTCGACGACGCGCGCGTCATCGGGCAGTACCGCGACCTCTACGTGCTCTGCGAGGCCGACGGCGACCTGCTGGTGATCGACGGCCACGCGGCCCACGAGCGGGTGAACTACGAGCGCCTGCGCGCGGCGCTCGGCGACGGGGCGGTCCCCGCGGCCCCGGTCGACCCGCCGGCGACGGTCGCGCTGTCGCCCGGCGGCGTCGCGGTCGTCGAGGAACGGGCCGACGAACTCGACCGCCTCGGCTACGCGGCCGAGCCGTTCGGCGGCGACACGGCGAAGGTGTCGGCGGTGCCGGCGCCGCTCGGCCGCCGGGCCGCCCCGGAGACGCTCCGCGACGCCGTCGACGCCCTCCGGGCCGGAACGGGGGCCGACCGCCGGGACGCGGTGGTGAAGGACCTCGCCTGCCACCCCTCGCTCGCCGCCGGCGACCTCTCGGACGACGACGCGCGGGCCCTCGTGGATGCCCTCGGCGCCTGCGAGCGCCCATACGCGTGTCCCCACGGGCGCCCCACGGTCCTCTCGGTGGACGAGGCGACGCTGGCGAAGGGGTTCGAGCGCGAGGGCGTCAGGTTCGACCGCTGATCACCACTCCTTGCAGTCCGCACAGACCCGCGCGGCGCCGTCGAGCCACCGGCGCTCGACGGTCGCGCCGCACTCCTCGCAGGCGGCGCCGCCCGGCGTCCACTCGCAGGTGATCGGCGCGGGCGCCGGGCCCGCCCCGTCCCCGGGCGGATCCGGGGCCGGGGCCGGGGTCGTTCCCTCCGCCGACGGGTCCGGGTCCCCGTCGGCCCGGTCGCGCTCGGGGGACTCGTCGCCCCCGCTCGGGCCGTCGGCCGCATCGTCGTCGGCCGGCCCGTCCCCGGGGGCCGCGTCGGTCCCGGCGCCGCCGTCGGCCGCGTCCTCCGACCCGAACTCGTCGAGGGTCGGTTCCCGGACCATGGGCCGGGTTGGGCGCGCCGGGGCTTGTCGGTTGTGCCGCGAGCGCCAGGGCCAAGGGGGGCGCGGCCCGAGCGGGTGGCATGCCGTCGCTCGCCGCGCTCGCCGCCGAACTGGTCGGGAGCGCCGTCCGCCTCGTCCGCATCTTCCTCGTGGAGGTCGCGCTGCGCGACCCGCTCGCGTTCGTCTCGTTCGCGGTCGGGGCGCTGCTGACGACCGCCGCCGTGGCCGTCCTCGGCTACCTCGCGGCCGGGGCCGCCCTGGACGCGGCCGGGTTCGCTACCGGGTCGCCCGGTCGTGGGCGGCGGCCGCGAGGCTGATCGCCGTCCCGAGATCGGGGCCGAGCGGCGACCCGACGACCAGCGAGTCGGCGTGGGCCAGCACCGCGGCCATCCGGTCGGCGACGGTCCGCTCGGTGCCGGCGATGCAGAACGCGTCGATCATCGCGGTGGTCACCAGGTCGAAGGCGGTCGAGAACTCGCCGGCCGCGATGTGTTCCCCGATCCGGTCGGCCCGGTCGGCGTCGATCCCGTGGCGGTCGAGGACCGGCGGGGCCGCCCCGGCGGCGATGAAGGCCACGGGCGGCCGGGCGGCCTCGCGCGCCGCCGCCCGCTCGGGCGCGACGCTCACGCTCGCGTACGCCGCGAGGTCGAACCCGCCGCGGCCGTCCGGCCGGTCGGCCAGGCCCTCCTCGACCCGGTCGCGGGCCCACGCGAGGTCGGCCGGGTGCGAGCCGTTGAACAGCAGGCCGTCGGCGTGGACCGCCGCCATCCGGCACATCCCCGGACCCTCGCCGCCGACGTACACCGGGATGTCGGCCCCCTGCGGGGGCTCGTAGTTCAGGCCGGCGTCGTCGGCAGCGAAGGCGCCATCGTGGGTGACGCGCTCGCCCCCCCACAGGCGGCGGGCGACCCGGACGGTCTCGACCACGGGCCGGAGGCCGCGGTCGTCGCCGGCGCCGAGGTTGGCCAGCGTCGGCGGGTCGCCCGGCCCGATCCCGCAGACCGCCCGGCCGCCGCTCGCCTCGTCGAGGGTGGCCACCTGCGAGGCCAGGGTGACCGGGTGGCGGTCGTGGGGGTTGGCGACCCCGGGACCGAGCAGCGGGCCGTCGGTCGCCGCCGCCAGGCGCGCGAGCGCGGCGAACGGGTCGCGGTTGTTGTAGTGGACGCTCGCGAAGACGGCGTCGTACCCCTCGCGTTCGGCCAGCCCCCCGAGTTCGACCAGGCGCTCGACCGGATGCTCCGGGGTCAGTTCGACGCCGAACACGCGGTCCACCCCCCTCGTGGCCCGCGGCCGCCGCCTCGGCCCCGCCAGCCGCGCGGGCCGTCCCCCTCGGGAGGGTGGCGGCCGCAGTCGCGCCGGGCGGGCGGTCGTCGCGCGTGCACGCCCCGTTCCAGGGGCCGGCCCGAAATGTGTCTGACGCTCGGCGGCGCCCTCATCCGTCGAACGACCACTCGCGGAGCGCCTGCCGGACGAGGTCGTCCTCGACCGCCCGGAACTGCTCGTCAGAGCCGTCGTGGTCGCCGAACTCGAAGTCCCGGACGACCACGACCGGCCGGCCGCCCGCGCCCTCCCCGCTCACGAGGTTCGCGGCCGCGGCCAGTTCGTCGATGACGTTCTCGACGGTGACGTCGAGTTCCCGCCCGTCGCGGTCGGGTTCGCCGCGCCAGTCGCGGCTCGCGGGGGTGCCGGCCCACCCGACGGCCACCCCGCGCTGGCCGTGGCGGAACGGCCGGCCGCAGGTGTCGGTCACGATCACGCGGTCGGCCGCCAGCCCCGCCCGGATCCGGGCGGCGCTCTCGCTCGGCCGCTCGGGGAGCAGGAGGAGGTCGGCGTCGGGCACGTTCGACCGGTCGATGCCGGCGTTGACGGCCACGTGCCCGAAGCGCGTCTCGGTCAGCAGGAACGGCGAGGCCAGCAGCACCTCCGTCGATTCCTCGAGCACCGCCTGGGCGAACCGGGGGTCCTTCGGTTCGCCCGCCTGCTCCTCGATCCGGGCGGCGACCTCCTCCGCCCGCGGGCCGGCCGGGAAGTCCGCGAGGTCCGCCGTTCGGCCCTCCGCCTTCGAGACGACGGTGCTGGCGACACAGACCACGTCGTCGGGGCGGAGGGAGACGCGATCGGACACCAGCGCGGCGATGTCGTCGCCCTCGCGCACCTCCGGCAGGCCGGGCACGGCGAACAGTTCCATACCTCCCGCACGCCCAGGCCGCACAAAAGCGCCGCGCTCGGCGCGCGGCCGCCCCTCACCGCCGGTGTGGGGTCACGTCGACGGCGCCGTCGGCGACGGTCGCGACCATCATCGACGCCTCCACGGACGGCGGCGCGCCCGTCGCGGTCCCGGGATTGAGCACGCGCACGCCGTCGACGCGGGCGTCGAGGTACTCGTGGGTGTGGCCGGCCACGCCGACGGCGTCGGGGCCGCCGTGCTCGCGGGCGCGGCGGGCGACCCGTTCCCGGTAGGACCCCGGCGGGCCGTCGCCGTGGGTGACGACGAACGTCACGCCGCCGCGGGAGAGGGTGGCGACCCGCGGGAGGTCCAGCGGCGGATCGACGTTCCCGCGGACCGCGGTGAGGCGCCCCTCGCCCCCGGCGAGGTCCCGCACCCGCTCCAGCGCCGCCCGGGAGTCGAAGTCGCCGACGTGGACCGCGTGGTCGGCCGCGCGCACCCGGTCGGCGACCCACCCGGGGATCTCCGGCGCCCGCGAGGGGACGTGCGTGTCGCCGAAGAGGGCGATATCGACGGCGTCGTCCATGGACGGCGGGACGGTGGCCACCCCAAAAGCCGTTGTGCCGGCGTCCCAACTCCCCGGCGTGACCGACCGAACGCACGCCCACGTCGTCACCTGTTTTCTCCGGCACGGCGGACGGGTGCTCCTGACCCGCCGGAGCGACGCCGTCGGGACGTACGCCGGCCGGTGGGCCGGGGTCTCGGGCTACGTCGAGGGCGACCCGGCCGACGCGCCCGACGACGCCCGCCGCGAAATCGTCGAGGAGACGGGCCTGGACGCGACGCCCGTCCGCGCCGGCGACCCGCTGTCGGTGACCGACGGCGACCGGGAGTGGACCGTCCACCCGTTCCTGTTCGCGGCGGCCGACCGCGACGTTGACCCGAACGAGGAACTCGCCGACTGGGAGTGGGTCCACGCGCCGGCGATGCGCGACCGGGAGACCGTGCCGGGGCTGTGGGCGGCCTACCGTCGGGTCGCGCCAACCGTCGAGACGGTGCGAACGGACCGCGAACACGGCTCGACGTGGCTCTCGCTCCGGGCGCTCGCGGTCCTGCGTGACCGCGCCGCGACCGCCGACGACTGGGCGACGGTCGCCGCCGTCGCCCGCGACCTCCGGGACGCCCGCCCGGCGATGGCCGCCGTCACGAACCGGGTGAACCGCGCGATGTCGTCGGCCGACCGGACGGCTGCGGCCGTCCGTCTGGCCGCGGAATCGACCCTCGACGACGCCGCGGCGGCCGACCGCGAGGCGGCGGCCCGCGCGGCCGACCTGCTCGACGGCCCGGTCGCCACCTGCTCGCGGTCGGGCACGGCGCTCGCGGCGCTCCGCCGGGCCGACGTCCCCGTCGTGGTCGGCGAGTCCCGCCCGGAGCGGGAGGGGGTGGCGACGGCCGAGGCGCTCGCCGACGGGCGGGACGTGACGCTGGTGACCGACGCGGCCCTCCCCGGCGCGTTCGCGTCCGGGACCGCGGTCCCGGACGCGGCGTCCGCGCTCGTCGGCGCCGACGCGGTCCTCCCCGACGGGACGGTCGTCAACAAGACCGGGAGCCGGCCGCTCGCGCTCGCGGCCGACGCCGCCGACCGTCCGTTCCGGGTCGTGGCCGCCCGGGACAAGGTGCGGCCGGACGACGACGCCCCCACCGAGTCGGGCGATCCGGGCGCCCTCTACGACGGCGAGGCGCCGATCCGGCCGGCCGTCCCCCTGTTCGAGCGGGTGCCCCCGGCCCTCGTCGCGGGCGTGGTGACCGAGGCGGGGATCCTCGACGCCGACGGGGTGCGGGCGGCGGCGGCCGACCACCGCGCGGCCGCGGCCTGGGACCCGGCGCGGTCGGACTGATCCGGCGCCCGGCGCCCGGTGGCCGGCACCGGCGGTCGCGTCCGGCGCCGTGCGGACCAAACACTTATCATTTGGATGGTATATACACGAACGGACATGCCGCCGGAAGAGGGAGCGGAGGGAGCACGCGAGTGGCACCGGGAGGTGGTCGAGACCGCCCCGGTGCCCGTCGCGGTCTACGACGCGGACGGCGTGATACAGTACGTCAACGATGCGGCGGTGGCGTTCGTGAACGGCGGGCGCCGCGACGCGGTCGTCGGTCGGCGGGCCGTCGAGTTCGTCGCCCCGGAGGAACGCGACCGGATCGCCGAGCGCGTCCGGCGGGTTATCGAGGAGCGCGAGTCGGTGGCCCCGACGGAGGCGGCGTTCGTCGCTACCGACGGCGAGCGAAAGCACGCGGTCACCGCCGGCGCGCCCGTGACGTACGAGGGCGCGGTCGCGGGCCAGGCGATCCTGAACGACGTGACCGAGCGCAAGGCGCGCGAACGCCGCCTCCAGCGCGAGCGCGACCGGTTCGAGACGCTGTTCGAGAACCTGCCCACCCCGGTCACGCACGGCGTGGCGCGGGACGGCGAGCCGATCGTCCGGCGGGTCAACCGGCGGTTCGAGGAGGTGTTCGGCTACGACCGCGAGGAGGTCGAGGGCGAGAACCTCGACGAGCTCATCGTCCCGCCGGACCGTCGTTCGGAGGCCGACCGGATCAACCGGCGGATCCTCTCGGAGGGCCGCGTCCGGGCCGAGGTGCGCCGGGAGACGGCCGACGGCCTCCGCGATTTCCTGTTGCACATCGTGGTGCGGAACCCGGAGGCGGAGGAGCCCGAGGGGTACGCCATCTACGTGGACATCACGGAGCGCAAGGCGGTCCGGCGCGAACTCGAACGGCAGAACGAGCGCCTGGAGGAGTTCGCCTCGGTCGTCGCACACGACCTCCGCAATCCGCTGAGCGTCGCCCGGGCCCACCTCGACCTGGTCCGCGAGGGGAGCGCCGAGGGCGACCTCGACGGCGTCGACCGCGCCCACGACCGGATGGAACGGATCATCGACGACCTCCTGACGCTCGCCCGGCAGGGCGAGACGGTCACCGACCCGGAGCCGGTCGCCCTCGACGGGGTGGCCCGCCGGGCCTGGGACACCGTCGCCACCCCGGGGGCGGCGCTCCGGGTCGACGGGGGGGCGCGGCTGTCGGCCGACCCGGACCGCCTCCGGGAACTGTTCGAGAACCTGTTTCGGAACAGCGTCGAGCACGGCTCGACGGGCAACCGGACGGAGTCCGGTGACAGCGTGGAACACGGTTCCACGGACAGTCGGGAGGACGACGGCGCGGGCGCGGCGGGCGGGAGCGGCGACGGGGACGGCGATGGTGACGGGGAGGGAGGGGGGGCCGCCGCCGTCACGGTCGCGGTCGGGCCCCTCGACGGGCAGGGGTTCTACGTCGAGGACGACGGCCCCGGCATCCCCCCCGAGAAGCGCGACCGCGTCTTCGAGTCCGGCTACACCACCGACGAGGACGGGACGGGGTTCGGACTGACCATCGTCCGCCGCATCGCGGAGGCCCACGGCTGGGCGGTCCGCGTGACCGAGGCGAGCGACGGCGGCGCCCGGTTCGAGTTCGCCCCAGAGCGGTCGGACGGCTGATCGGTCCGGTCGGGCCCGGTCCGGGCGCCCCTACGGTACGGTCGCGACGAGCGAGACGTAGCTCACCCGGCCGGCCTCGACGGCCCGCTCCAGGCGGCGGACGCCCGCCCGGAGCGCCCGGCCGCGCTCCCCCAGCGCGCCGAGCAGCCCCTCGTAGTCGATGCGGTCGGCCGCGCGGTCGCGCATGGCGAGGAGGTCCGACCGGTGGTCGCGGACCTCCCCGACCGCGAAGCCGGCGGCGTCGAGGCGGTCCAGCAGCGCCCCGCGGGACCGGTCGCCGGCGAGACAGAGCGCCCCGGCGAGCGGCGCCGGGAGGTCCGGCGGGTCGCCCTCGACGACGACGTCCGACAGCGCCAGGCGACCGCCGGACGCGAGGACCCGCCGGAACTCCGCGAGCGTGCGCTCGACCGACGGGGCCAGACAGAGGACACACTCCGAGAGGACGACCTCGACGGCGCCGGCCCGGAGCGGGAGCCGCGCGACGTCGCCCCGTACCGTCGCCGACGGGTCGGCGCCGTCCGGGCCCGTCGCGGGGTCGCGGTCGACGCCGACCGGGCGGGCACCCCGCTCGCGGGCGAGGGCGAACGCCGCGCCCGCCCCGCACCCGGCGTCGAGCAGGCGCGTACCGCTCCCCACGCCGGCGCTGTCCAGGAGCGCCGCGGTGGCGGCCCGCCCGCCGGGGTGGAGCGGGTCGCCGAACGCGACCCGGAGCGCCGCCCACGGGTCCGCGAGCAGCGCGTCGACGGGGTGGTCCGCGGCCACGCGGCTACCCCCCGCCGGCGGCCGACGGGGGCGAGGACCCGTCGGCCGCCGGTTCGTCCCCCTCCGGCCGACCGGGTTCCCCGACCGCCGGGCGTCCGCCCCAGCCGCCGCGCTCGCGGAGCGCGTACCGCCCGTCCTCGGTCGTCATGTTGTACGCACAGAAGGGGACGAGGTCGCCGTCCGGCGTCGGCACCGAGATGCAGCAGTTGTCGAGGCGCTCGGCGTCGGCCGCGTCGGCGTCCATGAACCCGGTGATCGAAACCGGGAGGACGGCGTCGAGGATGTCGCCGGCGTCGCCGGGGACGGCCGCGTCGAGCCCGCAACAGTCCGCGGCCGTGCAGGCGGTCGCGCCCCCGGCCGGCGTCCCGGCCAGGAGCTCCAGCCAGTCGGCCTCGTCGATGGAGCCCGCGAGGGCGTCGAACGCCGACGGGCTCAGGAAGCCGGTGAGCGGAACCGCGCCCCCGTCGCCGTCGGGCAGGAGGGCGGTCGCGAGCTGACAGTACGATGAGCAACACGGCACCGGGAGGAGGTCGCGCGCGTCGAGGGCGTCCAGGCCGTCCGCGAGCGCCTCGGCGGCCCGGTCCAGCGAGAACCGGCCGTCGTTCCGCTCGTACCGCCCGAAGTGGGCGACCGGCTGGAAGTTGACCGACTGGACGACGTCGCGGTTGTCCAGGGCGAACCGGACGACGTCGCCCATCTCGTCGTCGTTGACGCCGGGCACCACCGTCGGGACGAGGACGACCGGGAGGTCGGCGCGGCGACAGGCCGCCACGGCCGCGCGCTTCTCCCCGGTCAGGTCGACCTCGCGGAGGGCCTCGTAGGTCCCGGGATCGAGGCCGTCGAACTGGAGGTAGACCGCGGCGAGGCCGGCGTCGGCCAGGCGCTCGGCGTACCCGTCCTCCCGGGCCAGGCGGAGCCCGTTGGTGTTCACCTGCACGTGGTCGAACCCCATCCCGGCCGCGCGCTCGATCAGGGCCGGGAGGTCGTCGCGGACGGTCGGCTCCCCGCCGGAGAACTGGACCGGGCGCGGGCCGGCGCCGCTCCGGACGACCTCCAGGAGGTCGATCACCTCGTCGAACGGCCGGTGCCGGCCGCCGGGCCCCGAACTGGCGAAGCAGTACGAGCACGAGAGGTTGCAGTCCTCGGTGACCTCGACCACCGCCAGGCAGGCGTGGTCGTCGTCCACCGTCAGGTCGGTCGCGGGGTCGATGGGGGGGTCGGCGCCCTCGCCCCCGGGCCCGTCGCTCGCGCCGGCGTCCGCGTCGGCGTCCGCGGCGCCGCCGTCGTCGCCGCCGGCCGCCCCGCTCGCGTCCGGGTCGCCGGCGACGTCGGGGCCGAACGAGCCGGCCCACTCCCAGTGCTCGACCGACCCCCAGACCTGCCGGCTCGACGGGCCGTGGTCCGGGCACGTCCGCGCGAGGTGGACGGCGCCGTCGCGGGCCTCGTAGCGCCCGGGGACGGGGTCGAGGCACGTCGGGCAGAGGCTCGTCGTCGACGCGAGGTGTGTGCGATCGGATCCCACGGGGGTTCGGGAGGGGCGAACGGTGTTAAATCCACGGCAGGCGTGCGGGCCCGACGCATCGGGGGGCGTCGGCGGCCCGCGCGCCGCGCGCCGCAGGTGGGCGACGGCGGCGCCGGACCGCACAACCCTTTTCGCCCGGCGCGGCCTGTGCCGGCCGTGAGCGATCGTTCGGGAGCCACCGGCGGGGTCGACCCGGCGCCGGCCGCGGACCAGCCGCCGGCACGGCGGGCGCGGCTGCTGCTGGAGGCGATCAGGGACGGCGAGCCTCCGGGCCCCCACCTGGCGGCGCTCGCCGCGGCCGACCACGACGCGCTCGCGCCGGTGCGGTCCGACCGGGCGACCGCGCTCGCGTTCTGGCTCAACCTCTACAACGCCGGAACCCAGCTCCTCCTGGCGCGACGCGAGGACCCCTTCGGGGGGCCGCTCGGCTTCCTGCGCTTCTTCAGGACCTCCTGTGTCACCGTCGCCGGCACGGACCTGGGGCTGGACGACATCGAGCAGGGGGTCCTCCGGGGGTCGCGCTCGAAGTACGGCCTCGGCTACCTCCCCCGCCTGCGCCCGAGCGCATTCGAGCGCCGCTACCGGCTGTCAGACCCCGACCCGCGGATCCACTTCGCGCTCAACTGCGGCGCCGCGAGCTGTCCGGCCATCCGGGCGTACGACCCCGAGCGGGTGGACGACCAGCTCGACGCGGCGACCCGGGCGTACCTCGACGGGACCGTCGAGTACGACCCCGCGTCGGGGGTCGCCCGCGTCCCCCGGGTCTTCCTCTGGTACCGCGGCGACTTCGGCGGCGGGCGGGGGATCAGGGCGTTCCTCCGCGACCACGGCGCCGTCCCGGCCGACGCCGAGCCCCGCCTGCGCTACCGGTCGTGGGACTGGACGCCGACGCCCGGGAAGTTCCGCGGCTGATCGGCCCGGCGACCGCCGCGGCGGCGCCGAGGGAAAGGTACGTATGCGGGTCGGGCCAACGGGGGGCGTGATGACGCTCGACGGGACGGGCGCGCTCGTCACCGGCGGATCGGGGGCGATCGGACGAGCGGTCGTGGCGGAACTCGCGGCCGCCGGCGCGGCGGTGACGGTCGCGTACCACACGGACGCGGAGGCGGCGGCGGCGGCCGCCGAGACGGCGCGCGAGCGCGCCGGCCGGGCCCGCACCGCTGGCGCCGACCTCACCGACCCCGAGGAGGCCCGGCGGCTGGTCGAGGGGGCCGCGGAGTTCGCGCCGCTCGGGGTGCTCGTGAACTGCGCCGGCTACACCGCGCCGGCCGCCGTCGAGGACCTCGACCCCGAGACCGTCCGGCGGACCCTGGCGGTGAACGTCGAGGGGGCGATCAACGCCGCGCGGGCGGCGGCCCCGACCCTCCGGGACCGGGGCGGGGTCGTGGTCAACGTCTCGAGCGTCGCGGCCGAAATCGGGAGCGTGGACGTCTCCTACGCCACCGCGAAGGCCGGCCTGCTCGGCTTCACCCGGGCGCTGGCCCGCGAACTCGGCGAGGACGGCGCGCGCGCGAACGCCGTCGTCCCGGGCCCGGTGGACACGCCGATGAACGACGACATCGTCGAGTTCCTGGAGGCCGAGCGGTTCCGGGGCCACCGCACCGTCGATACCCTGATCGACCGGTACGAGGCCCAGCCCGAGGAGGTCGCGTCGGCGGTCCGGTTCCTCGCGGCCCACGAGTTCGTCACCGGCGAGGTGCTCCACGTCGACGGCGGGATGCGGCTGTAGGCGAGGCCGCCCCCGGCGCCGGTCACCGCGCACCCGGCCCGGCGATCCAGTCGAGGAACGACCCCGCGAGCAGCGTCTCGCGCTGGCGGTCGAGGTACTCGGCCTGCATCCCCGCGATCGCCCCCTCCAGGGAGGCCCCGGCAGCGACCCGCTCGCTGACCCGGTCGTGCTTCCAGCGCGCCGGGGTCGTCCGGCGCCTGGCGCGCCCCCGGATCGGGCGGAGGTACTCGTCGGCGGTCGCGCGGGGGAGGCCGCGCTCGGTCAGCCCCGCCCGCGCGTGGTCGAGCAGGTCCGCCGCGATCGCGCCCGACGAGGTCCGGTACGGACATCCCCTACCCCCTGGTCTCTCGGGGAATTAACGTTCCCCGCGTCGGCGGGTCGCGGGCGGCGGTCGCACGGGAACGGGAGACGGCCGGGCGGGGCGCCGCGTCGTCGGTCGCCCGGCCGCCGCGGACCGCCGGGGCTAAGAGCCGCCGACCTGCACGCCACCCCATGGGCACGTACGCGCTCGTCGTCGGCGCGCTCTGGGCGATGCTCCCCGCGTACGTGCCGAACAACGCGGCGGTGTTGGCCGGCGGCGGCCGGCCCATCGACGGCGGCCGGACCTGGGGCGGGCGGCGGCTGCTCGGCGACGGCAAGACCTGGCGGGGGACCGCCGCGGGCGTCCTCGCGGGGGTGGCGCTCGCGCTCGCGCTCGACGCCGTCCGGCCCGGGATCGCCGCGCTGCTCGGCGTCGCCCTCCCCCCGTTCCCGCTCCCGGCCGCCGTCGGGCTGGCCGCCGGGGCCATGGCCGGCGACGTCGGGGCCTCGTTCCTCAAGCGCCGGACCGGCCGGGGACGGGGGAGCCCGGTCCCGCTGGTCGACCAGCTCGACTTCGTCGTCGGCGCGCTCGCGCTCGCGGCGGCCCTCGCGCCCGGGTGGTTCCTCCGCACGTTCACGCTCCCCGCCGTCGGGGTGGTGCTCGTGGCGACGCCGCTGCTCCACGTCGGAACCAACGCCGTCGCGTACGCCCTCGGGCTGAAGTCGGAGCCGTGGTGAGCGGCCACGCCGGCGCCGCCCGCCGCCGCGAAAACGGTACGAGGGCCCGGGGGAATCGCAGGAGCGGCCGGGGCCCCGAGTCCGCCGCCGTCGCGCGGACGGGGCGGGGGAATGCCCGAAACCGGGCACCGTGTGCCACGCCCCTCCGGCCCAAAAACACCCGTCAGACGGTCGGCCCGCGGGCGGCACACGCCCCCGCCGGGCCGTGGCCGGTCAGCCGTCGGGGGGGACCCCCTCGACGCCGATGGCGGCCAGTTCCTCCGGGACGGGGCCGTGCACCTTCGGCGTGATCGTCGCCGTCGAGGCGACCATGTCGGCGGCGTGGACCAGGTCCGCCAGCGGCGTCTCCGGTTCGGGGCCGTCGTACCACGGGCCCATGTGCGCCCCGACGGCGTCGGCGACCCGGTCGGGCAGCGGCGACTCACGGACGACGGCGGCCATCCGCAGGTCGTGGTCCGGGACGGACGCGGGCGCCGGGTCCCCCGGCGGCCCGTTCTTGCGCTGGTCGTGGAGGACCGCGGCGGCGCGGGCCAGATCCACGTCCCCGCGCGCGATCAGTCCCCGCTCGACGTACGAGTCCGCGAGGCGCTCGACGACGGTCGCGACCATCAGCGTGTGCGCCCAGAGGCCGTGGTCGCCGCGGCAGAGCGGGTGGTGGTGGTCCCCGGTCGCGGCCGGCACGGTCCAGAAGTACGCCGGCGCCGCCGCCGTCAGGTCCCGGACGGCCGCCATCACGCCGTCGTCATCGAACTGCCGGAGGTGGGGCACCCGCCGGACGACCTCGCGTGGCCGCAGGGCGCCGGCGTCGGGATCGGCCATCGGGGCGGCACACGGCGACGACCCACAAGAGGGTGGCGGTCGGGGGCACCGCGGGGGCCGGGAGCGCGAGCGGGAACGTTTTATCCCGTCGCGGGGTACGGCGGCCCGATGACGGTCTCCCGGGCGGAACTCCTCGCCGCGTTGCGCGACGCCGACGCGGTCAGGTACGGCGAGTTCGAACTCTCCCACGGCGGCACCAGCGACTACTACGTCGACAAGTACCGCTTCGAGACGGACCCCCACTGTCTGGACCTGGTCGCGCGGGCGTTCGCCGACCGGGTGGGCGAGACGACGCTGGCCGGCGTGGCGCTCGGCGCCGTGCCGCTGGTGGCGGCCACGAGCGTCGAGACGGGCAACCCGTACGTCATCGCCCGCAAGCGGGCCAAGGAGTACGGCACGGGCAACCGGATCGAGGGGCGCCTGTCGGAGGGCGAGCGGGTGGTCGTCCTCGAGGACGTGGCGACGACGGGTCGGAGCGCGCTCGACGCCGTCGAGGCCCTCCGGGAGGCGGGCGCCGTCGTCGACCGGGTGCTCGTCGTGGTCGACCGCGAGTCGGGGGCGGCCGACCTGCTGGCCGAGCACGGCGTCGAACTCGACGCCCTGCTGACCGCGACGGAACTGCTGGCCGACCGCTGATCGCGGCGCGCGGTGCGCGCGGGACGGGACCACGGACCGCAAGGGATTTTCCGCGGGCCGCACATCCGCGTCCGTGCGACGACGCCTCGCCCGGGCGGCGGTCGCGCTCGCCGTCCTCGCCCTCCTGGGGGCGGCCGCGGGCACGACGCTGGCGTACGATCCCGACCGGCGGCCGTCGATCGGACCGGGGCGAGTGACGAGCCCCGCCGGGGGGCCGACGGTGGTCAGCGCCCAGGGGTTCCATCTGGACGGGCGGGGGAACCACAAGAAGCCGCCGCGGCTGGTGTCGGCCACGCCGGCGGCGAACGAGAGCTGGATCGAGAGCGGCGTCCGCGAGGACTTCTGGTGGTTCTACGACGTGGACCCGCTGTCGAACGGGAACCTGCTCGTCACGTCCACGCGGCCGGAACGGACGGTCGTCTACGAGTTCGACCCCGAGACCCGCGAGCAGGTGTGGGTCGAGCGCCTCGACATCGTGGACACCCACGACGTGGACATGCTGCCGAGCGGGAACCTCGTCGTGGCGAACATGCGCAACTACGACGCGACCCGGGGGGTGAGCGACGACCGCGTGTTCGTCTACGACCGGGCGAACGACACCGTCGTCTGGGAGTGGGTCGTTCGGAACCACTACCCCGAGTCGACCGCCGGCGGGTTCGCCGAGGACTGGACCCACGTCAACGACGTGGACCCGGTCGAGGGGGGTTTCCTGGTCTCGTTGCGGAACTTCGACCAGGTGGTGAAAGTCGACCGGGAGACGAAGCGGATCGAGTGGCGGCTGGGACGGGACGGGAGCCACGACACGCTGTACGAGCAGCACAACCCCGACCTCCTCCGCGGCCCGAACGGGACGCCGACGGTGCTGGTCGCCGACTCGGAGAACGACCGCGTCGTCGAGTACGCCCGCCGGGACGGCGAGTGGGTCCGAACCTGGACGCTGCGGGGGGCGCTCTCCTGGCCGCGGGACGCCGACCGCCTCCCGAACGGCAACACGCTCGTCACGGACACGCTCAACCACCGCGTCGTCGAGGTGACGCCCGAGGGACGGGTGGTCTGGGAGTTCTACGCCCCGTGGGCCCCGTACGACTCCGAGCGGGTCGACCACGGCGGCGGGTCGAGCGGGCCGACGGTCGCGGAACTGAACGCGAGCGGGACCTACCGGGTGCACGGCGGGGACCGATCGGGCGCGGTCTGGCGGACCACCCCGGCCGCGTGGCTCCGCGAGCGGGCCGCGGGCACGCCGGTCGCGGGCCCGGCGACCGCGGTCGCCGACAGGTGGGCGCACGTCGTCCCGTGGCTCCGGCCCGTCTGGATGGCGCCGTGGGCGGTGCCCGCGCTCGCGCTGGCCGCCCTGCTGCTCGTCGGGTGGGCGGGCGCGGAGGCGTGGCTGGCGCGGGCGCGCCTGGTCGCGGTCGTCCGGCGACGCCGGGCCCCGGCCGGGGAGGAGCCGCCCCCGGGCGACGACTGACGCCGCGGCCGCACAGCCCCGAACGGCTCTTGAGGCCTCGGCCCGTAGCCGTTCCCATGTCGGAGCTGATCCTCTACGAACTGCCCGGCTGCCCGTACTGTGCGAAGGTCAAGGACAAGCTCGCCGACCTCGGGCTCGAGTACGAGTCCCGCGAGGTGCCCCGGTCGCACGACGCGCGGACCGAGGTGGAGGAGGTGAGCGGCCAGACGGGCGTTCCGGTGCTGGTCGACGAGGCTCACGGCGTCGAGGGGATGCCCGAGAGCGACGACATCGTCGCGTACCTGGAGGAGACGTACGGCTCCGGGGCGAGCTAAGGGCGAAGGGGCCGCCGGCCCGCCCGCGTCAGTCGGCCGGTTCGCCGGCCCGCTCCCGGATGAGGTCCCGGACCTCCTCGGGGGCACGGGTCTCGGCCAGTTCCGCACAGGAGACCAGCGCCGTGTCGTCGACGGTCTCGCGGTCGGCCTCCTCCTCGACGAAGTAGACCGACCGCGTCCGGGTCACCCGCCCGATGGAGGACATCAGGCGGGCGCGCTTCTCGGCGCGCTCGTCGAACGCCGAGTGGCCGGTGAGCACGCTGAGGCCCCCGCCGTCGTCCTCGGTGACGGCGTGGAACGGCGAGCGCGTCGTCGGGTGGACGGTGAAGCCCGCCCGGGTGAGCACCGTGACGACGTGGGCGTCGTCGGGGTCGGCCTCGGGGTCCTCCGGGGTCGGGTCGGCGTCCCGGACCTGGTCGGCGCCCTCGAGCACGCGCACGGGGCTGGAGAGCGGCCGGCCGAACAGCTCCTCCAGTTCGACGGCCACCTCGATGCTCGCGTTCATCCCGTCCTCGTACTTCGAGACCGTGCGCCGCGAGACGCCGAGTTCGGTCGCCAGGCGGCCCAGGCTCCACCCCCGCTCGCGGCGCTCGTCGGCCAGCAGGTCGCCGTCGATGTTGACGTACAGCCCGCCGGGGGCGGCGTAGATCAGCGGCGGCACCCCCTCGACCACCAGGTCGTAGGCCGTGTCCGGGTGGAGGACCGGGACCCCGTGCCTGAAGTAGACGACCTCGGGCTTGAGGTCCTCGTCGCGGGTCCGCAGCCCGATCACGAGCGGGGTGGCGTCGAGGTAGGTGCCGAGCCGGCGCATCTCCGCGCCGGTCCCGGCGTCCACCGCGTCGACGTTCCCGAGGATCTTCACGAGCAGGAGGTCCTCGCCCCGCCGCGCCGCGAGGTCGAAGCTCTTGGGTCGGATCGCACACCGGTCGCTCACCACGAACCCGGCATCCTCCAGCATCGCGGTGACGTTACCGACCAGTGCGGAGCGGGACATACCCGTAGGTAGCCGTTCGCATTATATATACGTTGTGACCGCGGCGTCGGCGCTGTCTGTCGGTCGCGGCGGCCTCGCCCGGAAGGTTTATACAGAGCCGGGAGACGCGAAAGCCGTAAGCCCGCCGCCGGAATACCGGCGGCCGTGACCGTCGTCGCCCTCGACGACACCGACTCCCGCGAGCGGGGGATGTGCACGACGTACCTCGCCGCGCTGGTCGGCGCGCGGATCGCCGACGCGGGCGGGCGGGTCGACCGGCACCTGCTGGTCCGGCTCAACCCCGCGGTCGAGCACAAGACCCGGGGGAACGCCGCGCTCGCGGTCCACACGGACCTCGATCCCGGCCGGGCGTTCGACCTGGCCGCCGGCCTCGTCGACCGGCACGCCGAGGCGGCCGACGCGCGGACCAGCCCGGGACTCGTCGTCGCGCCCGGGGACCCCGGGGCGGTCCCCGCCGACGTGGCGTCGTTCGCCCGGGGGGCGGTCCGCGACCACCACGCGCTCGCCGACGCGGTCGCGCTGGTCGAGCGGGCGGGCTACCGGGACCGCGGCTGGGCGGGCGGCCGGGGGCGGATCGGCGCCCTCGCGGCGGTCGGCGCCTGGCGGGCGTTCGACGAGTGGACCTACGAGCGGATCGCCTACCGGACCCCGGACCGGCGCGGCACCCCCCGGACGGTGGACGGGGCCTCGGTCCGGGCCGCGGCCGACGCCGGCTACCCCGACGCGTGGGACACGGTGGACCGCGTCGAGGGGGAGGCGGTCTGCGTCCCGGCGACGCCCGGCCCCGTGCTCCACGGCGTCCGCGGCGACGACCCGACGACCGTCGAGCGGGTGTCCGGGGCCATCGACGCCGAACCGGTCGCGCGCGCCGTCACGTTCGTCACCAACCAGGGGACCGACGCGCACCTGCGGGCCGCCGCCCTCGGGGCGGTCCGGGACGGCCGGGCCTACCGGGTCGATGGGACGGTCGTCGCCGGACCGGAGACGCGGGCGGGTGGCCACACCTTCGTGACGCTCGGCGACGGCGACGACCGCCTCGACGCCGTGGCCTTCGAGCCGACGAAGCGGTTCCGGGACCGGGTGCGCGCGCTCCGGCCCGGCGACGAGGTGACCGCCTGCGGCGAGGTGGCCGAGGGGACGCTGAAACTGGAGAAGTTCGCGGTCCGGGCGCTCGACCGGACCGAGCGGACGACGCCGGACTGTCCCGACTGCGGCCGGTCGATGGCCTCCGCCGGCCGGGACCAGGGCTACCGCTGCCGGGACTGCGGGACGGCGGCGCCCGGGAAGGTCCGGCGCCGGGTGGAGCGCGACCTCGACCCCGGCTGGTACGAAGTGCCGCCCTGTGCCCGCCGGCACGTGGCCAAGCCGCTGGTGCGGGGCGGGTTCGACGCGCCAACCCACCCGGAGCGGTAGGGCGGCGGCCGCCGCGGACGCCGGCGGGCGGCGCCGGGGCCACATAACCGGGGTGATACGTTTCCGACAACCGGCCGTTTCCGGGCGATTCCGTGATTTTATACGAGAAGGCGAATCCCTGCCTTTTATGCGCGGAACGGGAATCGCTATCCATGGGACGCTCCCGCTCAAACGCGTGAGAACATGCTAGGAAACAATCACCGGACGGGACGGACGAACGGCGCCGTCTCCCGGCCCCCGCGGGGGGTCGCGCCATGATCGTCGGGGTCCCGGGCGAGACGGCCGCGGACGAGACCCGCGTCGCGCTCATCCCGCCCGTGGCCGAGGACCTCGTGGACGACGGGCACGAGGTCTGTGTCGCGTCCGGCGCCGGCGACGGGGCCGGCTGGACGGACGCGGAGTATCGAGCGGCCGGGTGCGAGGTGCTCGACGACCGGGAGGCGGTGTTCGACCGCGCGGACCTGATCCTCCAGGTCCGCGGCCTCGGGGCCAACGGGGACCAGCCCCTGGACCCGTACCGCGAGGGCCAGGTCGTCATCGGGATGCTCGGCCCCTACGAGGTCGACGACGAGGACCTGGAGACGCTGGCCGAACGCGGCGTCAGCGCGTTCGCGCTCGAACTGATCCCCCGGATCAGCCGGGCACAGAGCATGGACGCGCTGTCGTCGATGTCCAACATCGCCGGCTACAAGGCGGCGGTGATGGCGGCCAACGAACTGCCGCGGATGTTCCCGCTCCTGATGACCGCGGCGGGAACGGTCCAGCCTGCCGACGTGTTCGTGATCGGGGCGGGGGTCGCCGGCCTGCAGGCCATCGCGACGGCCGACCGCCTCGGCGCCTCCGTGCGGGCCTACGACATCCGGCTGGAGGTCAAAAACGAGGTCGAGAGCCTCGGGGCGGACTTCGTCGAACTCGACCTGGAAACCGAGGGGTCGGGCGACGAGGAGGGGTACGCCCGGGAGATGGACGAGGAGTTCTACCGCCAGCAGCGCAAGGAGATGGAACGGGTCGTGCCCGAGTCCGACGTCGTCATCACCACCGCGGCCATCCCGGGCGCGCCGGCGCCCGAACTCGTGAGTTCGGAGATGATCGCGGAGATGGACGCCGGCTCCGTCATCGTCGACCTCTCGGCGGACACGGGCGGCAACTGCGAGCCCACCGAGGCCGGCGAGGTGGTCGAACACGAGGGCGTCACGATATTCGGCCCCACGAACCTCCCGGGCACCGTCGCCCACGAGGCGAGCGAACTCTTCTCCAACAACGTGAGCGACTTCCTGCGGAACCTGCTCGACGACGGCGACCTCGCCATCGACCTGGAGGACGAGATCGTAGACGCCACGCTTCTGACCCACGATGGAACGATACGAAACCCCCACGAGGACGACGAGGAGAGCGCGTCGGAGGACGACGCGGACGAAGACGCGGACGCGG
>JBDGPV010000047.1:0-24354 GCA_042219485.1 Haloferacaceae archaeon
CCGGGCCGAGCCGGGGTGGCGCCCGGCGAGGACGAGCCCTGTGAGTGCCGAGGCCGCTATTTTTGATGGTAGAAAGCGTCTCTGTGGGAATCTGGTTGCGGCCACAGTGGACATAGGCCCCGGTCAGATTCTCGCCGAGTAGGCGGACACGGATTTATGAACGTTGCCGAGTAATCACACCGCATGGCCGCCGAAATTTCCGACCGGGTGCGAGAAATCGCGGAGGCTCGCGGCCTTCCAGAGTCCGAGGTGTTCGAACGGGCACTGGAACGCGGTCTCGAAGACCTGTGGGAGGACCTCGTACTCGCACAGTACCTCGACGGCGAACTCGACCGCGAGGAGGCCATCGAGCGCGTCGGTCGGACGAAAGTCGAGCGAGCGGACCGGGAGCGCGAGGTCGTGGAGGGAGACGTCGACTGGGGCCTGAACGCGTGACGCTTGGGGCCGTCTCGGACGCGGGACCGCTCATTCATCTCGCCGAAATCGGTTCGCTCGAACTGCTCTCGACGTTTGACACACTATTCGTACCGGAGACGGTTTACAAGGAAGTCGAGGCCGGTGGTGTTCCGGACGAGTTGGCCGACCTCTCGTGCGAACTCGTCGAAGCCGACGAGGGCCGAGTCGGAGCGGAAGGGCTGGACGCCGGAGAGCGCGCCGCGATTGCGGTCGCTGAAGAGCGTGGAACCGTCCTTCTAACCGACGACCTCGCCGCCCGAGAGGCAGCGTCCGACACGGGCGTAGAAGTACACGGCTCTATCGGCGTGATTGCATCCGGTTACGCTCGGGGATTACTCGATAGAGACGAGGCGGCGTCGCTCATGCGAGCACTCCAGCGTCGAACAAGTCTCTTCGTAACCGAGGCGGTCGTAGAGCGCGGCATCCAGATGCTGGACGAACAGTAACGAGACGAGCCGACGCTATAGACGCGCTACACACGTTCACTATGGATAGATTGTGAGTCGTGAGTGCCGAGGCCGACGACTCCGGACCCATCTTTGAAGCGATGAGTTGCGGAAATCGGTGCGTTTCGATACGGTTGCTGTCCCGAACTCGTCGCCGTAGTGGGGTGTTGCGAGCGCGCTGTGTCGTCGTGGGCGGCGGCTATGGGATGCGTCCCGATTCGGCGTCGTCTGGAGGTATGGCCTCCCGGAGACGCGACTGCGCCGGTCTATGCCGCGTCGGCTGAGCCACCTCGCCGCTTGATAGGTCACCGACGCAGGTCCAACTACTGTTCGGATCCGCGGCCCCAGCACTCGACGACCTGACCGCCAGTCACGACCGGCCTGAAACTGTCCGGTGCAGGCGCTTGCCGGATCAGGAACCGGTCGGTGAGATAGTAGGCAGCATCTTCGAGCTGTGGCGCACTCGGAATCGGCGTCGGCGAGGGAACGGTCGTTCCTGTCTCGGCCGGCGTGGGCGTGATCGGATCGTAGCTGTACACCAGCGCCGTGTCGACGCTAGCGACGGTGAGCGCGGGGCTCGATTACCCGGCCGTGGGGCCCGAACACGCCGCGCTACAGGAACTCGGGCGGGCGGAGTACCACGCGGTCGGGGACGAGGAGGCGCTCGCGGCCTTCCGCGAACTCAGCGAGGCCGAGGGGATCATCCCGGCGCTCGAACCGAGCCACGCGGTCGCGCTGGCGCGGGACCTGGCCGACCGCTACGACGTGCTGCTGGTGAACCTCTGTGGACGCGGCGACAAGGACATGCGGACCGCCGCCGAGCGGTTCGACCTCGGCCCGAACTGACGGCGGGCGCGGGGTCGGACGGTCGGGGTCGGGGATCGGGCGCGCGGCGCGCGCCCGGGCGGACAACGCGGGGCGCCCGGGCCCGTCACCGGGGTCGGAATGCCCGGAGGGTGGTACGGTCGCCGTCGCTGGCCTCGACCTCGGCGAGGCCCAAGTCGGTGAAGACGCGGTGCCAGTCGCGGTGATAGAGGGGGAGGTCCTCGGAGACGTAGTGGACGTCGGCGCCGTCCGACCGCCGGCAGTCGCCGTCGCCCTCGTTCTCGACGGTGACGACGAGTTCGCCGGCGACCCGGGCCAGTTCCGCGAAGACCCACGCCGCGTCGGGGTGGAGGTGCTGGAGGGTCTCGACGGAGTAGACCGCGTCGAAGCGGTCGTCGGCGAACCCCCCGATCACGTCCTCGACGGCGTCGTGGTAGACGGCGGCGGCGGCGGCGAGGTCGGGGTAGGTCTCGGTCATCACCTCGACGGCGTCGGCGTTGACCTCGATCCCGGCGAGGTCGGCGAAGCCGTGGTCGTGGAGGTGCGCGAGGTGGCGGCCGGAGCTACAGCCGACCTCGAGGACGGACGCGTCCCGGCCGACGTGCCGGACGAGGGCGTCCCGCACCGCCCGGCTTCGCTCGTCCGGGCCGTAGTAGGCGTAGTACGCCGGCGAGTACTCGCCGGACCGCTCGGCCCAGGATCGACGGACCTCTGAGGAATCCACGCCGGACGACGGCCGCCGAGGCGTAAAGGCCCGTCGAACCCGCCGGCGGTCCGGCCCCGACGCCCGGGCCGTCGCGGCTCGCCCGGCCCCGACCCCGGATCCGACGGACGGACATCCACCGGACCCGGCGGTGACAAAACGATCGTCGGTTCTCACCCGTCTGCGGCGAACGCTTCGGAACCCTTAACCCCGCGCCGGGCGTCCGTTCGGGTGCAATGGCAAACGGTAAGGTCGATTTCTTCAACGACACGGGCGGTTACGGTTTCATCGAGACTGAGGACTCCGACGAGGACGTGTTCTTCCACATGGAGGACGTCGGCGGCGAGGACCTCACGGAAGGGACCGAGATCGAATTCGACATCGAACAGGCCCCGAAGGGCCCGCGCGCGACGAACGTCGTCCGCGCATAGAGGTCCACGCCGCCGCCACCGGGGCGGGGCCGCGTGACGCCGGTTTTCGCGACGACGACGGCCGGGAGCGGCCGCCGCGGGCGGCCGCGGGGGGCCGGCGCGCCCGACGCGCAACGACTTTGACCGGGCGCCCCCAGGCGTCGGGCATGGAGAGCGAGGAACTCCTCCCGGAGACGGTCGTCGAGAACGGGCGGGAGTGGCGTCGCGAGCGGATCGACGAGGACTCCTACAAGTGGGTCCGGGAGATGGACCCCGACGAGTACGACTGGGACGCCGAGGACGTCTCGCTGAGCACCGAGGCGCCCGTGCGCGTGGTCTCGATCCAGTCCATCCGGGGCAACTACTGGGTCGAGGGCGCCGAGACCGCCGGGCCGGACCACGGCCGGTCGGGGTTCCCGGCCGCGATCAGCGACGAGTTCTGCGCCTCGTGTACCGACGCCGCGGCGGCGGCCGAGACGGCCCGGGAGTACATCGAGCGCCTCTCCTGAGGACCGGCCGTCGCGCCCGGCGCGGACCGCCGGTCCGACGCCGGGAGCCATAAGTTCGCGCCCGACGAGGGGGCGGACATGCGAGGCGTCCACAGCGGGGGCGGACCGTGACCCTCCGACTCCCGAGCGAGATCGTCGTCGAACGGTTCCTCCCCACCGCGCGGGCGATGCTGGCGGTCGCGCTCGAGGACCGGGGGTTCGCGCAGCGCGAGATCGCCGACCGGCTTGGGGTCTCGCAGGCGGCCGTGAGCGGCTACCTCTCGGGCGACCGGCCGGTCGAGGAGCGGTTCGCCGGGGACGAGCGGATGCGGCGGACCATCGACCGGATCGCCGACGGGTTCTCCGAGGGGACGATGGACGAGTACGAGGCGCTGGCGGAACTGCTCGGCCTCGTGCGGACGTTCGAGGACCGGGGGCCGATCTGTGCGGTCCACGAGGAGGAGATGCCGGCGCTCGAGGGGCTGGGGTGTGACCTCTGCGTGCGCGGCGAGGACCGGGCGCTCCGGGCCGAGCGGGACGTGCTCGGGAACGTCCGCCGCGCAGTCCGTCGGTTCGAGAACGAGCCGGGGATCGTCGAGCACGTCCCGAACGTCGGCACCAACGTCGCGATGGCCCTGCCGGACGCGACCGATCCGACCGACGTGGCCGCCGTTCCCGGACGGATCCACGCGATGCGCGGGCGCGTGAACGTGCCCGGCAACCCCGAGTTCGGGGCCTCGCGCAACGTCGCAACCACCCTGCTGGCGGCGACGAGCGCCGACGGCGCGGTGCGCGGGGCGGTCAACCTCGCCACCTCGGAGGCGCTGCTCGACGGCGCGGCGGCCGCGGGGATCGAGCCGGCGGTGTTCGACGCCGGTTACGAGGACCGGGACGACCGACTGCGGGACCTGTTCGCGGAGCGCGGGGCGGTCCCCCGGGTCGTCTACCACGAGGGCGCGTTCGGCATCGAACCGATCACGTACGTGTTCGGCGAGACGGCCGTGGACGCGGTCGATACGGCGCTGTCGTTCCTCTGAGACGGCCCCCGCGGCGGGGCCCCCGTCAGTCGTCGGCGTGGCCGCGCTCCGGCGTGAAGGTGACCCCGTCGATCTCGATCTCCTCGGGGACGCCGCTCGTGTCGTGGGTGCCGACTGGCGGGAGGTTGGCCTCTGCGGCGGCCGAGGCATCGAGGTCGGTCTCGTCGTCGATCGCGGACATCTCGCCGTCGGCGTCGCGGGCGTCCTGGTCGATCCGCATCGAGCAGAACTCGACGCCACACATCGAGCAGAACCGCGCCTCCTTGTAGTTGTCCCCCGGGAGGGTCCGGTCGTGGTACTCCCGGGCCCGCTCCGGGTCCAGCGCGAGGTCGAACTGCCGGCGCCAGTCGAACTCGTAGCGCGCCTCCGAGAGCGCGTCGTCCCAGTCCCGGGCGCCCGGCAGGCCGTTGGCGACGTCGGCCGCGTGGGCGGCAATGCGGTAGGCCGCCAGCCCGTCGCGCACGTCCTCCCGGTCGGGGAGACCCAGGTGCTCTTTCGGCGTGACGTAGCAGAGCATCGCGGCGCCGGCACGGCCCGCCTCGGCCGCGCCGATGGCGCTCGTGATGTGGTCGTAGCCCGGCGCGACGTCGGTGACGAGCGGCCCGAGCACGTAGAACGGGGCGCCGTCACAGACCTCCTGCTGGCGCTCGACGTTGTCCGCCACCCGGTCCATCGGGACGTGGCCCGGCCCCTCGACCATCACCTGCACGCCGTGGTCCCACGCGGTCCGGGTGAGTTCGCCCAGGGTGTCCAGTTCGGCGAACTGCGCCCCGTCGCCCGCGTCGGCCAGGCAGCCCGGGCGGAGGCCGTCGCCGAGCGAGAACGTGACGTCGTGCTCGGCGAACACCTCGCAGATCTCCTCGAACCCGACGTACAGCGGGTTCTGCATCCCGTTCTCCTCGATCCACTGGGCCAGGATCGATCCGCCGCGGGAGACGATACCCGTCTTCCGGCCGTCGGTCAGCGGCAGGTGCTCCATCAACACGCCGGCGTGGATCGTCATGTAGTCCACGCCCTGTTCGGCCTGCTTCTCGATGACGTCGAGCAGCAGGTCGCGGGTGAGGTCGGCGGGGTCGTCGACGTGCTTGACCGCCTCGTAGATGGGGACCGTTCCGACCGGCACCGGCGAGTGTTCGATATTGGCCTCGCGGATCCCGTCGAGGTTCGCCCCCGTCGAGAGGTCCATCACCGTATCCGCCCCGTAGTGGACCGCCGCGTGGAGCTTCTCCAGCTCCCCCTCCAGGTCGCTGGTCTCCTCGCTGTTGCCGATGTTCGCGTTGACCTTCGTGGCGAACTCCCGGCCGATGACCATCGGGTCGAGCGACTCGTGGGCGTGGTTGTTCGGGACGACCGCCTGTCCGTCGGCGACCTGTTGCCGGACGAACTCCGGGTCCCGGTTCTCCCGCTCGGCCACCCGTTCCATCGCCGCGGTCACCTCGCCGTCGCGGGCACGCTGAAGCTGTGTCGGCGCCATCGATTACCGTGTTATATCACTAGGTAATAACTCCTGCGGATCGCCGGGGGCCGGTCGTCGGTCGCGGGCGGGGCAGGAGCGGTCGACGGGGGGCGGGCGGCCCGTCTCGCGCGCCCGGGCGGTCAGTCCCGGCGGAGCGCCTCGGGCGGGTCGAGCAGGGTGGGTTCGTCGTCGAACCGGTCGAGGAGTTCGGCGGGGGCGAGCGCGTCCGGCACGCCGGACTCGCGGAGCGCCTCGGTCGACGCCCGGGCCGACTCGCCGTCGGCGCCGACGAGGTCGTCCCAGACCGCCTCGGGGTCGTCGGCGTCCCGGTCGGGCGCGCGGCGGGCCTCACGGGCCTTCTGCTGGCCCTCCTCGAAGGAGAGGTCGAACACGCTGCGCTCGTAGGCCGTGTCCGCCAGCGACAGGAGCCGGTCGCGCTCGCCGTCCGGCGCCCCGCCGAGGACGTCGGCGACGCCGAGGGCGAACAGCCGGTCGGTCGCCTCGTCGGCGTCGACCTCGTCGGGCGACCAGTCGGTGTCGAAGGAGCGCTCGTACATCTCAGACGTCGATCTCGCCCTCCGGGTCCACCCGGATCCCCGCCCCCGAGAACGAGAGCGGCCGGATCTCGGTGTCCACGTCGGTGCCGCGCATCTTGACCACCTGGACGCCGCGGGTCATGCCGGTCGAGTCGAGGAAGTTGTGGAAGAAGATCACGCCGTGGGCGAGGAAGTGTTCGTCGGCGTACGCGCTGGGGTCGGTCATCTCGGAGATCAGGAGCGTGGTCGCGCTCCCGGACTTCAGCGCCGTGAGGAACTGTGTCACCTCGGCCTCCCCGTCGGCGAAGAAGTGATCGAGCAGCATCGTGGAATCGATCACCAGCCGGTCGACCTTCTGGGAGTCGGCGTAGGCGACGATCTTGTCCGTCAGGGCGCTGACGCCCGTCCGGTTCGAGCCGGGGTCGGTCAGCGAGTTGCCGGTCTTGTCCACCAGGTTGACGAACCGGAAGCCGTCGCTGTCGACCATGCGGTCGAAGTCGAAGTCGAACTGGGCCATGTCGCGGCGCAGTTCCTCCTCGGTCTCGTGCATCGTGATGTACATGCACGACTCCCCGTTCGCGATCCCCTCGGCCGCGAACTGCGCGGAGAAGGTGGTCTTCCCGCTCCCCGGCGGTCCGCTGAGCACGTAGAGCCGGTCGGGGAGCAGCCCCCCGTCGACCAGCGCGTCGAATCCGGGAACCCCGCTCGATGCCCGCCCGCGTTCGTCGCTCGTTGCCCGCATACGCCGGCGGTTCACGAACGGGACCTAAAACCGTTGCCCGCTCGTTATCGGTTTCGAGAAGCGGGGCGCGGGCGTCGTGCGGCGGGGGGGCGGGAACCGTCAGAGCGGCGGACGGGCGGTTCGCCGGACGCCGGGCGGCGCCGGCGGGCGCGGGGTCGACCGATCACTCGTGGATCCGCTCCCCGCGGTGCAGCCGCGCCGCGATGGTGAACGTCTGCTCGCCCGCCCGCCGGGTCGGGGTGTGGGCCGCCAGGTACCGGGCCGTCGCGACCAGGTGGACGGCCGCCCGGTCGGGCCGGTCCGGCGCCAGCGCGTCGTACCCGGCGAACGCCGCCTCGACGTTCTGTCGCGCGTGGAAGCCGGCGTCCTCGCGCAGGAGCGCTTCCCCGAGCCCGCGTTTCAGCCGCGCGACGTCGCCGCCGGCGGCGAGGTAGTCCGCCGTCAGTTCGCCCGCCCGGTCGACCTCCTCGTCGGACTCGACCTCGAAGCACTCCGCGAGCGCGTCGAGGAGGTCGTCCGGCGCCCCCCGGCCGTCCGGGTCGGGGAGCGGCGTCGGGGGGGTGTTGAGGAAGCGGTCGAGGTAGACGCTCGTCGCCGCGTCGAACACGCCGCGGTACGTCTCCCGGGCGTCCGTCCGCCGGCTGAGGCCGTGGACGGCGTTCGCGTGGGTGTACGTGTGGTGGACGGTGTTCCAGTCCCGGAACTCGTTGCTCGTGCCGAACTGCGCCACGCGGCGGGCGGCGACGTGCGCGACGACCCGCGCGAGTTCCTCGGCGGTCGCCCCGTCGGCGATGGCCGCCGTCAGCGCGTCGATGATCGCCCGCGGGTCGTCGGCCATGAGGACGTCGACGAAGCCGTCCGGCTCGTCCCACGTCCGGCCGTCGCCCGCCTCGACCAGGGCGGGGAGTTCGTCGGCGGCGTCGAAACACAGCCGGGCGACGTCGATCGGCTGTCGCCACGCGGAGCTCTCCTCGGCACGGTCGGCCGACGCGAGACCCGGGACGAGGCAGGGGAGCACCTCGTCGGCGTGCGCCCAGCCGACGTGATCGAGCGTCTCGAACGCCTTGTTGACGAAGTCGAGCCGATGACCCCCGTCGAGGTAGCGGTGGTCCGTGGCGGCGGCGACGAGCATCCCCGCGACCGTCGACTCGTCGAGGCCGGCGCCGATCGCGGCCCGGAGCACGCGCTCGGCCCCGTCGGAATCGCGGACCTCGACGTTGTCGCGAAACCACGCCGTGAGCCGTTCGGCGGGGACGTCGTCGGCGGACAGCGCCTCCTGGACGAAGAAGGGCGGCTCCCCCGAACAGTCGTCGGCCACCTCGGCGAGGCCCACGTAGACGGCCCGGGGGCGGTCCTCGGGGCGGAGGTCGTCCAGGAGGTTCGCCATCGCCCCCAGCGTCGTCAGTCCGCGTCCCCACCCGTCCCGGCGGTAGTGCGTGCCGAACTCCGTGCCGATCCGCACCGGCGTCGCGTAGGGAACGTCCCGGTCGGCCAGACCGATCGCCGACTTGGCGACGATGAGGCCGATGTTCTCCCGGAGGCCGTGTTCGAGTCGGTCCTGCCAGTGCCGTTCGGGGGTCGTCTCCCGGGGGGGATCGGGATCGACGTAGACGTCCCCGTCCCGGACCTCGACCGGGTACGTCCCGACGTCGTCGGCGAACGGGTCGAACGTGTCGCCACACGAGACCTCGAACCGCGCGTGGTGCCACGGGCACGTGAGGATCCCGTCGTCGACCGAGCCGTCGGTGAGCGGGAAGCCCATGTGGGGACAGCGGTTGTCCGTCGCGTGGAACTCGCCCTCGTGGTAGAACAGCCCGATCGTGCGGCCGTCGATGCGGTGGGTCGACGGGCTGTTCTCCCTCGCCGCCTCGGCGCCCGCGACCCGCACGAACCGGTCGTCCCGCTCAGCCATGGTCCCGGAGGCCGCGGGGGCGCTTCGTCGGCCGCTGCCCGCGACGGGACCGCCCCGACCCCGCGTCGGACCGGCGCGTCGGCGCGCTCGGCTCTCGACCCCGGATCGGGCGGGGCCCGTCCGCGTGCTGTGCGCTCGTCACGGGGGCGGTAGCGGCCGGCGGGTGATAACGGTTGGCGTGGACGCGGGCCCGGCCGGCGGGGCGAACGGGCGGGACCGTCGATCGGAACGGGCCGGACCGCGGACGGTGTCGGCGAGCGGAGCGGGCTATCGGGCCCGCGCGTCGGGGCCCGGGTCGTCGGGGGCGTCCTCCCCGCCGGCGAGGAGTGCCTCGTAGCGCGCCCCGGTCTGTTTCAGCGTCTCGGTGGAGTAGAGCCGCTCGTGGTCGTAGGGCAGGTGGTCGGCGGCGAGGGCGTCGATGCGCTCCCCGACGGCGTCGGCCTCGCGGCCGTGGATCATCGTGAACAGGTTGTACGGCCAGCCGCGGTCCGGCCGGCGGGGGCGGCGGTAGCAGAGGGTGACCGAGGGGAGCGCCCCGACGGCCCGCCCCCGGTCGTCGACGCGGTCGTCGGGGACGTCCCAGACGACCATGCAGTTGCTGTCGAAGCCGGTGACGAGGTGGTTGACCACACAGCCCAGGCGCTTGATGCACCCGGTCGCCAGCAGGCGCTCGACGGCATCGAGGACCGCGTCGACGGGCGCGCCGACCTCCTCGGCCGCGTCGCGGTACGGGGTCGGGGACAGCGGGAGGCCGTCCTGGACCGCCGCGAGCAGGTCCGCCTCCAGGGGGGTCAGGTCGGCCCGGGCCGCCTCGTCGACCGCGGTCGCCTCGACGGCCGTCCCGCCGCCGCCCTCGCGGGCGAACCGGTCGTCGTTGACCACGGGGAACTCCAGGTCGATGTAGTAGTCGGTGCGCATCGGGAGGCGGAGGGGGTCAAGCCCCGTCCGCTCGGCGATCCCGTCGAGGACGGCGTCGCGCCGCGCCCGGGAGCCCGCGGTGACGACGAACCACATGTTCCAGGCGTGATCGCGGCGGTAGTTGTGGTTCACCTGGCGGTAGCCGTTGACCGTCGCGGCCACCTCGTCGAACCGGTCCGGGGGGACCCGGAGGGCGGCGAGCGTCGAGGATCCGATGACGGGGGGGTTCAGCACGGGCCCGAACCGGCGGAGGACGCCGCGCTCGCGGAGGCGGCGCACCCGGTCGAGGGCCGCGCGCTCGGTCACGCCGAGGTCCGCACCCATCGCCCGGAACGGCCGCTCGACGACCGGCACCCCCGACTGGTAGCCGTCGATCAGCGCGGCGTCGATCCCGTCGAGGGCGGCCCGCCACCCGTCGGTCATCGGCCGGGATACGTGCCGGTCCGACCTACCGTTTTCGCTTCCCGGCGGGCCGCCGGTCGTCCCGAACCGACGGTTTTTGTGTGTGCCGTCCGAGGCCCGGACACCGGATGTCACAGATACGGTCGGTCCTCGAACGCGCGGCGCGGTCGTACGTGCTGTTCGTCGTCCTGGGGTTGGTCGTCGGCCTGACGCTGGCGCCCGTCGCCTGGCAGGCCGCCGAGTCCGACGGGACGGTCGCGGTGGTCCCCGTGGCCGGCGCCATCGACGGCGGCGTCGCGAACGAGTACGGCGCGACGCTGCAGCGGGCGCGACAGAGCGGCGAGATCAAGGCGGTCGTCCTGGTCGTCAACAGCGGGGGCGGGGCCGCCTCGGCCAGCGAGTCGATGTACCTCCACACGAAGCGGACGACCGAGGAGATGCCGGTCGTGGCGAGCGTCGACGCGGGCGCCGCGTCGGGGGCGTACTACGCCATCGCCCCGAGCGACCGGATCTTCGCGAAGCCCTCCTCGATCGTCGGGAGCGTGGGCGTGCTGGCCGGGGCCCCGAGCGACGTCGAGCCGAACGACATCGTCGCCACCACCGGGCCGAACAAGCTCACCGGCGGCGATCAGCGGGAGTTCTACTCCCTCGTCGAGTCGCTCGGCGAGGCGTTCTACAACGCCGTCGAGCGGTCGCGCGGCGACGCGCTGGAGCTCTCGCGGACCGAACTCGCCCAGGCCCGCATCTACGCGGGCGGGCAGGCCGTCAACAACGGGCTCGCCGACGAGATCGGCGGCCGGCAGGCGGCCATCGCCGACGCCGCCGAGCGGGCCGGCCTCGACGACTACGACGTGCGGGTCCTCCAGCCCGACGGCCCGACCCGGTTCGTCTCGCGGGCGAACTACCTCGGCGCGGACGTGCCCGACAAGCGGATGGTCGGGCCCTCGTACTTCCTGAAGGACGATAGCTCGGCGCCGGTCCCGCTGATGGTACCCGGATCGTACCTCGACGCGCCCAACGCGACCGAGCGGCCCGGGGACGGCGTGTACGGGAGCGGGATCGCCGCGGGCGAGGGCCGCGGGTACGACCGGATCGCCCGGCCCGCGGGGGTGACGGGATGAACGGCGCCGAGTGGGGAAAGCGGATCGCCGTGCTCGTGCTGGTCGCCGCGCTCGTCGTCGCGGGGGCGGGCGTCGGCGCCATCGCCGGCGGCGGCGGGTCCGCGAGCCAGCCGCTCGCGCTGCCGGAGTACCAGCCCGATCGGGTGGCCGTCGAGCCGCTCCCCGCCGAGGGAACGATACGGCCCGACCGGAACGAGGTCAACCGGGGCGGCACGGTCGTCATCGACGCCGGCCACAACAACCGGTTCAGCCGGTCCGACATCCAGCCGCTCGTGGAGGCGCTCACCCGCGTCGGGTACCGGGTCGAGTTCTACACCGAGGGCGACCTCGCCGCGGCGCTCGAGGACGCGAAGGCGTTCGTCGTCATCGACCCCGGTCGGGAGTACCCGCCCGGTGACGTCGACGACGTCCGGCGGTTCACCGGCCAGGGCGGTCGGCTCCTGATCGTCGGGGAGCCGAGCCGCATCACGCTCGGCGGGGGCTTTTTCGGCGGCCTCGTCCTCCAGCAGAGCTCGGTGACCGCGCTGGCCTCCAGTTACGGGATGAGCCTCGACACCGCCTACCTCTACAACCAGGACACGGAGAACGCCGACGGGAACTACAAGTTCATCACGGCCGCGGCCGGGGAGAACGCCGATCTCGGGGGCGTGAACCGGACGACGATGTACACCGCCGCCGCGGTCCGGTCCCAGGGCGGGACGGTGCTGCTCCGCTCGACGGCCGGAACCTTCCGGTCGAGCAGCGACGACGAGCAGGGCGAGTACCCGGTTGCCGTCCGGCGGAACAACGTCGTGCTCGTCGGGGACACGACGTTCATGCAGCCCAGCAAGCACAACGTCGCGGACAACGAGGCGTTCATGGCGTACCTCGTCGAGTTCCTGGCGAGCGGCGACAGGCAGCCCGGGCGGGAACTGTCCGCCAGCAACGGCGGGGGGAACGGCCGGACCGCCCGGGTGCCGGCGGCGGGCGGCGAGTAGCGACCGCCCGGGTGCCGGCGGCGGGCGGCGTGCCACGCCGTGCCGGCGGGCGCCGGAAACCGGACGCTTTTGCGCGACGCGGCCGTACGCGGCCGCATGGCACGAGCGACCCGCGAGTTCGGCGAGTGGCCCCTCGAACGGCTGATGACGGAGGTCGTCGGCTCCGGGCCGAAGTCGGCCGAGGACATGTCCCGGGAGCAGGCGAGCGAGGCCTTCCGTCGGATCCTCGACGGCGAACCGGACCCGACGACCCTCGGGGCGTTCTGGCTGGCCAACCGCTGGAAGCACAACACGGCCGAGGAGCTCGCCGCGTACGTCGACGTCATGTGCGATGGCGTCGAGTACGCGACGCCGGCGGCCGACCCGGTCGACTGCGGCGCAAACTACGACGGCAAGGGCCGGACCGCGGTCCTCGGCGTCGCCGCCGGCGTCGCCGCCGCCGCCGCGGGCACGCCCGTCGTCGCTCACTCCGGGGACCGGGTGCCGACACAGAAGCAGGACGCCTACAAGCACGTCCTCGACGACCTCGGCGTCGCGACGGAGCTGACGCCGCGGGACTCGGCCGCGATGGTCGACGAGACGGGCTTTGGCTTCTACTACCAGCCGGCGTTCAACCCGGCCGTCGCCGACCTGTTCGACCGGCGCGACCGGATGGGCGTCCGCACGTTCGTCAACACGGTCGAGACGCTCGCCAACCCCGCCGGCGCCGGCGTCCACCTCGGGTCGTTCTACCACCTGTCCTTTGCCAAGCGGATCTGCGAGACGTTCGCGCGCAGCGAACACCACGACGTGAGCCGCGTCATCATGTTCCAGGGCATGGAGGGGTACGACGACATCCGCCCGGGGTACACGAAGGTCGCCGAGTGGACCCCGCCGGCGGACGGGGACGCCGACGGGGACGGGGACGACGGCCTCCCCGGGACCTTCGAGGACTACGAGATCGAGACCGCCGAGTACGGGATGGACTTCGAGGAGGCGGACCTGGAGGTCGACGGGGACGACGTCGCGGGCGAGTCCGCGCGCGTCACCCGCGAGGTGTTCGCGGGCGAGGCGGCGGACCACTGGCGGGACGCGGTGGCGCTCAACGCGGCGTTCCGGATCTACGCCGGCGGCGACGCCGACTCGCTCGACGAGGGGCTCTCGGCCGCCCGGGACGCCATCGACGGGGGCGACGCCGCCGACACGCTCGACGCCCTGCGGGCGTTCTGAGCGGCGCCGCGGACGCCACCGTTTTGCGTCCGGCGTCCGACGGGGCGCCCATGGATGGGGCGGGGCGGTCGGCCGACGGCGGGGGGCCCGGGGAGCGGCGCTCGACCGGCATCGCGGCGCTGGACCGCGCGCTCGGCGGGGGCGTCCGGCCGGGGAGCCTGGTGGCAGTCGTCGGCGGGCCCGCGGCGCCGACGGAGCCGGTGCTGTACGCGGTCGCGGCGCCCCGACCGACGCGGTACCTGACCGCGCTCCGCCCGGCCGACGAGGTGGAGGCGGCGCTCGACCGGCACGGCGCGGGCGGGGCGACCGTCGGCCGCGTGGACGGCGACGAACTGCTCGCCGACCCCGGGACCCACCTGGGCGGGATCGACGACGGGGCGACCGTCGTCGTCGACCCGATCACGGACGCCGAACAGGGCGGGCGGGAGGACTACCGGCGGCTGCTCGCGGCGGGCAAGCGGGCGCTCCGGCGGACCGGCGGCGTGGCCGTCCTCCACTGCTTCGAGACCACGCCGCCGACGCTCCGCCGCGACCTGACGCTCGCGCGCGCTGACCACGTCTGGCGGATCGACCTGACCCGCGAGGGGGAGCCGGAGGTGCTGTTGACCGTCCGGAAGGCGCGGGGCCACGACTTCCCGTCCCGGCGGTTCGTGCTCGACGTGGCCGCGGACGGCGTGACCGCGACGGCCGCCGACGGGCAGTGACCGGCACGACGGAGGGGTTCGGACCCGCAGAGGGGACGACGGCCATGACCACCCTTTTCCCTCGGCCCCGCGACGACCGCGTATGCACGAGAAGGCACGCGACGACAACCCCGAGGCCGTCCTCCACACCTCGCGGGGCGACGTGCGGATCGAACTGTTCGCCGAGCGCGCCCCGCGGACCGTCGAGAACTTCCGCGGCCTCGCGGCCCACGACCCCGCCGCCGACGCCGAGCCCGCGCCCGACACCCACACCTGGGCGGACCCCGAGACGGGCGAGGTGCGGGGCGACGCGCTGTACGAGGACGTCCCGGTTCACCGGGTCATCGAGGGGTTCATGATCCAGACCGGGGACCCGACCGGGACCGGCCGCGGCGGGCCGGGCTACGAGTTCGACGACGAGTTCCACCCCGACCTGCGCCACGACGCGGCGGGCGTGGTGAGCATGGCCAACTCGGGCCCGGACACGAACGGCTCGCAGTTTTTCGTCACGCTCGACGCGCAGCCACACCTCGACGACCGCCACGCCGTCTTCGGGCAGGTGCTGGAGGGGATGGACGTCGTCAGGGAGATCGGGGCCGTGGAGACCGGCCCGAACGACGAGCCCCGGGAGGAGGTCGTGCTCGAATCGGTGACCGTCGAGGCGTGACCGGGGGGCGCGGGATCGGTCGCCCCGGGCGGCGGCTCGTCCGCCCGGTCGCCGGTCAGACCCCCTCCACGGCGGGGAAGACGGCGCCGAGGACGAGCCCGTAGACCAGGTGCCAGAGCAGGAGCGGCGCCGTGACGTGCGGGATCGACGACGGCCCGGGGACGCCGGCGGCGGCGAGCCAGATGGGCATGATGATCCCGGCGCCGAAGACGCCGAGCACCAGGGCGTACACGACGCCGGCGAGGAGCGTCTTCCACCGCCAGTCGGTCAGCCGGTACAGCCCGGGGTCGGCGAGCAGGAGCGCGAACACCGCGCCGAACAGCGTGCCGTGGGCGAGGTGGGCCACCCAGCCCGCCGCGAGGCTCCCCCCCAACCCGTACAGGCCCGCGATGGACTCCTGGATGACCGCGAGGTTCATCAGCGCCATGACCAGCCCCATCGCGACCGTCGCGACGAAGCCGGCGAGCGCGCCGCCGCGCCACGCGGGGCTGTTCTCGAAGGCGGCCCGCGCCTCCGTGTGTTCGAGTGCCATGGTACGTGTTGGCACGCCAAGGGGAAAACCCCACCGGCGGGGGCCGTCCCCGGGCGCGCCGGACGGACGGTCACCCTCCGCCGGACGACCGACAGACGAAAGGGCGCGCCGCCGGTATCCGCGGCCATGGGCGACGACGTCCTCCGGCCGAGCGACGTCGGGGCGAGCGACGACGCACCGCCGGTCGAGGAGAAGCCGTACAAGGTGATCTTCGAGGCCAGCGGCTGCATCGGCGCCGGGCGGTGTGCCGAGGTGGCGGACAACTGGGAGATGGACCTCGAGACGGGGCTGGCCCGGCCGCGGCGCTACTACCTGAGCGAGTCCGAACTGGACGAGAACGTGCGGGCCGCGGAGGTCTGCCCGGCCAAGAAGGGTCGGGGCGTCATCCACGTCGTCGACCGGCGGACCGACGAGGAGATCGCCCCGGACCCGGAGGGCGACGGTACGCTGAGCGTCGACTGGTGACCGACCGAAACCGACTTGCGACCGACGGGAAAACGGCCGGACGCGCGAGGGTGGCCGAGCCTGGCCAAAGGCGGCGGGCTTAAGACCCGCTCTCGGAGGAGTTCCGGGGTTCGAATCCCCGCCCTCGCATCGCGGCGGCGCGGACCGGACGCCGGCCCGGGCGCGACCGAAAGGCGTATGTCGCTGGTAATTAGATGTCATTACGTGATTCCGGCCGACGCGCCCGCGCGCTCGGACTACCTGCTCGCGGGCATGGGGGTAGCGCTGCTCGGCGGGTTCGCCGTCGGCCTGCTGTCGGCGGTCCCGCTCGGGGTCGCCGGGGGCGCCGGGTCGCTCGTCGCGAGCCTGGGGCTCGCGGTCGGGCTGATCCGGCCGCCGGGATAGGGCCGCGACGCGCGGCGGCGCTCGTGGACGAGTCGTTTCAAAAGGCGAACGGCCGGAAATGCGGCCGTTGCCGCCCTGAGTTGGTCCCCGCTGACGCTTCGGCCCTCCAAGACGAAGCGTCACCTCCAGCAAGCGCCGCATCGGACTTAAACTTGCCGGGGGCGGCAGAGGCGTCCGGCACCCGAGCGGGGTGCTTTTGGGCCGGCGGCACCACCCGCCGGTCATGACCGACATACCGGACCGCGTCCGGCGGGCGTTCCGCGATCACGACGGGTTCGAGCCGGCGCCGGACCCCGGCACGTTCGCGGCGACGACGACGCCGTTCCGGGCCGAGGCGAGCGCCGCCGAGCGGTCGGACGGCGCGATCGGCTTCGAGGTGGTCGTGCGCGCCCCGACGCTCTCGGTCGCGGCGGAGGACCGCGTCGCGGCGGTCGTCGAGGAGGGGTGGTACGAGACGTTCGAGCTCCGGGTCTCGGACGCGGGGAGCGTGACCCGGGCGGATCGGGAGATCGAGCCCGCGGTCCGGCGTGCGGGCGACGAGGTGGTGGTGGAGACGAGCTACGCCGACCTCGACCCGCGCCGGGGCGTCGCGGACGCGATGGCGCTGGTGAACTTCGTCGAGGGCACCTACGTCCAGGGCGTCATCCCGGGGTACGAGTACGGCGAGCCGGTGGCCGGCCTCCTGGCCGAGGCCCGCCGGGCGGCGGGCGCCGAGGACTAGTCCATCGCGATGTAGGTCCGGGTGTCGGCGACGCCGTCGATGGCGTGGATCCGGTCGGCGGCGACCCCGCGGACGTCCTCGGGCGAGTCCACCTCGACCTTGACGACGAAGTCCACGTCGCCGGCGACGACGTCCACGCTGACGACGCCGTCGATGTCCGCCATCGCCGCCTTCAGCCGCTCGGCCTCGCCGGTCGCGGCCGTCACCAGCACGTACGCGACGACCATCAGTCGCTCCCCCCCTCGCCGACGAGCAGCTGGCGGACCTCGTCGAGCACCCCGTACTCGGCCAGCACCGCGACGCGGTCGCCGGGCTCCAGCGAGTCGTCCGGCAGCGGGATGCTCATCGCCCCGCCGCGCTTGCCGAACGCGAGGATGCGCGCCCCGGCGGGGAGTTCCACCTCGCTGAACGTGTACCCCCGGGTGGGCGCGTCCCGCGAGATGGTGACCAGGAGCACCTGGAGGTCCTGGGCCACGTCGGCGATGGCCTGGATCGAGCCGCCGAGCAGGGCGTTTTTCGCCCCGAGGGCGCCGAGCCGCTCGGGATAGACGATCTCGTCGACCTGGTCGGCGTACTGCCGGTACATCTCCTCGCGGTAGTCCTCGTCGATCCGGAGCACCGTCCGGCAGCCGTGGTGTTTGGCGAACAGGCAGGCGACGAAGTTGACGTTGAGGTCGCCGGTGAGCCCGGCGAGGGCGTCGGCCCGCTCGACGCCGGCGCGTTCGAGCGTGTCCTCCAGGGAGCCGTCGCCCTCGACGACCTCGAACCCGTCCGCGGCGGCGCGGTCGGCGCGGTCGGCGTCGGCCTCGACCAGCGTCACGTCGTGGCCCTCGTCGCGCAGCACGCGGGCCGTCCGCAGGCCCACCCGACCGGCGCCGACGATGACGAATCGCATACGGGCGCGTACGCCGCCGGGAGGCGAAAAGGTTTCCGCGCCAATCTTTTGCCCGCGCCGGCCCAACCCCCGGCATGGTTCGCGCGTTCGTGATGGTCAAGACGGCCGCGGGGGCGTCCGCCCGGGTCGTGGCGGCGATCCGCGACGACGAACGCGTGCGCGAAGCCCACGTCGTCGCCGGCGAGTACGACGTCATCGTCGAGGTGGAGGCCGGGGAGGTGTACGAGGTGCTGGGGACCGTCTCCGACGGGATCCGGTCGCTGGACGGCGTCGCCGACACCCGGACCTACATCGCGATGGGCTGATGCGGGCGGCCCGCCGGCGGGCCGCCCGACGTGACGGCGCGAGCCGCCCGGGCACGCCCGCGATGCGACACGCCGAAGTCCCGCGCGGCCCTACGCCGGCACATGGCCGTCGAACTCCTCCTGACGGGGGTCGTGCTCGCGGCCCACACGCTGATCGCGGCGGTGACGACCCGGTACCTCCGCGTCCGGCTGCGGACCCGCTGGGGGCGGGCGCTGTACACGGGGCTGCTCGTGCCGCTGGTGCTGGTCGTCACCACGCTGCTCTTCGGCCAGTTGCCGCTCGTCCGGTTCGGGAACCCGGCGACCGTCGTGGCGGTGATGATCGGGGCGCCGTTCGTGCTCGGCGCGACCATCGACGTGCTGTACGTGCCCGCACCGGAGGAGTACGACCTGCCCGAGGCCCGCTAGCGGCGCGCCTCGACGGCCGCGACGGCCCGCTCGCGGACGGCCTCGGGCGGGCGGGTGGCGTCGATACGGACGAACCGGTCGGGCTCGGCGGCGAGCAGGCGCTCGTAGCGCTCCCGGACCGCGGCGAGCCGGTCGGCGCGCTCGAACTTGTTCGCCGCGTCGCTGCGCGCGGCCGCCGTCTCCGCGTCCACGTCGAGGTAGAGGGTGAGGTCCGGGGGGCGCGAGAACGGCTCGTGGATCGACCGGACGTACGCGAACGGCTCCGCGACGGCGTCGGCGGCGGCGAGCGTCGCCGCCTGGTAGGCGATCCGGGAGTCCGAGTACCGGTCCGAGACGACGAGCCGGCCCGCGTCGAGCGCCGGCCGGACCACCCGCGCGAGGTGGGCGGCGTGGTCGGCGGTGTAGAGGAACAGCTCCGCGAGCGGGTCGGCGTCCTCGTCGGCGAGCGAGCGCTCGACGGCCTCGCCGTACCAGGAGTCGGTCGGCTCGCGGGTGAACGTCGCGTCGGGGAAGGCCCCGCGCAACCCCTCGACCAGGGTCGACTTCCCGCTCCCGTCCAGCCCCTCGATGGTCACGAGCATGGGCGGGCAACGCGGGCCGTCCACGAGTGCCTGTCGGAGCGACGGCTCGTCACCTTTACGTCGGCGCCGGGACTGGGCGGCGTATGCGCGTACTCGTCGCGGGGGGAAGCGGGTTCATCGGCCGGCACCTCTGCCGGGAACTGCTCGAACGGGACCACTCGGTGACCGCGCTCTCGCGGACGCCCGGGGAGGAGGACCTGCCCGACGGCGTCGAGACCGCGGTCGGGGACGTGACCGCCTACGACTCCATCGAGTCCGCCGTCGAGGGGATGGACGCGGTCGTCAACCTGGTCGCCCTCTCGCCGCTGTTCAAGCCCAGCGGCGGCGACGGGATGCACGACCGGGTCCACCGGCAGGGGACCGAGAACTGCGTTCGGGCGGCCGAGGCGGGCGGCGTCGACCGGTTCGTCCAGATGAGCGCGCTCGGCGCCGACCCGGACGGCCCCACCGCGTACATCCGGGCCAAGGGGGAGGCCGAGCGGATCGTCGAGGAGTCCGACCTCGACTGGACGGTGTTCCGCCCCTCGGTGGTGTTCGGCGACGGCGGGGAGTTCGTCCCGTTCACCAAGAAGCTCGCGCCGCCGTACGTCACCCCGCTGCCCGGCGGGGGGAAGACCCGCTTCCAGCCGATCTGGGTGGGGGACCTCGTCCCGATGCTCGCCGACGCCCTGGAGGACGACGACCACGTCGGCGAGGTCTACGAGATCGGCGGCCCGGAGGAGCTCACGCTGGCCGACGTCGCCCGCCTGGCCCACGGCGCCGAGGGGCGGTCGGTCACGGTGGTGCCCGTGCCGATGGCGCTCGCGGGGGTCGGCCTCTCGGTGCTCGGGATGGTGCCGGGCGCGCCGATGGGCGCCGACCAGTACCGGTCGCTCCGGTTCGACAACACGACCGACCGGAACGCGGTCGAGGCGTTCGGCCGCTCGACGGACGACCTGACGACCCTGGCGTCGTACCTCGAGGGCTGAGTCCGACGGCCGTCGGACGCGCGTCGGCGTCGGCGTGGTGATAACGGGCAGTTAAATCGCGGCTCTGTCGGGCGATTCGTCGCGGGTCGCGGCGGGGGATCGCCGGCCCGGGGGCACAAGGCTTATAATCGTTTTTACCGTGTCATCGGCACATGACGAGGGAATCGGAGCCATGAAACTGGCCATGATCGGCTTCGGGCAGGCCGGCGGCAAGATCGTCGACAAGTTCCTCGAGTACGACGAGCGGACGGGCAGCGAGATCGTCCGCTCGGCGGTCGCGATCAACACCGCGAAGGCCGACCTGCTCGGGCTGGACCGGATCCCGTCCGAGAACCGGGTGCTCATCGGGCAGTCCCGGGTGAAAGGCCACGGGGTCGGCGCCGACAACGAACTGGGCGCCGAGATCGCCGAGGAGGACATCGACGAGATCCAGGGGTCGATCGACAGCATCCCCGTCCACGAGATCGACGCCTTCCTGATCATCGCGGGGCTCGGCGGCGGCACCGGGAGCGGCGGCGCGCCGGTGCTGGCGAAACACCTCAAGCGGATCTACACCGAACCGGTCTACGGGCTCGGCGTCCTGCCCGGGAGCGACGAGGGCGGCATCTACACGCTGAACGCCGCGCGCTCCTTCCAGACGTTCGTCCGCGAGGTGGACAACCTCCTCGTGTTCGACAACGACGCCTGGCGCAAGACCGGCGAGTCGGTCCAGAGCGGCTACGACGAGATCAACGACGAGATCGTCACGCGCTTCGGCATCCTGTTCGGCGCGGGCGAGGTCACGGCCGGCGAGGAGGTCGCCGAGTCCGTCGTCGACTCCTCCGAGATCATCAACACGCTCTCGTGTGGTGGGGTCTCGACGGTGGGCTACGCCTCCGAGACCGTCGAGGAGGACAAGTCCGACGGCGGCCTGCTCTCCCGGTTCACCGGCGGCGACGACATCGAGGACGACCTCGACACCGCACAGACCACCAACCGGATCACCAGCATCGTGCGGAAGGCGGCGCTCGGGCGCCTGACCCTGCCCTGCGAGCTGGAGGGCGCCGAGCGCGCCCTGCTGGTGATGGCCGGCCCGCAGGCGTTCCTCAACCGGAAGGGAATCGAGCGGGGCCGCAAGTGGCTGGAGGAGCAGACCGGGAGCATGGAGGTGCGCGGCGGCGACTACCCCGTCAACGACTCCGACCACGTCGCCGGCGCAATCCTCCTGTCCGGCGTGACCAACGTGCCCCGGATCAAGGAGCTCCAGCAGGTGGCCATCGAGGCACAGGACAACATCGAGGAGATCCGCGACGAGTCCGAGGAGCAACTCAAAGAGCTGGTCGAGGATGACGAGGATGAACTCGAGTCGCTGTTTTAGGGTCGCCGCCGCGCTGGTGGTCGTCGTCGCCCTCGCCGCCCCGGCGGCGGCGGTGTCGGTCGGCAGCACGGACGTCCCCGAGGAGGCACAGGTCGGCACGCAGGTGACGGCGACGGTCACGCTCACGGATCTCTACCGGAACCCGCAACTGGAGACCTGGGAGCTCCGGGGGCAGACCGAACTCCGGAACGTCACGTGGGTCGTCGCGTACTTCGACCAGACGGGCGCCAGGACCGGCCAGGACGAGTTCACCGGTCAGGAGCTGTCCGGCGCGCGGATCAGCGCCGACGACGACGTCAGCGAGGTGGAGGTCCGGGTCACCGGCACCGTTCCCCCGGTCGAGTCCTACAGCTACGATCCGCCCCAGCAGTTCCTGCTGCTGTCGCTCACGCAGGCCCGCGAGGGCGGCGCACAGAACGAGATCGACAGCTGGCAGACCCACTATTACACGAACGAGAGCCGGACGGCACGCCAGGCGCTCGACGCCGCGAACGCCACCATCGGCGAGGCCGCGTCGGCGGGGGCCGACGTGAGCACGGCCCGGGAGACGTTCCGGAGCGCGGTCAACGCCTACAACGACGGGAACTTCGACAACGCCGAGCGGCTGGCGAACCGCGCGGAGAGCGAGGCCTCCTCGGCGCAGCAGTCGAGCCAGACCCGCCAGCAGCTCCTGCTGGTCGGCGGCGGGCTCGTCGTGCTCCTCCTCATCGGCGGGGGCTTCTTCTACTGGCGCTCCAACCAGGGGCCCGACGACCCGCTGGGCTGACGGCCCGAAACCCCCGTCCCTTTCCGGCCGCCGGCCGTACCGCCCCCGATGCGCGTCATCGTCCCGTACGACACGAAGCGGCCGAAGACCCGGCTCGGCGACGTCCTCGACGCCGACGAGCGGGCCGCGTTCGCGGCGGCGATGCTGCGCGACGTCCTCGGGGCGGTCCGCGCGGCCGGCCACGAGCCGTCGGTGCTCGCGACCGCCCCGGTCGAGGTCGGCGCGCCCGTGACCGTCGACGAGCGGCCGCTCACGCCCGCGGTCAACGGGGCGCTCGACCGGGCCGACGGGCCACGGGCGGTGGTGATGGCCGACCTCGCGCTGGCGACCCCCCGGGCGGTCGCCCGGCTGTGTGACGCCGCCGGCGACGTGGTCGTCGCCCCCGGCCGCGGCGGCGGCACCAACGCCCTCGTCGTCCGCCACCCCGAGTTCCGGGCGGACTACCACGGCGCCTCGTACCTGGATCACCTCCGGGCGGCCCGCGCGGCCGGTGCCACGGTCCGGGAGGCCGATTCGTTCCGGCTCGGGACCGACATCGACGACCCGGACGACCTCCCGGACCTCCTGATCCACGGCGACGGGGCCGCGCGGGACTGGCTGCGCGAGGCCGGCTTCCGGCTCGCGACGGACGGCGGCCGGGTGGCCGTCCGGCGGGAGTGAGCCGGTCGGCGAGGCCGGCACGGGCTGCGAGGGGGCGCGAGCGGGCGACGCGCGGCGGACGCAGAGCGGGCCGGGGCGGGCGAACGGCGGACGCGCGGCGGACGCGAGACGCGGAGGACCCGGCGGCCGCGAGCGACACCCTTTCGTGACTCGGCCCCGCACGGCCCCCCGTGTTCCCCGACGCGGCGGCGTACGGTATCGATCTCTCGGTCGACGAGGCGGCCGTCGAGCGGCTGCTCGGCGTCGAGCCGGCCGACGTCGGGGCCGCACCGGAACTCACGTTCGCGCGCAACGTCTTCCTCCCGCTCACGACCGCCTGCCGGTACACCTGCACCTACTGCACGTTCTACGACGTGCCCGGCCGGGCGTCGCTCATGTCGCCCGACGAGGTGCGCGAGGTCCTGCGTCGGGGCGCGGACGCCGGCTGCACGGAGGCGCTTTTCACCTTCGGCGACGCCCCCGACGACCGGTACACGGCGGTCCACGACACGCTCGACGAGTGGGGCTACGACTCCATCCTCGACTACCTGTACGACTGCTGCGAGATGGCGATGGCCGAGGGGCTGCTCGCTCACGCCAACCCCGGCGACCTGACCCGCGAGGAGATGGCGCCGCTCGCGGAGGTGAACGCCTCGATGGGGGTGATGCTGGAGACGACCGCCGACGTGGACGCCCACGCGGGGTCGCGCCGGAAGAGCCCGGGGCAGCGACTGGCGACGATCCGCGCGGCCGGCGAACTCGGCGTTCCCTTCACCACGGGCCTGCTGGTCGGCATCGGCGAGTCGGCCCGGGACCGGGCCGAGAGCCTGCTCGCCATCCGCGAACTCCACGAGCGGTACGGCCACGTCCAGGAGGTGATCGTCCAGAACGTCGTCCCCAACGACCGGTCGTCGTTCGATCGGCCGCCGATCCCGACGATGCGCCGGACGGTGGCGATGGCCCGGGCGGCGCTCCCGGCGGAGGTGTCGGTGCAGGTGCCGCCGAACCTCTCGCCGACCCGCGCGCTGCTCGACTGCGGGGTCGACGACCTCGGCGGGGTCTCCCCGGTCACGGACGACCACGTCAACCCCGACTACGCGTGGCCGGCGCTGCGCGACCTCGTGGCGCTGGCCGAGGACGCGGGCGTTCCCCTCCGGGAGCGCCTGCCCGTCCACGGCCGGTATCTCCCCCCCGGACTCAGGCCGGAGGGGGCCGCGGCGCCCGTCGCCGACCCGGACGCGTGGCTCGGCGGGCCGGTCCGGGCGGCGCTGTCGGCCGACGGCGTCCACGGCGCCCGGTTCCGCGCGGTCGCCCGCGGGGAGGCGCCGCTCGACTCGGCCGCGGA
>JBDGPV010000011.1:0-22832 GCA_042219485.1 Haloferacaceae archaeon
GTCGGCGAGGGCACCCGCGTCCACGGCGACGTCACCACCCGCGGCGGCGACGTCACCCTCGCGCCGGGCGCGCAGGTGCTCGGCGAGGTCTCCTGTTCGGACCTCGAACTCCACGCCGAGGCCGAGGTCGACGGCGCCATCCGCTCGCGCGGCGAGATGCGCATCCAGCGGCCCGGTCCCGGCCGGGTCCCCGAGTAGCCCGGTCGGTTTTTCGCCGGGCCGCGCGGGCACGGCCCGCGCCCCGACGGCAGAGCCGGGCGCGGGCGTCGGACCGAACGCCGTCGGGGCTCCCCGCCGTCGAGCGCCGCCCATCCCCCTCCGCGGAAGATATATATGCTATATAGCAATATTGTGGTGTATGTTGTCGTCCCTCTCGCGCGGGCGGCCCCTCCTCGCCAAGACGGTCAGCTATCGGCTCGCGAGCGTCGTCACGACGGTGATCGTGGCGTACGCGCTGGTCGGGGACCTGAACGCGGCCCTGGACATCGGCCTGGTCGCCAGCGCGATCAAGATGGGCGTCTACTACGCCCACGAGCGCGCGTGGGCCGCCGCCGGGGCGACGGCCGCCGAGTGACGCGCGGCCCGCCCCCGCGGCGGGGCGACCGTGGTCGCGCCCCGGTATCACTCGATTTTATTAGTTAGTTATATCACCCGGGAGTTCCCACGCCCGGACATGGGATTCAGCGACGAACTGCTCGACGAGGGCCGCCACGTCTGGGAGGCCCAGTACGACCACCCGTTCGTGCGCGAACTCGCGTCGGGCGACCTGGATCCGGCGGCGTTCCGCCACTGGATCGAGCAGGACTACCGGTACCTGCTGGACTACGCCCGCGTCTTCGCGATCGGCGCCACGAAGGCGCCCGACGAGGCGACGATGACGCACATGATGGGGGTCGGACACCGGATCCTCGACCACGAGATGGACCTCCACCGGGAGTTCGCCGACGAGTACGACATCTCCCGGGACCGGCTGGAGGCGACGACGAAGGCCCCGACCTGCGTGGCATACACGAACTTCCTCGTTCGGACGGCATACGGGGGGTCGTTCCCCGAGGTCGCGGCGGCAATCTACCCCTGTGGCCGGGGCTACCTCGACGTCGCCGAGCGGATGGCCGAGCGGTCGTCGGGCGACCACCGGTACACGCCGTTCGTCGAGAAGTACACGAGCGAGGAGTTCCGCGACGCCGTGGCGTGGATGACCGACCTCGTGGACCGGTGCGGGGAGCGGTTCCCCGGCGCGCGAGACGCGATGCGCGAGGCGTTCATGACGAGCGCCCGCCTCGAACACCGGTTCTGGGAGATGTGTTACACGGTCGAGGGGTGGGACGTATGAGCGAGGCGGTCGCGTTCGATCCCGACGCGGGGGAGCGCTTCTCGGACTGGCTCCGGGACCGGACCGACTGGACCGACGCGACCCGCCACCGGTTCGTCGAGGAGGTCCGCCGGGACGCGGTCGACGACGCGGTCTTCGGCCGGTACCTGGTGGCCGACTACGCCTTCCTCGAGGCCGGGGCGCGGAAGACCGCCCGGACCGCGAGCCAGGCGCCCACCATCGAGGAGATGGGGCGCCACGCGGAGTCGCTCTCGGTGCTCACGGGGGGCGAGCACGACTACTTCCTCCGGGCGTTCGACGAACTCGGGATCCCGGAGGAGCGCCGGCGCGACCCGGACCTCCCCTCGAGCGTCGAGGCGTTCATCGACTTCCTCTACCGCGCGACCGACGAGGGGGGCTACGAGGAGTCGCTGGCGGTCGAGGCGGCCGCCGAGTGGGTCTACCTGGACTGGTGCGCCTACGCCGCGGAGGGGGCCCCCGACCGGTGGGTGCTCGCGGAGTGGCTCGACGTTCACCGCACCGACTGGTTCGAGTCGTACGTCGGCTGGCTCCGCGAGCGACTCGACGAGTACGGCCCGCGCCTCTCGCCCCGCCGCCGGCGCCGCGTCGCCCGCCTGTTCGAGCGCACCGTCGCGCACGAGACCGCCTTCTTCGACGCCGCCTACGACCCACGATGACCCGCCACACGACCCGCGTCGCGCACCGCACCCGGCCACGCCGCGCCCGGCCGACCGGCACCGCCCCGCGGCTCCCGGGGGGTGGTGCGCCGTGATCGACCCCGTCGTCGCGACGCTCGTGACCGCCGCCGCGCTGGTCGGCGTCGCGGCCGTCGGCCTGGTCTACTCCCGGCGCCACGTCGGCTCGATCGAGGACCTCGTCACCGCCCGGAACAGCGCCGGCACCGGCCTGACGACCGCGACGCTGGTCGCCTCCGGGCTGGGCGCCTGGGTGCTGTTCTCCCCGGCCGAGGCCGGCGCCGCGTTCGGCGGCCTCGCGGCCGTCGTCGGCTACGGGATCGGCTCGACCGTCCCGGTGGCCCTGTTCATCTGGGTCGGCGCGCGGGTCCGCCGGTACATCCCGGAGGGCCATTCGCTGACCGAGTACGTCTACGTCCGGTACGGCCCCGTCTTCTACGTCTACGTCCTCCTCATCTCGGTCTCGTACATGTTCGTCTTCCTGGCCGCGGAGATGACGGGCATCGTCGGAGCCCTCCGCCTCGTCGCGGACGTCCCGGCGTGGTGGACCGCCACGCTGGTCGGCGGCGTCGCCCTGGTCTACACGGCCTACGGCGGCCTGCTCGCCAGCATCGTCACCGACGCGGTGCAGGCGGTCGTGCTGCTGCCGCTGATCGTCGTCACCGCCGTCGCCGCCGCCGTCTCGCTCGGCGGCGTCGGAACCATCGTCGAGGGCGTCGCGGCCTCGCAGCCCCAGCTGCTCGACATCACCCACGGGCCGGGCGTGGAGTTCGGGGCCTACATCACCGTCGCCATCCTCGGCGCGAACATGTTCAACCAGGGGCGGTGGCAGCGCATCTACGCCGCGCACGACGAGCGGACCGTCCGGCGGTCGTTCGCGCTCTCGGCGGCCATCACGCTCCCGGCAATCGTGCTGTTCGGGCTGTTCGGCGTCGTGGCCGCCGGCCTCGGCCTGGGCGACGATCCCTCCACGGCGTTCTTCGCGGTCGTCGACGCGGCGCTGCCGGACGTCCTCCTGCTCGGGGTCGTCGCGCTCGCGGCCGTCCTGGTGGCGAGCACGGCGGACACGCTGTTCAACGCCATCGCGAGCATCGCGACGGCGGACCTCTCGCTGGTCGCCGACGACCCCGACGAGCGCACCCTCCTGTTCGTCGCCCGGGGGCTCACGGTGCTGGTCGCGCTCGGCGCCGTCGTCGTCGGGACCCGGGGGTACAGCGTCCTCGACCTCTTCCTGCTCGCCGACCTCCTCTCGGCCGCCACCGTCGTCCCCTTCCTCTACGGGCTGTTCTCCGACCGGGCGACCGAGGGCGGCGCGATCGCCGGCTCGGTCGCCGGCCTGGCCGTCGGGACGGCGTACTTCCCGCTGGCGCGGGGCCTCGTGGGGTCGGTCCCCGTCGTCGGCCCGGCGCTTCCCCCTGCCTCGAACATCCACGCGTTCACGCTCGCGATTGCCGTCTCGGCGGCCGTCGTGGTGGCGCTCGCCCGCCTCACCGACGGGCGGTTCGACCGGGACCGGCTCGCGGCCCGGATCCGGTCGCTGGACGCGCCGGACGCCGCGCCCGCCGACGACTGAGCGACGGTCCCGGGTCCTTATTTCGCCCCGGATCGAACTGCCCGACGATGAGCGACGTTCGCCACGTCGCCGGGGACGACGGCCCCGAACCGGGGTACGCCGTCGTGGTCGCCGTCGCCAACCCCGACAGCGTCGAGCAGCTGATGCGGACGGCGATCGACCTGGCGTCCGACCGGGACGGCCGGATCCGGGCCGTGAGCGTCGTCCACAAGCCCGTCACCTCGCCGTTCCTGCTCTTCTCGGACGAGCGGATCAAGCGCGAGTTCGCGACCGACCGGACGGCGGTGCTCGACCGCGCGGTCGCGGCCGCCGAGGGGGCGGGCGTCCCCGTCGATCGGAGCCTGCTCGTCGGCTCCGACGTCGCCGGGGCCGTCCGCTCGGCGATCGAGGCCGCCGACGCCGACGCCGCGGTGATCGGCTGGCGGGAGCGGTCCCGGCCCGCCGACGTCGTCCTCGGCACGACGGTCGATCCCCTCCTCCGGCGCGCACCCTGTGACGTCTTCGTCGAGCGGATCGGCCGGACGGCGGACGGGCTCGACGCGGTGCTCCTCCCGACCGACGGCGGCCCGCACGTCGCGCCGGCGGCGGACCTCGCCGGCGCGGTCGCGCGGGCCAACGCGGCGCGCGTGACGGTCGTCTCCTACGTGTCCCCCGCGGCCGGCGCCGACGCCCGCGACCGGGCGGCCGACCTGGTCGCGGCGGCCGCCGGACGGCTCTCGGGGGTGACCGCCGAGACGGACGTGCGCGAGGCCGACGCGGTCGGGGAGGCCATCGCGTCTGCCGCCGACGATCACGACCTCGTCGTGCTCGGGGCGACCCGGGAGGGGGGCCTTCGGACCCGCGTCGTCGGGTCGGTGGCGCGGACGGTCGGCCGGCGCGCGGCGCCCCCGGTCGTGATCGCGAGGCGCGGATCGGACGCCTCCCTCGTCGACCGGGCCCTCGACCGGCTCCGGTGACCGATGGCGACGCACGCCTTCGCCGCGCTGGTCGGCGCCGCCCTCCTCGCCAGCCTGTCGATGGCGTGGGCGCTCGGCGCGAACAGCAACTCGCCGCCGTTCGCGCCGGCCATCGGGGCCAACGCCATCTCCACGATGCGGGCGGCGTTCCTCGTCGGCGTCCTGGCGACCGCCGGCGCGGTCACCCAGGGCGGGAGCATCTCCGCGACCGTCGGCAGCCGGCTGATCGAGGGGGCGACGATCACGCCGCTGGCGGCGACGGCGGGACTCGTGACGGCCGCGGCGTACATGGGCCTCGGGGTCTACTCCGGCTACCCCATCCCGGCCGCCTTCGCCACGACCGGCGCGATGATCGGGGTCGGGATCGCGCTCGGGGGCGATCCCGCCTGGGCGGTTTACCGGCGGATCGGGGCGTTCTGGCTCGCGGTCCCGGTCGTGTCCGGCGGCATCGCGTACCTGACCGCGACGCTCCTGCGCCGGGACGACGTCCCGGAGACGGTCGGCGTCCCGCTGCTCGCGGCCTTCGTCGGCGGCCTCCTCGCGCACGTCCGCCTGGGCGTCGTCCCGGCGCCCCCCGGCCGGGACCAGGGCACCGTCGCCGGCCTCGCCGCGCGGGCCGTCGGCGGGCCCGACCCCCTGCCCGGCGTCGATCCGGCCGCTGTCGGCGTCACGCTGGCGTTCGCCGCGGTCGCGTTCGTCGCCGTCCGCCGCCGGACCCGCCGGTCCGTGAAGGGGGGCATCCGGTCGTTCCTGCTCGTCCTCGGGGGGGTCGTGGCGTTTTCCAGCGGCGGCACGCAGGTCGGCCTGGCGACCGGCCCCCTCGAACACCTCTTTCGCGTCCGGCTCGGGCTCCCGGGGATCGCCCTGCTCGCGGTCGGCGGGACCGGCATCCTCGCCGGCGCGTGGATGGGCGCTCCCCGCCTCCTGCAGGCCACCTCCCGGGAGTACGCCCAGTTGGGGGTGCGCCGCTCGATCGCGGCGCTCGTCCCGGGCTTCGTCATCGCGCAGGCCGCGGTCGCCCTCGGCGTGCCCGTGTCGTTCAACAACATCGTCCTCTCCGGCGTCATCGGGAGCGGGCTGGCCGCCGGCACGGCCGGCGTCTCCCGCCGGAAGATCGCCACCACCGTCGTCTTCTGGCTGCTCACGCTCGGATCGTCCGTCCTCGTGGGGTACGGCCTGTACCGCGGGCTCTCCGGGCTCCTCGGCATCCGGTGATCGGGATCCGGCCCCGCCGCGGTCGGGGCGGACTCTACAACGATCCTTTGTGCCTTCCAAACGGCTTCAGGGGCCGGGCCGGTACGGCCGGCCATGTCACGCCGCTCCAGACGGCCGCTCGCCGCGCTCCTGCTCGCCGCGCTGCTCGTCCTCGCCGGCTGCTCCGGGGCCGGCGGCGACGGACAGGCGGCCGAGGCCCCCGCCGTCGAGCACGAGGTCGCCGAGAGCGGCGGCGCGGGCGCCTCCGACGGCGCCGACGCCTCCGCGTCCGACGGCGGGTCCGGCGCCGACGCCCTCCGGGTCCGGCAGCGGCAGGTGGTCAGGACCGGCCGCGTCGCCCTGACGGTCGACGACTACGGCCGCGCCCGGCGGAACCTCACCCGGGCGGCCCGCGACCTGAACGGGTTCGTCTCCGACTCCACCCGGCGGCGCCACGAGGTCGAGGCCGGCACGTACGTCACCGGGTCGGTCACCCTCCGCGTGCCCCGCGAGCGGTTCGGCGAGATGATGGACCGCGCCGCGTCGATGGGCACCGTCGAGGGCAGCGAGACCTCCTCGAAGGACGTCACCGACCGGCTGGTCGACATCGAGGCACGCCTGACGAACCTCAGGCAGCAGCGCGAGCGCCTGCGGACCCTCTACGAGCGGGCGAACGACACGGAGGACGTGCTGGCCGTCGGGCGCCGCCTCTCGGAGACCCAGGAGCGCATCGAGCGCCTGGAGGCCGAACAGCGGCACCTCGAGCGCCGGGTCGCGTACTCGACGATCACGGTGGAACTGAACGAGGAGCGCCCGAAGCCCGGCCCCGACGCGGTGCAGCAGTGGTACGACGTCCCGCTGGTCAGCGCCTTCCTCGAGTCCGTCCACGGCGTGACCGTCGCCGCCCGGGCGCTCGCCGTGCTCGCCGCCTACGCCCTCCCGTACCTGCTGGCGTTCCTGGGCCCCGTCGGCCTCGTCGCCGCGCTGGCGGTCCGCCGGTACCGGCGCGGCCGCGACGGCGGCGCGCCGGGCGACGGAGCGGACGGCGAGGACGACGGGGACGGAGACGGACCGGACGCCCCCGCGGACCGTCCCGCCGACGCCGACGGCGCCGACGACGGGAGCGACCGTGCGGCCGCCGACGGCGCGGCGGACGACGGCGGCCCGACCGCCGACGGCCAGGGGGGTCCGACCGGGGGGGACGGCGCCGGGACCGGGGACGGGAACGGCCCCCGGGCGGACGCGGACGCGCCGGGGGCGGGCGGACCGGGGAACGGGTAGGGCCGCCGCGCCCGCCGGACCGAAAGGCAGTTGCCGGCCTCCGGCCGATGGGGCGTATGCTCACGGTCGCGCTCGCCGGCAAGCCAAACGCCGGCAAATCGACGTTCTTCCGGGCGGCCACGATGGCCGACGCCGACGTGGGCAACTACCCGTTCACCACCATCGATCCCAACCGCGGGGTGACGTACGCCCGGACCCGATGCCCCTGCCTCGACCGCGAGCGGCGCTGCGGGGACGAGCACTGCCGGGCGGGCAAGCGGTACGTGCCGGTCGAACTCCTCGACGTGGCGGGGCTGGTCCCGGGGGCCCACGAGGGGCGGGGGCTCGGCAACCAGTTCCTCGACGCGCTGACCGACGCCGACGTGATCCTGCACGTCGTGGACGCCTCGGGGGGGACCGACCCCGAGGGCGAACCCGTCGAGACGGGCGAGCACGACCCGGTCGAGGACGTCGACTTCGTCGAGCGCGAGATGGACCTCTGGCTGGCCGACATCGTCGAGCGCAACTGGGAGTCGGTCGAGCGGCGCTCCCGGTCGCCGGAGTTCGACATCGACGAGGCCCTGGCGGAGATGCTCACCGGATTCGGCGCCTCGCGGGCCGACGTGGCCGCGAGCCTGCGGTCCCTCGAGTACCCCGACGACCCGCGGGAGTGGACCGACGAGGACCGCGCGGCGCTGGCCCGCGACGTCCGGGCCCGGACCAAGCCCATCCTCGTCGTGGCGAACAAGGCCGACGTCGCGCCTCCGGGGAACCTGGAGCGTCTGCGCGACCTCGACCGGCCCGTGGTGCCCGCGACCGCCGACGGCGAACTCGCGCTCCGGCGCGCTGCGGACGGGGGCCTCGTCGCGTACGACCCCGGCGACGAGTCCTTCGAGGCGACCGGCGACCTCAGCGACGCCCAGCGCGAGGGGCTCGAGCGCGTGCGCGAGACGATGGCCCGGCACGGCGGGACCGGCGTCGTCGCCGCGGTCAACGCGGCGGTGTACGACCTGCTCGACCGCGTGACCGTCTACCCGGTGGAGAACGCGACCCGGTGGACCGACGGCCAGGGCAACGTGCTCCCGGACGCCCACCTGCTCCCCCGGGGCGCGACGCCGCGGGACCTCGCGTACGCCGTCCACTCGGACATCGGCGACGGCTACCTCCACGCGGTCGACGCCCGAACCGAGCGCCGGATCTCCGACGAGTACGAACTCGACGAGGGCGACGTGATCAGGATCGTGAGCACGGCGCAGTAGGGCGGCGCCTCCTGTCGGCGGGTGACCGACGGACGACGCCGGGATTTCGGGACGCACGGCGTCGACCGCGGCCGTCGGCGGGCCGGGACCGATCAGTCCGCCCGATCCAGTCCCTCCGCGTCCGGCCGCCGCGCGGCGCTTATGTCGCTGACCGTCCGGTCGAGGAGCGCCCGGACGGAGCCGCGCTGGCGGACGATGTTCGCCGCGCCGAGCAGGACGTACACGACGCTGAAGGCGATCAGGACGTCGTAGCTGGCGAACGGCACGTCGAGGACCCCCCGGACCAGCGCGAACTCGATGAGCACCTGCGAGGAGAAGAGCGCGAACAACAGGGCCGCCTCGCGGAGCGAGAACTCCAGGTCGACGAGGAGGGCGATCGCGAACAGCGACTGGGCGGCGGTCAGCCAGATCTCGCCGGCCTGTTTCCGGTCGAACGGGAGCGCGCCGTACTGGCCGAGCGCCAGCGAGTAGACGACCACGAGCGTCCCGATGAGGAGGGTCCACTGGTTGAGCTTCGACGAGACGAGGGCGTTGAACCCGGCGGTCGAACGCGCCTTCGTGACGAGGTACGCGACGACGATGAGTTCCGGGGACTCGGACGCCAGCGGCGCCACCCACTGGATCATGAAGAACTCCGGGAGGCCGACGGCCGTGCCGAGGGATTCGAGCCCGTGGGCGAACGGCTTCACCGCGATGAGGAGCATGGAGAGCGAGAACACGAACAGCCCGATGACGACCGGGATGCGAACACGCTTCCGGAGGGACTGGAGGTACCTCGGAACCCCGACGTTCTCCTCGTGGTCGATGTCGCCCCGGATGATGACGCTGATGTAGGCGACGTACAGTCCGACGAGGACGGCGGTGTCGACGATGTTGATGCCGCCGGTCATCGGCACCGTGAAGGCCCACGCCGTGGCGAGGCCGAGGAACACGATGTCGAGGCTGATGTCGGGATCCACGCGAACGGCGTCCCGGAGGAAGCCCGACCGACGGACCACGGAGGAGTCCTCGTCGGCCCCACGGCGCAGGATGGTGAAGGCGACGATGCCCGACCAGCCGAGTCCGATGAGGATCCGGTTGGCGCCGGTCATGTTGGCGACCGCGAGGTTGCTCGCCTCCAGCCCCCGCGTCGTCCCGGCGAACTGACCGGCCTCCCACGCGTACAGCGCGTCGACGGCGTACTCCGGGGCGACGGCGAGGACCGCGAGCACCGCGATGGCGAACGCCCGCGGGACGTCCTTCTCGGCCGTCTCGGCCGCCCAGGCGAGGAGGAACGCGGTTCCGAGCACCGCCGGCCCGCTCAGAACGACCGTCGGCAACGCGGCGAGACGGCCGCCGATCCCGAGGAGGGTGACCGCGATCCACGGGACCGTCAGGGCGACCGCCCCCGCGAGGGCGGCGAGCGGACGGCGTTTCATCCCGGTCCACCCCACACACTCCGCAGGTTTCCAGTACTGTTTTTACAAGTAATCAACACCGTGCTCAATTGATTATTTTTGCCCCTATTTCGGAACACAACGATAGAATGAACTCGAAAAGGTATAAAATACAAAATGACCCGGATCCGGGAGAACACGGCGGCGAGACGTCCCGTATGCGCCCTTTTCACCCCGCACCGGCAAATCAGTAGTTCTCCGGGCAGATGGCCTGTAACTGCCCAACATCCGCGATTCAGGGGTTAGCGAGCCCCCCGCCGCCCGTCAGCCGTCCCCGGTGGGGTCCCGGATATCCGCCTCCGGGGCGGCACGTTTGACGCTCCGGATCCCGCGTCTCGCGGCCTGCTTCGAGGAGTACCCCTCGCCGCTGTCGGCGATGATCTCCTCGTTGGACGCGACGAGCCGCCAGCGCCACTCCCCCGCACCGTCGACGAACAGTTCGAACCGGGGGTCGCCCGACATACCGGAGGGATGCGGCGGGAGCGTCGAAAAGCTACCGGAGGGTGGCGCTATCCCGTCACTCGACGGCCGCCAGCGCGTCGCCCATCACGTCCAGGGCCGCCCGGAGGTCGTCCTCGCTCGCGGCGTAGGACACCCGGGCGTGGCCCCGCCCGCCCGCGCCGAACGCCTCGCCCGGGACGAGGACGACCCCGCGCTCGATGCAGGCGTCCACGAACCCCTCCGGCACCCGCGGCATCGCGTAGAAGGCCCCCTCGGGCGTCGGACACGCCAGGCCGAGGTCCGCGAACCCGTCGAGGACGATGTCGCGCCGCCGCTCGAAGGCCGCGGTCATCTCCGCGACGTGGTCCTGTGGCCCGGTGATGGCGGCCTCGGCCGCGAACTGCGCCGGGGCGGAGGCACAGGCCTGGATGTACTGGTGGACGCGGAGCATCCGCTCGATCCGTTCGGGGGCCGCGACGACCCACCCCAGCCGCCAGCCGGTCATCGCGTATGCCTTCGAGCAGCCCGTGACGACCACCACGTTGTCGCTCCCGGCGAACTCGGCGGGCGAGCGGTGTTCGCCGTCGAAGACGAACCGCTCGTACACCTCGTCGGAGATGCAGACCAGGTCGTGCTCGTCGGCGATCCGGGCGAACTCCCTGACGTCGGCCGTGCTCGCCACCGCGCCGGTGGGGTTTGCCGGGCTGTTGACGACGAACGCCGCGGTGTCCTCGGTGATCGCGCGCTCGACGGCCGCCGGGTCGAGCGTGAGGTCGTCCCGGAGCCCGACCGGCACCGGCTCCCCGTCGGCGACCTTGGTCAGCGCGTCGTAGGAGACGAATCCCGGGTCGGGGATTATCACCTCGTCGCCGGGGTCGACGTGGGCCTGGATCGCCAGGTGGAGCGCCTCGCTCGCGCCCGCGGTGGCGATCACGTCGCCGGGATCGACCGACAGCCCCCGCTCGCGGCGGTGCTTCTCCGCGATGGCCTCCCGCAGGGACTCGATGCCCTTGTTCGACGTGTAGCCGTCCGCCCGCCCGGCCTCGACGGCCTCGACGGCCGCCTCCCGGGCGTGCCCGGGCGCCCGGAAGTCGGGCTGTCCGAGGCCGAGGTTGATCGCGTCCTCGCCCGCGGCCTCGAACACCTCTCGGATGCCGCTGATCGATATCCGGCCGACCCGGTCGGCGAACTCGGTCATACGCCGGGGTGGGGACCGATCGGGTTAGTTCTTCCCACCGCCCAGGGGACCGATCCGGCGCGGGAGTCCCGGAGCACGGCCCGTCCCGGCCGCTCCGACGCGGCCTCCTCTCAGTCCCCCTCGTCGGCCGCCCGCCGCAGCTCCTCGACGTGGCGCTCCAGCGCGGTCAGCGCCGCGTCGGCGTCCATGTACCCCTGTTCGTACTCCCCGTAGACGGTCGCCGCGCCGTCGAGGAAGCGCTCGACCGCGGCGCCGAGCCCGTCGCTCCGCTCGTCGTCCATGTGGGCCGGTGATCGCCCGGTCGGTTCAACCTCCCGGTCGCTCCGTCCCGTCCCGTCCGAAGCGCGTATGCCGGCCGCGGCCCTACCGGCGGCCGGTGACCGTTCGGCTCACCTACGCGGACGGCACGATCGGGGTGGCGGTCGAGGGGACGGACGCGGACGGCGGGCCGGCCGGCGCCCCCGACGCCGACAGCGACCTCGCGGACCTCCCCGGCGTCGAACCCGATCCCCGGGCCGGCGCGGGGTCGTTCCGGGCGCCGGCGTACCGGTACGCGGCCGTCCGGGACGCGCTCGCCGAACGCGGGGTCGACGTCGCCGACGAGGTGCTGGCGACCGATCCGCTCGACCTGACGACCGCCTACGAACTCCGCCCGTACCAGGCGGCGGCGCTCGACGCGTGGCGCGATGCGGGCCGCCGCGGCGTCGTGGAGATGCCGACCGGAAGCGGCAAGACCGTGGTGGCGATCGCGGCGATGGCCGACCTGGACGTCCCGGCGCTGGTGGTCGTGCCCACCCTCGACCTCCTCGCGCAGTGGCGCCGGGAACTGGCCGCGGAGTTCGACCGGCCGATCGGCCAGGTCGGCGGCGGCGAGGGGCGGATCGAGCCCCTGACGGTGACGACCTACGACTCCGCGTACCTCCGGGCCGACGACCTCGGCGACCGGTTCGGGTTCGTCGTCTTCGACGAGGTGCACCACCTCGGCGGCGAGGGCTACCGCGACGCCGCCCGCCTGCTGGCGGCGCCCGCCCGCCTGGGCCTGACCGCGACCTTCGAGCGTCCCGACGGCGCTCACGAGGCGATCGCGGAGCTGGTCGGCGACCGGGTCCACGCCCTCGACCCCGAGGACCTCGCCGGGGAGTACCTCGCCGACTACGACGTCAAGCGGATCGAGGTCGACCTGACCGACGCGGAACGCGAGCGCTACGAGGAGGCCCAGGGCACGTTCGTCGAGTACCTGCGCACCTCGAACCTGCGGATGGAGAGCGGGAGCGACTGGCAGGAGCTCGTCAAGCGCTCGGGGACCGACCCCCGGGCGCGCGAGGCGCTGCTGGCCAAGCAGCGCGCCCGCGAGATCATGATGAACGCCGACCGGAAGGTCGAGGTCCTGGCCGACCTGCTCGACCGCCACCGCTCGGATCGGGTCATCGTCTTCGCCGCCCACACCGACCTCGTCTACCGGCTCTCCGAGCGGTTCCTCGTCCCAGCGATCACGAACGAGACGCCCGCGAGCGAGCGCCGGGCGATCCTCGACCGGTTCCGCGCGGGCACCTACGGGCGCGTGGTCGCGGCGAACGTCCTCGACGAGGGGGTGGACGTGCCGGCCGCGAACGTCGGCATCGTGCTCTCGGGCAGCGGGAGCGAGCGGGAGTTCACCCAGCGGCTGGGACGCCTTCTCAGACCGACCGGCGATGGCGGTCGAGCGATTCTCTACGAGCTAGTTTCGGAGGAAACCGCAGAGGAGCGAGTAGCGAATCGTCGTCGCTGATCTAGCCGGTCCTGCCCCACGCTAAGTCAATAATCTGATCCAGAAATATAATTATATGCTTGTAGGGCAGACTGGGTAGTATGGTGCCGACTGACCAGGACGACGCAAGTCCCCCCATCGACGCGTCCGGTGACGCCGCCTGGAAAGAACACACGAGCGCGTTCGACCGCGTTCGCTCTGTCGCACTGTCGTTGTCAGAGCCGTGCCCCGCGGCGTGGATCGCAGAGGAAGCACTCGTCGCCGAGAATACCGCCCGCCGACACCTGGAACGCCTCGCAGATCTCCACGTCCTCACCACAGACACGACTGGCAATGCTGTCACGTACTATCCGGACCCGGTATACGTCCGCACGCGTGACCTCCGCGAACTCGTCACCGAACACGACCGCGACGAACTCACCGAACTGGCCGCGGACCTCAAGGCCGACGTCGAGTCGTGGCAAGACGAATACGAGGTGACCTCGCCGGACGAACTCCGCAGTACAGCGGCTGCCGAAGATACGTCCGCCGACGAGGCTATGGAACGGCGTCGCGCCGCGAGTGACTGGGAACTCACGAAGTACCGCCTCTCGCTCATCGAAGACGCGCTTTCGCAGTACGACGAGTACAGCAACTCGCGGCCGGCGACAGCATGACGCCGCCGTTGCAATCGCTTCGCTATCAGGATACGATCGTTGCCACTGACGGTGGCAACTCGGACGATCGCGGACAAGAGCGTCATCGTATCCTTCGAGAACTGCAACGCGAACTCGAACACCATCCAGCAGTACAGCGCGTGACGGGTAGCCCCGACGACAAATACCGTGAACTCCACGCAACCCTCGATCCGGCAGTGCTCGGAATCGAAGCCGACGAAGCGACGCTCCGCGTAACGTGGTGGCCAGCACCTGCTGACCCGGAGTACGCGTTTCATTACAGCGACGATACCGGGTTCGATTGCGGCTGGCACCGCGAACCGAATCCACACGTCGACGGGAAACTGCACTATCAAGAACGCACGTCGACCGACGAACCATACGAGTACGAATCAGTGTCGTTCTCGTCGGACACGCCGCCGCGAATTCTATGGACCGTGTTAGACCGTCTGACTGAGCGTCTGCAGTAAGCGGCAATTCCAGTGGGTATGCTATTGTATATTTCTGCCTCGACGAGGGGGTGGACGTGCCGGCCGCGAACGTCGGCATCGTGCTCTCGGGCAGCGGGAGCGAGCGGGAGTTCACCCAGCGGCTCGGCCGGAGGATCCGGCCGACCGGCGCCGACGGGGACGGAGCGGACGGCGACGGCGCCGCGTCGGGCGAGGCGGGCGCGGCGGGCGAGGCCGACGGGGCCGGCGGGACGAGCGGGCCGGCCGCCGACCCGACGCCCGGCGGCGACGGCGACCGGGCGCTGCTCTACGAGCTCGTCACCCGCGGGACCGCCGAGGAGCGGGTCGCGGCCCGCCGCCGTTAGGCGACCTCGGCGCGCACGTTCCCCCCGTCCACGAACGCCTCGTACCGGACGTCGAAGTCGATGGTCGCCTCGGTCCGGCCGTTTTGCGGCACGTACACCTCCGTCGACCGGACGTGTTCCTCGCCGTCCACGGTGACGGTCGCCACCACCTGGCGGGTCGCGGCCGCCCCGCCCCGGTTCTCGACGCTCGCGACGACGCGCAGTCCCCCGTCCGGGCCCTCCCTGACGTCCACGTCGGTCACGTTCACGTCGGGGCCCCCGGCCGGCGGCGGCCCGGCCGAGGTCGGCGCCCGGCGCGGCCCGGTCGCGCCGGGCAGACCGCCGGCACACCCGGACAGCGGGACCGCCAGGGCGACGAACGAGCGAACGGCCTCGCGGCGGCGCATGGCCGTCCCTCCGCCCGGTCGGGGCAAGAGCCTTCGGTTCGGCCGTCGACCACTCCGTCGCCCGAGGCCTCCCTCGTGCCGTCCGCCGGGGCCGGCCGCCGTCGTCCGACAGCGCCGATCCCGGGTGCCGCCGGTCGGCTCGGCCCGGCGCGACGCTTTTGCCCCCCGCCCGCCTACCCCGCCGGGCGTGCTGACGAAGGACCTCCTGCGCGTCTCGCGGGCCGGCGGCGGCTACCGGCCGCGGTTCGTCGACGGGGCCGAGCGCGACCTCGCCGAGCGGGTCCTCGGCGTCTTCCGGGACCACGTCGGGAGCGAGCGCGCGGCGCTGGACGAGGCCCTGGCGGCTGTCGAGCGCGAGCACGACGACCACAAGCTGGTCCGGGGGTTCGCGAAACTGCTGGAGCGGGAGGCCACGTTCGAGACGCGGGCTGCGGTGCCGCCCCGCCGGGCCCGGCGGGCGGCGTTCGCGGCCGCCGAGCGGATCGGCGTCGCCACGGCCGACGAGCGCGACCGGGCGCTCGCCGCCGCCGCCGACCGCCTCGGCGTCGACCCCTCGGCCGTCGCGTCGTCGCTGTACGCCGACCGCGACGCCCGCCAGGTGCTTGCGGCGTTCGATCCCCGGTGGGACCCCGAGACCTTACAGGAGCAGTACGACCTCTCGCTGGCCCAGACGGCGCTGTTCGACGCCACCGAGGTCCGGGTCCGATCGGACGACCCCCGTCGGCTGGTGAGCGCGGCCAAGCGGCTCGGCCTGCTCTACGAGGTCCGCCGGACGGACGCCGGACGGGTGCTCGTCGTGACCGGCCCGGACGCGCTCTTCCGGCGCACCCGGCGGTACGGGACGGCGTTCGCCCGGCTCCTCCGGTCGGTCGCCGGGACCGCCGAGTGGACGCTCACGGCGACCGTCGACGACCGCGGGACCGAGCGGGAGCTCCGGCTGACCGACGGGGACGTGTCGGTGCCCGGCGTCGAGCCGGTGGCCGAACCGACCTACGACAGCGGCGTCGAGGCGGACTTCGCCGCCCGGTTCCGGGCGCTCGACCTCGACTGGGCGCTGACCCGCGAGCCGGAGCCGCTGGCCGCCGGTGACCGGGTGATGATCCCCGACTTCGCCTTCGACTACCGGCCGGAGGCGGCCGACCTCCGGGTGTTCTTCGAGGTGATGGGCTTCTGGACGCCCGAGTACGTCGAGAAGAAGCTCGACCAGGTCGCGGCCGTCGACGGCGTCGAACTCGTCGTCGCGGTCGACGAGTCGCTGGGCGTCGGGGAGGAACTCGACGCCCGGGGGGCCCGGGTCGTCACCTACTCGGGGACCGTCCGGGTGAAGGACGTGGTCGACGTCCTCCGGTCCTACGAGGCGGACCTCGTCGCCCGCGCCGCGGCCGGTCTGCCGGACGAACTGGTGCCCGAGGCGGACGTGATCACCCTCCCGGAGGTGGCTCGGGAGCACGGCGTGAGCGCCGACGCGCTCGACGCCGTCGCCTTCCCGGCACACGAGCGCGTTGGACGGACGCTGATCCGGCCGGCCGTCCTCGAGGCGGTGGACGACCGGATCGAGCCGGGGATGGACTACGGCGCCGTCGAGGCGCTGCTCGACGAGCGCGGCATCGGGGACGACAGCGCCGTCCTCTCGCGCCTCGGCTACCGCGTCGAGTGGGACGGGCTGGCCGGCGGGACGGTCGTCGAGCGGTAGCCCGGGGGCCGGTCGCCGGTCGCCACGCGCCTCGCGGATCGACGGTCCCCGCCGGACCGATCAGATCAGGTCGGCGAACCGCCGGAGGTTCGCCCGCTGGTTCCGGGTCGGGAACCTGACGACCAGGCGCTCGGCCCCGGCGTCGGCGTACGACGCCAGCGTCTCGCGGACCGCCGACGGCGGGCCGAACGCCCCCCGCCGGTCGAGCGCCTCGTCGGCGATCGGCTCGCGGTCGTCGTAGTACCGGTCGTAGAACGCCCGCGCCTCCGCGAACGCCGTCGCCTCGTCCTCGGCGATCACCGCGTCGATGTAGTAGCCGGCCTCCAGGGCGTCGGGATCGCGGCCGGCGTCCGCGAGCCGGTCCCGGGCGTACGCGAGCATCTCGGCGTACTCCGCCGGCGTGAGCCGGTTGGGCAGGCAGCCGTCGGCGTGGTTCACCAGCCGCTCGCGGGCGCTGTCCGGCAGCCCCCGCCCCGGGCGGTACCCCCCCGTGGCGACGTGGATCGGGACCTCCCCGACCGGACCGAACCCGAGGCTCGCGTCCTCGATCCGGTAGTGCTCGCCCGCGTGATCGACCCGGTCGCCGGCCCAGAGGTCGGTCGCGACCGCGAGCAGTTCGTTCAGCCGCGCGCCGCGGTCCGCGAACGGCACCCCGAGGTTCGCGTACTCCGCGCGCACCCCCGGCTCGTCGGACCCGACCCCCACGCCCAGCGCGAGGCGGCCGCCGCTCACCTGGTCGACCGTCGCCGCCATGTGCGCGACCGAAACCGGCGACCGCAGCGCCGGGAGGTAGATCGCGGTCCCGAGTTCGACGGCGTCGGTGACCGCCCCGACGGCCGCGAGGGTCGTCAGCGGCTCGTGGCGCGGCCGCGCGAGGACGCTGTCCCCGACCCACACCGACCGGAAGCCGAGCGCCTCGGCGCGCTCGGCCAGGCCGAGCACGTCCGCCCGCGTCGCCGCCGCGAGCGCCGCGTCGTCGTCGCTGGCGAGGACGCTCCCCCGCGTCGGCAGCAGATAGCCGTACGTCGGCATACCCCACGGTCCGGGGTCCGGCTATTAAGTGCGGGGGTCACGGTCCGGGGCGCCCCCGCTCCCGCCGCGCGCCCTCACAGGCGGTGCTCCTGCCGCCGGCCGGTCGGTATCTGCGACCGGAGTTCGCCGTGGAGGTACAGCCCAACGCCGAGGGGCGCGGGCCCGCCCCCGGGGTCGTGCTCGGCGATCAGGTAGCCCCAGTCGCCGTCCCACGCCGTCTCCACGTCCTCGCCGGCGACGAACCGCGCGGCCTCGTCGGCGTCCAGGCGGATCACGTTCCGCGTCGCCGCGCCGCCGAACCGCTGGACGGCGTTCGTCGTCGGCTTCCAGTGCTCGCCGCGCGTCCTGAGGACCGTCATCCCGAGCGCCTCGATGCGGGACGGGTCCGGGTGCTCGACCGCGTCGTGGACCGCCCAGACTTTCCCCCTGCCCTTCTCCCAGAAGCCGTGGTCGGCGAAGGTCGCCGGTTCGATCCCGAACCGCTCGGCCCACCAGTCGAGGACCTCGCTCCTGGCGGGCCGCCCGGGGACCACCCGCCCGTCGGGCGTCGCGGGCAGGCGGTCGAACCGGCGTCCGTCGTTCTCAGGCGGGGCGTCCGCTCGGTCCGGCCCCGAACCGTCGGTCGCTTCCCCGTCCCCCGCGCCGCCGGCGCCCTCGCTCCCGTCGTCGTTCATCCGCCGACCTCCAGTTTCGCGCAGAAGAACCCGCCGGTGTCGTTGTGGTGGGGGTAGATCCGCCGGGCGCGCCGGACCGACCCGTCGAACGTCTCGCCCTCCCACTCGGTCACGCCGGGGACGCCGTCGAGCGGCGGGTCGTACGGGACGATCCGGCAGTCCTCGGCGTCGAGGACGTGGTCCAGGACGGCCTCGTTCTCCTCGGGCGCGAACGTGCAGGTGGCGTAGACCACCGTGCCGCCGGGGCGGGTGGCCTGCACCGCCCGCCGGAGGATGCCCTTCTGGACGCCGGCGAGGTCGCGGACGGCGTCGAGGGTCCACCGGTCGACGACGTCGGGGTTCTTGCGGACGGTGCCCTCGCAGGAGCAGGGCGCGTCGACCAGGGCGCGGTCGAACGCGTCGAAGGCGAACGGCTTCAGGGAGTAGTTGCGCGCGTCGCGGTTGGTGACCGCCATGGCGGTCACGCCGAGGCGCTCGGCGTTGTGCCGGAGCGCCGACAGGCGCCCCAGGTTGTTGTCGTTGGCGACCACCAGCCCCCGGTCGTCCATCAGCGCCGCCGCCTGCGTGGCCTTGCTGCCCGGGGCCGCGCAGGCGGCCCAGACCCGGTCGCCGGGCCGCGGATCGAGCGCCAGCGGCGGGAGCGCCGACACCTCCTCCTGGCCGTGGAGCCAGCCGTGGAAGTACGCCCACGACCGGCCGGGATGGCCCTCGGGCAGTTCGAACAGGCCGGGGTGCCACCCCACCGGCTCGTGGGGGACGCCCTCCGACGCGAGCGCCGCCCGGGCGCGCTCGACGGTCGCTTTCACCGTGTTGACGCGGACGACCTGCGGGAGGGGCCGCTCGCAGGCCCGCCGGAACGCCGCCGGGTCGTCGACCAGCGGCTCGTAGCGGTCCAGCGGGTTCATGCCCCCGGACTCGGTCCCCGGCGGCATGTCGGTTTCGACCCGCCGACGCCGGCCGGCCCGCCGGACGCTTTACGTCCGGGGGCGGTCTACGGCCGGCATGGCCCGAATCGCCGTCCGATCGCGGAGCACCGAACTCGACGACCCGACGCTGATCGAGGGCTTTCCGGGGGTCGGACTGGTCGGCAAGATCGCGGCCGACCACCTCGTCGAGGAGTTCGACATGGTCCACTACGCCGACGTCTACTGCGAGGGACTGCCGGCGGTCGCGACCTACGGCTCGGGGGAGGGGGAACTGCGGACCGCCGTCAGGCTGTACGCCGACGCGGACGACGACCTCGTGGTGCTGCAGAGCGACGTGCCGGTGGCCCCGGACGCGGCCGAGACGGTCGCCGGCTGTCTCTCCGGGTGGCTCGACGAGAACGCCGTCACGCCGATCTACCTGAGCGGCCTGCCCAGCGAGAAGGACGACGCTCCCCCGGGGATGTACGGCGTCGGGGCCGGCGGGGGGACGGCGCTCCTCGACGAGGCCGGCATCGACTCCCCGCCGGAGGCGGGGATGGTCTCCGGCCCGACCGGCGCGCTCCTGCTCGACGCGCTCGAATCGGGCCGGACCGCGGTCGGTCTGGTGGTCGAGACCGATCCCCGGTTCCCGGACCCGGAGGCCGCGAACGTGCTCCTGAGCCGGGGGATCGAGCCGCTGACCGGGGTCTCGGTGCCGACCGACGAGCTCGTCGACCGCGCGGAAGAGATCAGGAAGGCCCGCGAGCAGCTCGCCAAGCGGATGCAGGAGGGCGGCGAGGAGTCCACTCAGGCCCAGCCCCTCAGGATGTACCAGTAGCTGCCCGGGCCGCGACCGTTTCTCAACCCTTATGCCCGGCGGGCCGCTCTCCCCGAACATGAGCGACGACACGGCCGAACGCGATGGTGCCGACGCCGACCCGGCGGCCGGCGGCGTCGGGGGGCCGGCCGACGACGACGCGGAAGCCGGCGCCAGCGCCGGTGCCGGTGGGAACGCGGACGACCGTGCCGATGCCGCCGCCGACGCGGAAGCCGCTCCCGACGCGGAGGGCGAGACGGACGCGGACCTGGCCGCCCGGGTCGCGGAGCACGACGAGGACCTCGCGGCGGAGGTGCGGGACCTGGCGGACGACCTCGCCGCGCGCGAGGAGCGGATCGCGGACCTGGAGGAGCGGATCGAGGACCTGGAGGCGAAGCTCAAGCGGAAGGCCGCCGACTTCGAGAACTACAAGAAGCGCGCCGAGCGCCGCCGCGAGGAACTGAAAGAGCGGGCCACCGAGGACCTCGTCGAGCGGATCGTCGCCGTCCGGGACGACCTCGTCCGGGCGCTGGAGCAGGACGAGGACGCCGACGTCCGGGACGGCATCGAGACGACGCTCTCGACGTTCGACCGGGTGCTGGAGGAGGAGAACGTCGAGCCGATAGAGCCCGCCCCCGGCGACGAGGTCGACCCCCGCCGCCACGAGGTGATGATGCGCGTCGAGAGCGACCGGCCCGAGGGCCGGATCGTCGACCGCTACCGCCCGGGCTACGAGATGGCCGGGCGGGTGATCCAGACCGCCCAGGTGACCGTCAGCGAGGGACAGTCGGGCGGCGGTGAGGGCGCCGGCGACGGGACCGACGGGGACGCGACCGGAACGGACGGCGCCGGGGACCGGGAGCCGGACGACGGCCCGCCGAGCGGATAGTCGTTCTACAAAAACGTCCCGCCGCGTGTTCCCGTCCCCTTCCGAGAATCGCAAGCATCCGTCGGGGTGTCCGATCCGCCGGTCGCGGCTCGTCTAGTAACCTTTAACCGCCGGAAACCGGTATCCTTCGGTAAGGATGGCGAGCAACAAGATTCTCGGGATCGACCTCGGAACCACCAACAGCGCGTTCGCGGTGATGGAGGGCTCCGATCCCGAGATCATCGTGAACGCGGAGGGCGACCGGACGACGCCCTCTGTCGTCGCGTTCGACGACGGGGAACGGCTGGTCGGCAAGCCGGCCAAGAACCAGGCCGTGCAGAACCCGGACCGGACCGTCCAGTCGATCAAGCGCCACATGGGCGAGGAGGAGTACACCGTCGGGATCGACGAGGAGGAGTACACGCCCGAACAGATCTCGGCGATGATCCTCCAGAAGATCAAGCGCGACGCCGAGGAGTACCTCGGCGACGAGGTCGAGAAGGCGGTCATCACGGTCCCCGCCTACTTCAACGACCGCCAGCGCCAGGCCACCAAGGACGCCGGCGAGATCGCCGGCTTCGAGGTCGAACGGATCGTCAACGAGCCGACGGCCGCGAGCATGGCCTACGGGCTGGACGACGAGTCCGACCAGACCGTCCTCGTCTTCGACCTCGGCGGCGGCACCTTCGACGTCTCGATCCTCGACCTCGGGGGCGGCGTCTACGAGGTGGTGGCGACGAACGGCGACAACGACCTCGGCGGCGACGACTGGGACTGGGCGATCGTCGACCACCTCGCCGACGAGTTCGAGAACGAGCACGGCATCGACCTCCGGGAGGACCGGCAGGCCCTCCAGCGCCTGAAGGAGGCCGCCGAGGAGGCGAAGATCGAACTCTCCAGCCGGAAGGAGGCCGAGATCAACCTCCCGTTCATCACCGCGACCGACTCGGGCCCGGTCCACCTGGAGGAATCGATCACCCGCGCGAAGTTCGAGTCGCTGACCGAGGACCTGATCGAGCGGACCGTCGGGCCGACCGAGCAGGCCCTCGAGGACGCGGGCTACGACACCGACGACATCGACGAGGTGATCCTGGTCGGCGGTTCGACGCGGATGCCCCAGGTCCAGGAGCAGGTCGAGGAACTGGTCGGCCAGGAGCCGAAGAAGAACGTCAACCCGGACGAGGCGGTCGCGCTCGGGGCCGCGATCCAAGGCGGCGTGCTCTCGGGCGACGTCGACGACATCGTCCTGCTCGACGTGACGCCGCTCTCGCTCGGCGTCGAGGTCAAGGGCGGCCTGTTCGAGCGCCTGATCGAGAAGAACACCACCATCCCGACCGAGGAGTCGAAGGTGTTCACCACCGCGGCGGACAACCAGACCTCGGTCAACATCCGCGTCTTCCAGGGCGAGCGCGAGATCGCCGAGGAGAACGAACTGCTCGGCGAGTTCATGCTCAGCGGCATCCCGCCCGCGCCGGCCGGCACGCCGCAGATCGAGGTCACGTTCGCGATCGACGAGAACGGCATCGTCAACGTCTCGGCCGAGGACAAGGGCTCGGGCAACGAGGAGTCGATCACCATCGAGGGCGGCGCCGGCCTCTCCGACGAGGAGATCGAGCGGATGCAGGAGGAGGCCGAGGAGCACGCCGAGGAGGACCGCAAGCGCCGCGAGCGCATCGAGGCCCGCAACGACGCCGAGGCGGCCGTCCAGCGCGCCGAGACGCTGCTCGAGGACAACGAGGAGGCGATCGACGACGACCTCCGCGAGACCATCGAGAGCGAGATCGAGGCCGTCGAGGAGGTCCTCGACGACGAGGACGCGACCGCCGAGGAACTGCAGGACGCGACCGAGTCCCTCTCCGAGGAACTCCAGGAGATCGGCAAGCAGATGTACCAGC
>JBDGPV010000077.1:0-22448 GCA_042219485.1 Haloferacaceae archaeon
GGACCGACCTCGGCTACACCCGCTACTCCGAACTCGTCAACAAGCTCGACCGGGTCGGCATCATCGACGCGAGCTACGCCGACGTCGAGGGGCGGGGCCGCTCGCGGGAGCTCTCGCTGGCCTACGACGCGGACGCGGTACTGGACCGGCTGGACTGACCGGGGGGCCGCGGGGCCCGGACGCCGCGGGACGGCGTGGAGCCGCTGCGTGACGGCCGGGGGTCGAGCCGGACCCGGAGGCCCGGACTCGGGCCCGGCGCGCCCGGCGCTACGCCGACGGGAGCCGTTTCCGCGCGTGTGGCAGCCGACCGCCGTCAGCGAGGAGTTCGCGCTCGCGCTCGGAGGCGTCCAGGCGGGCGGTCGCCTCCCACTCGCCGTTTACCCGGATCGTGAACTCCTCGCGGCCCGCCCGCACCGCGGCGGCGGCGTCCTCGACGATCTCGACGTCGTCGCCCCGCTCGATGCGCTCGTAGGTCCCCTCGTCGATCGTCAGGGGCACCAGCCCGAAGTTGAACAGGTTGGTCTTGTGGATGCGGGCGAACGACCGGGCGAGCACCCCCTCGACGCCGAGGTACATCGGACAGAGCGCGGCGTGCTCGCGCGAACTCCCCTGCCCGTAGTTCTCGCCCGCCACGAGGAAGCCGCCGTCGGCGGCGGCCGCGCGCTCGGCGAACGTCTCGTCCACCCGTCCGAGGGTGAACTCCGAGAGCTTCGGCACGTTCGACCGGTAGATCGAGACGTCCTTCGTCGCCGGGATGATGTGGTCGGTGGTGATGTTGTCGCCCATCTTCAGCAGCGCCGGCCCCGCGACCGTCTCCCCCATCGGGTCCTTGAGCGGGACCTCGCCGATGTTCGGCCCCTTCACGAGGTCGTCGTCGACCGCCTCGTCCGGGCCGATGATGTCCGCCTTCGACCCGTCGTAGCGCTCGGGCATCTCGAAGCCCGGCGGGTCGATGTCGCGCTCGGCCGCCAGGTCGCGCGGGTCGACGATCTCGCCCGCCAGCGCCGCCGCCGCCGCCACCTCCGGCGAACACAGGTAGACGCTGTCGGACTCGATGCCCGACCGGCCCTCGAAGTTGCGGTTGAACGTCCGCACGCTCACCGAGTCGCTGGCCGGCACGTGACCGATGCCGATGCAGGCGCCGCAGGTCGCCTCCGAGAAGTTGACCCCCGCGGCCATCAGCTCGGCCGTCCACCCCTCGCGGGCCAGCAGCTCGCTCGCCTGCTTCGACCCGGGGGCGATGATCATCTCGGTCCGCTTCGCGATCTCCCGGCCCTCGAGCATCTTCGCGACCGGCAGGATGTCCTCGTAGCCGCCGTTGGTGCACGAGCCGACGATCACCTGGTCGACGTCAGTGCCGGCCACCTCCCGGACGGGCACCACGTTGTCCGGCATCGACGGCGTCGCGATCAGCGGCTCCAGCGCCGAGAGATCGACCCTGATCTCCTCCGCGTACTCCGCGTCGTCGTCCGGCTCCAGCTCGACGAAGTCCTCCTCGCGGCCCAGCCGGCGGAAGAACTCCCGGGTGCGCTCGTCGGTGGGGAAGACGCTGGAGGTCGCACCCAGTTCCGTCCCCATGTTCGTGATGACGGTCCGCTCGTGGGCGGACAGGCTCTCGACGCCGGGGCCGGTGTACTCGAAGACCTTGCCGACGCCGCCCTTCACCGAGAGGCGCCGCAGGAGCTCGAGGATCACGTCCTTGGCGGTCGCCCACGCGGGGAGTTCGCCCTCCAGGCGCACGTTTACCACCTCCGGCATCTCCAGGTAGTACGGCGCGCCGCCCATCGCCACCGCCACGTCCAGCCCGCCGGTGCCGATGCCGAGCTGGCCGAGACCGCCCTGGGTCGGCGTGTGCGAGTCGGCCCCGAGGAGCGTCTTGCCAGGCACCGCGAAATGCTCCTTGTGGACCTGGTGGAGGATCCCGGTGCCCGGGCGGGCGAAGTAGGCGCCGAACGTCCCGGCCGCGCTACGGAGGAACCGGTGGTCGTCGGAGACCTTGAAGTCCTGCTGGTAGGTCTGGTGGTCGCAGTGCTGTGCCGCGAGCTCCGTCCGCACCTCGTCGAGACCGAGCGCCTCGAACTGCAGCCAGACCATCGTCCCCGTCAGGTCGTGAGCGAGGACCTGGTCGATCTCGATCCCGATCTCCTCGCCCGGTTCGAGGTCGCCCTCGACGAGGTGATCGGAGAGGATCTTCTCCGTGAGAGTACGTCCCATAGCAGTAAGGCCTGTGCCGCAATCTGGGCCGCCGCGGACGTTAAGCCTTTTCGATGGTGGAAATGCTTCCGGCCGCCGTCGGGGGGACGGCGGCGCCGGCGGGGGCTCAGACGAACTCGATGCCGGTCGCGTTCGTGAGGTGGACCTCGAACGGCATCGTGTCCACGCGGGGGTCCTCGATCAGGTCCCAGTAGGTCGCCGCGAGTTCGTCGGGGTCGAGGTGGGCGTCCGGGTCCGGCGCGCCCTCGGGGGGACGGATGCTCCCGTCGAGGACGACGTGGGCGACGCGGACGCCCTCGGGCCCCAGTTCGCGGGCCATCGACTGGGCCAGCCCGCGGGCGGCGAACTTCGCGGCCGAGAACGCGAGCGCGCCCTCGCGGCCCCGGACCGCCGACGTGGCCCCGGTGAAGACGACGGCCCCGCCGTCGCCCGGCGCGTCGGGCGCGGGGCGCACCCCCGCCGGCCCCGGTCGGTCGAGCATGTCCGCGGCGGCGTGCTGCGAGCACCGCATCGCGCCGCGCACCCCGACGGCGAGCGCCCGGTCGAGGTCGTCCGGCGCGGTGTCGAACAGCCCGGTCCACGCGGCGGCGCTCGCGTGGTTGACGAGCGCGTCGACCGGCCCGAGTTCGTCCCGGACGGCGTCGAACGCGGCGTCCACCTCCTCGACCGACGCCAGGTCGGCCGGGACCGCGAGCGCGTCACCCGGCGCGCCGGCCAGGTCGTCGGCCAGGTCGCGCAGGAACGACTCCGTTCGGGCCAGCAGCGCGACGTCACAGCCCTCGGCGGCGAACCGCCGCGCGATCGACGCCCCGAGGCCCGGCCCGACGCCCGCGACGACGGCGGTGCGTGGCATGGGCCGGGGATGGGGGCGCGGCGGCATAACTCCGGCGTCGGGGGGAGCGGCCCGGGGGCGGGCGGCGGCCCGTCGTCCGTTGGCGCCGGAACGGCCCGCGGTCCGACGTCGCGGGGACGCCGGCGGCCGGGCGTGGCCGGATGCGCCACGGCGGCCGGGCGGGGGCGACGCGGTACGCGCCGCGTCCCGGGGCGGCGCCACGAAGGGCCCACCGGCGGCGGATTTATGCCGGTGCCCCAAGTCGCGGGGGACATGAAGGCGGGCGGGGGACGCGACGCGGCGAAGCGGCGGGCCGGGGAGTCGGCGGCCGACCTGGCGAGCGACGGCGACCTGGTGGGTCTCGGCACCGGCTCGACCGCGGCCCACGCGATCCGGGCGCTCGGCCGGCGGGTCGACGCCGGCCTCGACGTCCGGGGGGTCGCCACGTCCCACCAGGCCCGGGAGCGGGCCCGGGAGGCGGGCGTGCCGCTCGCGCACCTCGACGCGGTCGGGTCGGTCGACCTCGCGATCGACGGGGCGGATCAGGTCGCCGACGGCGGGGCCGCGCTGGTGAAAGGCGGCGGGGCCGCCCACGCCCGCGAGAAGGTCGTGGACGCCGCCGCCGACCGGTTCGTCGTCGTCGTCGATCCGACGAAGCTCGCGGACGCGCTCGATCACCCCGTCCCGGTCGAGGTGCTCCCCGACGCCCGGGCGGCGGTCGCCCGCCGCTTGCGCGAGGCCGGCGGGGAGCCGACGCTCAGGACCGCCGAGCGCAAGGACGGGCCCGTGATCACCGACAACGGCAACGTGGTGTTCGACTGCGCGTTCGGCACCATCGACGACCCCGAGGCGCGGGCCGCGCGGCTCGACGGCGTCCCCGGGGTCGTGGCACACGGCCTCTTCGTCGGGCTGGCCGACGAGGTCCACGTCGGCCGCGCCGACGGCGTGACCGTCGAGCGCCCGTGACCGCGGCCGGCGCCGGCCGGCACGGGGGGTCGGGCGCGCCGTTCGGGGTTCGGCGCTACAGGTCGCGGGGCTGGACGGTCTTCCGGTCGTTGGCCTCGGCGCGGCGCGCGGCGTCGGCGAGGAGGTCGTCGACTTCCTCGTCCAGCGCGTCGTAGAAGTCGGAGGCGACGTTCTTGTCCTGCAGCGCTTCCTTGACGGCGGCTTTGACGATGAGGTCTGCCATGCGGACGGCGATACCCTCGCCTTATTAATAAGATTTCCCAAATCGGAGCCTGGTCCGGGCGCGCGGCCCGAAATCGTGGGTTCGGGTCCGTGGATTTATACCCGGGCCCGGGAGCGACAGCTACGAGTGGCCGACCCGCCTCGGATCGGGCATGCGCGAACTGCTCGAAGCGGTCGCGGCGGGGGAGGTGACGCCCGCGGAGGCCGAGGCGCGCCTGGCCGGCTACGCCACGACGGGCGCGGGACGGTTCGACGCCGCGCGCGAGGAGCGCCGCGGGATCCCCGAGGCGGTGCTGGCCGAGGGGAAGACGGCGACGGAGGTGGCCGACCTCGCGGAGACGGCCGTCGAGACGACGGGACGGGTGCTGGTGACCCGGGCCGACGAGGCCGCCGCCGCCGCCGTCCGCGACCGGCTGCCCGACGACGCACGCATCGAGCGCGACGACCGCGCCCGGACGGTGCTTGCCTACGCCGCCGGGGCCGCCGGGCCGTCGGTGGACGCGACCGTCGCGGTCGTCGCGGCGGGCACGGCCGACGCGGCGGCGGCCGGCGAGGCGGCGGCGACCGTCCGGGCCGCGGGCCCGCGGGTCGAGCGCATCGACGACGTCGGGGTCGCCCACCTCGGGCGGGTACTCGACGACCTCGACGCGCTGCGGGGGGCCGACGCGGCGGTCATCGCCGCCGGGCGGGAGGGGGCGCTCCCGACGGTGGTGGCGGGGCTGGTCGACACGCCGGTGATCGGCCTCCCCGTCTCGACGGGGTACGGCCACGGGGGCGGCGGCGAGGCGGCCCTGGCCGGGATGCTCCAGTCGTGTACCGTCCTCTCGGTTGTCAACGTCGACGCCGGGTTCGTCGCCGGCGGCCAGGCGGCGCTCATCGCCCGGGCCGCGGCCGGGGACGGCGACGACGGGAACGCCGACGACGCCGGCGGGTGATCGGGCCCGGCGGGGACGCCGACCGGCCGACGGTCGCGGGCAGCCCGACGGCCGGCCGAACCGGGGGCGGGGCCGACGTTCGCGCGGAGCTTCGCTTCGCGCGTCCGCGCGCGCAAGAGCTTAAGGGGACGGGGCCACAATGGGGGACACCGGCACCGGCGTTGCCGGTCGACAATGCCAACCTGTGACCACTGTGGGTCACACGTCTCCGAGCGGTTCGAACGGGTGTTCGCCGACGAGCGCGGGCGGGTGCTGGCCTGCCCGAGCTGCTCGGCGAACGCCGGCATCGTGGAGGTCGCTCGGGACCGGACCCACTCCTGAACGGGACGGGCACCGGCCCACGACCACCACGCGAAGCCGTCCCGGTTCTCCCACCACCCTTTAGTCGCCGGACCGCGACGGGCGGCCGATGCACCACGTCTACGTCGTGGAGTGTGCCGACGGCAGCCTCTACACCGGCTACACCACCGACGTTCCTCGCCGGGTGGCCGAGCACGACGCCGGCGAGGGGGCGAAGTACACCCGTGGCCGGACGCCGGTCCGCCTGGTCCACCGGGAGGCCTACGAGACCCGGTCGCTGGCGGCGCGGCGCGAGCACGACCTGAAGGCGCTGTCCCGCGAGGCGAAGGCGCGACTCGTCGGGGCGCCGGTGGGGTAGGCGGCGGGTTTTTGCCCGCCGGGGCGGGACGGGGGGTATGGACGAGGGACGCGTCGACGTCGGCCCCGTCTCGTTCGGGACCGACGGCTGGCGGGCGCCGCTCGCGACGTTCACCGAGCCGCGGGTGCGGGCCGTCGGGCGGGCAGTCGCGGCCTATCTCGACGAGGAGGCCGGCGCGGGCGGCGAGGTGCTCGTGGGTTACGACGCCCGCGAGACCTCGGAGGGGTTTGCCGCCGCGCTCGGCGAGGAGTTGGCGGCCGCGGGGTTCGACGCCGTCCTGCCCGAGCGCGACCGGCCCACGCCCGTCGTCGCCTGGAACGTCGTCGAGCGGGGGGCGGCGGGCGCGCTCGTGGTCACGGCCTCGCACAACCCCCCGGAGTACAACGGCGTGAAGTTCATCCCCGCGGACGGGGCGCCCGCGCTCCCCGAGGTCACGGACGCCATCGAGGGGCGGCTTGCGGCGGCCGCCCGCGGCGTCCGTCGCTCCGGCGACGGGGACGGCGGCGGGGCGGGGAGCGGCCGCCCGGCCGGCGGGCGCGGGAGCGTCGGGCGGGCGAACCTCCTCGACCCGTACCTCGACGCCGCGGCGGCGACCGCCGGGTCGTACGGCGACGGCGACGCCGGCGGCGACCCGTCGGGCCTGCGGGTCGCGTACGACGCCATGCACGGCAGCGGACGCGGGGTGACCGACGAGCTGCTGGCGCGGGCGGGCGCAGAGGTCGAGCGCCTGCGGTGCGACCGGGACCCCGCGTTCGGGGGGGGCGCGCCGGAGCCGTCGGCGGAACACCTCGGCGACCTGGCGGCGGCGGTCAGGGAGGGCGACGCCGCGCTCGGGATCGCAAACGACGGCGACGCCGACCGGGTGGCGCTGGTCACGCCGGAGCGGGGGGTGCTCGACGGCAACCGGACCTACGCCCTGCTCTACGACTTCCTGCTCGAGTCGGCCGCCGGACCGGCGGTGCGGACCGTCTCGACGACGTTCCTGATCGACCGCATCGCCGCGGCCGCCGGGACGGAGACGGTGGAGACGCCGGTCGGGTTCAAGTGGGTCGCCGCGGCGATGGCCGAGAACGACGCGCTCGTGGGCGGCGAGGAGTCGGGGGGGTACACCGTCCGCGGGCACGTCCGCGAGAAGGACGGCGTCCTCGTCGGACTGCTCGCCGCCCTCGCGGCCGCGAGCGAGCCCCTCGACGACCGCCTCGACCGCATCGCGGCGACCCACGGGTCGGTCGCGACGGGCAAGGTCAGCCTGGACTGCCCGGACGACGCGAAGGCGGCCGTCGTCGAGGGGCTCTCCGGGGCCATCCCCGAGACCGTCGCCGGCGAGGAGGTCGCGGACGTCGTCACGAAAGACGGGTTCAAGCTCCTCCGTGCTGACGGGTCGTGGCTGCTGGTCCGGCCGTCGGGGACCGAGCCGAAGATGCGGGTCTACGCCGAGGCCGAGACCGACGAGCGGGTCGCGGCCCTGCTCGACGCCGGCCGGGAGCTGGTGGCGCCGCTCATCCCGTCCTGACCCCCCACAGCCGGGGGTCGCCGTCGCGGCCGTCGTTCCCGTCGCCCGCGTCGCCGTGCCCGCGGCCGGCGGGATCGGCCGCCGCCCGGGGGACCGCCGCGTCGCCGGTCGGCGCGCCCCCGCCGTCGCCGTCCCCCGCCCCCCGACAGGGGGGCCGGGACCGGATCGAGAACCCGAGCGCCTCGTAGAACCCCCGGACCCGGGGATCGAAGGTCGCGGTCAGCCGGCCGGCCCGGCCGAGCGCCCGTTCGACCAGCGCCCGGCCGATCCCCTGCCGCCGGCGGCGGCGGACGACCGCGACGGCCAGGACCCGCTCGCCGTCGCGGACGAGCGCCCCGACGACCGTCCCGCCGGCGCCGACCGCGACGAGCGCCTCGCCCGCGGCGATCCGCCGGCGGACCCGGTCGGCGTCGACCGCGAGCAGGGCGCCCTCGATCGCCCGGAGGACGGCCGCGAGGTCGTCGGGGGTCGCCCGCCGGATCGTGACGCCGTCCGGGCTGTCGGCGGGGCGGGACGGGCGGTCGCCCCCGGCGCCGTCGGGCCCGGACCCGTCCGCCGGTTCGTCGGGTGCGGTCATCCGCCCCGGATCAGGCGCAGCACGCGCACCCGGTCGGCGTCCACGGCCGCGTCGGCGGGCACCGGCCGGTCGTCGACGAGCGCCGTCGCCTCGTGGGGGCTCAGGTCGACCGCGTCGAGCAGGTCCGCGTAGGTGGCGTCGGGCCCGAGCGACACCTCGTGGCGCTCGCCGCCCACCACCGCGACGGTCACGGTTCGCTCCATGTCCCGGCCGTGGGCGGGGACGGCCTCAAGCCTGCCGGTCGGGCCGGCCGGTCTCGGACGGTTTATACCCGGTCCGGTCCATCCACGGCCATGAGCGAGGCCGACTCCGAGGAGCCGGGCGGCGACGCCCCGGCGTCGGGCCGCGAGATCTGGATCGAGAAGTACCGGCCCGGGACGCTCGACGAGATCCACGGCCAGGCGGAGATCGTCGATCGCCTGCAGGGGTACATCGAGCGCGAGGACCTGCCCCACCTGCTGTTCGCGGGGCCCGCGGGCGTGGGGAAGACAACCGCAGCGACGGCCATCGCGCGCGAGCTCTACGGCGACGACTGGCGGGGGAACTTCCTCGAACTGAACGCCAGCGACGAGCGGGGGATCGACGTGGTGCGCGACCGGATCAAGGGCTTTGCCCGCTCCTCGTTCGGCGGCTACGACCACCGGATCGTCTTCCTCGACGAGGCCGACTCGCTCACCGACGACGCCCAGTCGGCGCTGCGGCGGACGATGGAGCAGTTCTCGGCCAACACCCGCTTCGTCCTCTCGTGCAACTACTCCTCGCAGATCATCGACCCGATCCAGTCGCGGTGTGCGGTCTTCCGGTTCTCGCCGCTGTCGGACGAGGCGATCGCCGCGCAGGTGGACGAGATCGCCGGGGAGGAGGGCATCCAGCTGACCCCGGACGGCCGCGACGCGCTGGTTTACGCCGCGGGGGGGGACATGCGCCGGGCGATCAACGCCCTGCAGGCGGCCGCAACCACCGGCGAGACCGTCGACGAGGAGGCGGTCTACCGGATCACCTCGACCGCGCGGCCCGAGGAGATCGAGGCGATGATCGAGGCGGCGGCCGCCGGCGACTTCCGGAAGGCGCGGTCCCGGCTCGACCGCCTCCTCACCGACGTCGGGATGGCCGGCGGGGACGTGATCGACCAGCTCCACCGGTCGGTCTGGGACCTCGACCTCGACGACCGGGAGGCGGTCCGGCTGATGGAGCGGATGGGCGAGGCCGACTACCGGATCACCGAGGGCGCCAACGAGCAGGTGCAGCTGGAGGCGCTGCTGGCGTCGCTCGCGCTGGACTAGGCGGTCCAGCGCAGGAGCAACAGCCCCGTCCCGGGCTTGAGGAGGAGGTCGAGCGCCACCCCGGGCCAGGCCAGCGGGAGGTCCGGCGCGAGCGCGAAGCCCGCGGGCCCGAGCGCCCAGAGGACCGGGTAGAGCAGCCACAGGCCGACGACGTACGCGCGGAGCCGCCGGACCGATCGCCGGGGCGCGAGCGCGGGCGTGGACGCCGGCGGCGTGGGGCCGGGACGGCGGTCGCCGGCGGGCCCGGACTCCGGGCCGCCGGCCCGTTCGCCGGCGCCGCGGACGAGCGGGCCGAAGACGACCCACACGAGCGCCACGAAGCCGCCGACGCTCGGGACGAGCCACGCGACGGTGGCGACGCCGGTCGAGAGCGTCGCCGCGAGCGTCGTCGCCATCGTCCAGGCGGCGAGGCCGGCCCCGGCGACGAGCGCCCGGCGGTCGGCGCCGGCGGCCAGGCCGAGGCCGACGACGAGCAACGGGAGGGTCACGACGCCGTCGGCGTACCGGCCCCAGTAGACGGGCCCGGCGGGCCGGACGAGGACGGCCTGGTCGAGCGCCGCCGCGAGGTACCACGTCCCCGACGAGAGCGGCAGGGCGAGCGCCACGAGGGGGAGCCACCCCGCCCGGCCGCGGCCGCGGAGCCCCACCGCGAGCGCCCCGAGGGCCATGCCGAGGAGGCCGACGACCGCCGGAAGCCGCGTCACGGGACGGACCACGGACCGCGCGGTATAGGATCTGTCGGCGGGCGACGGGCGGGGGGCGACGACCGGCCGCCGGTCGGGAGGCGGCGACCGGGGACCGCCGACCGACGGCGCGGGCGGCGACCGGCGGCGTGCCCTACTCGTGCCCGACGACCGGCCGCGGCTCGTAGGGCTCCTCCAGGTAGTCGATGTCGCTCGCCGAGAGCGATATCTCGAGCGCCTCGACCGCGTCCTCCAGGTGCTCGACGCTCGTGGTGCCGACGATGGGGGCGTCCACCCACTCCTTGTGCAACAGCCACGCCAGGGCGATCTGGGCCATCTTCACGCCGCGCTCGGCGGCGAGTTCCTCGACCCGCTCGTTGACCGCGCGGCCGCCGCCGGCGGCGTACCGGAGCCGGTCGGCGTACTCGTCGGTGGCGCCGCGGGTCGTGCGCTCGAACTCCTCGTGGGGGCGGGCGAGGTAGCCCCGCGCGAGCGGCGACCAGGGGATGACGCCGATGTCCCGCTTCGCGCAGAACGGCAGCATCTCGCGCTCCTCCTCCCGGTAGGCGAGGTTGTAGTGGTTCTGCATCGTGGCGAACGACTCCAGGCCGAGCGCGTCGCTCGCGTGCAGCGCCTCGGCGAACTGGTGGGTCCACATCGACGACGCGCCGACGTACCGCGTGTGCCCCCGGCGGACGGCGTCGTCGAGGGCCCGCAGCGTCTCCTCGATGGGCGTGTCGTCGTCCCAGCGGTGGATCTGGTAGATGTCGACCGTCTCCATCCCCAGCCGGGAGCGGGAGTCGGCGAGTTCCTGCTCGATCGCCTTCCGCGAGAGGCCGCCGGAGTTCGGGTTCGCCTCGTCCATCCGGAAGTAGCCCTTCGTGGCCACGACCTGCGCGTCGCGGTCGTGCTCGGCCAGCACCTCGCCGAGGACGCGCTCGGAGGCGCCGTTCGAGTACATGTTGGCGGTGTCGAAGAAGTCGATGCCGAGGTCGATCGCCCGCTCGACGAGGTCGCGCCCGGCCTCGGGATCGAGGACCCACTCCCGCCAGTCCGACGAGCCGAAGCTCATGCACCCGAGACAGATCCGCGAGACCTCCATCCCGGTGGCGCCGAGCGTCGTGTGCTCCATGCCCGCCACGGCGGGCCCACGGGTATGGATCCCACGGTCGCGGAAGCCGCGCGCGAGCCGGCGGATCGGGGCCGATCGGCGGCCGCGAATCGCCCGACTTCGTCGGGCCGGGGCTTCCCGGAACTGTTTTACGCCGGCGCGGGCTCAGACGGTGGTAATGAGCGACCTCGAGGCCGAGTACCGCCTCCAGTACTTCGAGGACGAGGGGTTCGTCAGGCGGGCCTGCGCGTCCTGTGGCGACCACTTCTGGACGCGGGACGAGGACCGGGAGCTGTGCGGCGAGCCGCCGTGCGAGGAGTACAGCTTCATCGGCGATCCGGGGTTCGACGAGTCGTACACCCTGGAGGAGATGCGCGAGACCTTCCTCGCCTTCTTCGAGGAGCGCGACCACGAGCGGATCGACCCCTACCCGGTCGCGGCCGACCGCTGGCGCGACGACGTGTTGCTGACCCAGGCGTCGATCTACGACTTCCAGCCGCTGGTCACGAGCGGCGAGACCCCGCCGCCGGCGAACCCGCTGACGATCAGCCAGCCCTGCATCCGGATGCAGGACATCGACAACGTGGGCAAGACCGGCCGGCACACGATGGCCTTCGAGATGATGGCCCACCACGCGTTCAACGCCCGCGAGGAGGCCGGCGACGAGTACGCCTACTCCGGGGAGGTCTACTGGAAGGACCGGACCGTCCAGTACTGCGACGAGTTCCTCGACGCGATGGGGGCGGACCTGGCGGAGGTCACCTACATCGAGGACCCCTGGGTCGGCGGGGGCAACGCCGGGCCGGCGTTCGAGGTCATCTACCGGGGCGCGGAGCTGGCCACGCTCGTCTTCATGTCGATGGAGCGGGACCCCGACGGCGACTACCTGCTGAAAGACGGGAACCGGTACGCGAAGATGGACACCTACGTGGTGGACACCGGCTACGGCCTGGAGCGGTGGACGTGGATGTCCCAGGGGACGCCGACGGTCTACGAGGCGGTCTATCCCGACATGATCGCGTTCCTGAAGGACAACGCGGGGATCGAACACACCGACGAGGAGCGGGAGCTGATCGAGCGCGCCGCGACGCTGGCCGGCCGGATGGACATCGACGAGGTCGAGGACGTGGAGGCCGCCCGCGACGAGATCGCCGACAGGCTGGGCGTCGGGACCGACGAGTTGCGGGCGCTGGTCGAGCCCCTGGAGTCCATCTACGCCATCGCCGACCACTGCCGGACGCTCGCGTACATGCTCGGGGACGGGATCGTCCCCTCGAACGTCTCGGCGGGCTACCTCGCCCGGATGGTGCTGCGCCGGACCAAGCGGCTGGTCGACGACGTCGGGATCGACGCGCCGCTGGACGAGCTCGTCGACATGCAGGCCGAGCGGCTGGGCTACGAGAACCGCGACACCATCCGGGACGTCGTCCGGACCGAGGAGGCCAAGTACCGGGAGACGCTCGATCGGGGGTCGCGCCGCGTGGAGGGGCTGGCCGGCGAGTACGCCGAGCGGGGCGAGCCCATCCCGACCGACACGCTGGTCGAACTGTACGACTCCCACGGCATCCAGCCCGACACGGTGCGCGAGATCGCCGAGCGGGAGGGCGCGACCGTCGAGGTGCCCGACGACTTCTACGCGCTGGTCGCCGCGCGCCACGAGGACGACGGGGGGACCGAGGCGGCCGCCGAGGCGGCGGACGACCGGCTGGACGACCTGCCCGAGACGGAGCTCCTCTTCTACGAGGACCAGGAGCGGACGGAGTTCGAGGCGGTCGTCCTCGACGTGTTCGAGCGCGAGGACGGCTACGACGTGGTGCTCGACCAGACGATGTTCTACCCGGAGGGGGGCGGCCAGCCCCCGGACACGGGGACGCTGACCGCCGAGGGGGTCACCGCCGAGGTCCGTGACGTGCAGTCCGAGGACGGCGTCGTGCTCCACCGGACGGACGCCAACCCCGGCAAGGGGGAGTTCGTCCGCGGCCACGTGGACGCCGACCGGCGGCGCGCGCTGATGCGCCACCACACCGCCACCCACATCATCGGCCACGCCGCCCGGCAGGTGCTCGGCGACCACGTCCGGCAGGCCGGCGCCCAGAAGGGCGTCGAGTCGGCGCGGCTGGACGTCCACCACTACCGCCGGATCGACCGCGAGGAGGTCCGGGAGATCGAGCGGATCGCCAACCGGATCGTCCGCCGGAACCTGTCGGTCACCCAGGAGTGGCCCGACCGCCACGAGGCCGAGGCCGAGCACGGCTTCGACATCTACCAGGGCGGGATCCCGCCGGGCCGGACGATCCGGCTGATCCACGTCGCGGACGACGTGCAGGCCTGCGCGGGCACCCACGTCTCGCGGACCGGCGACATCGGCGCGATCAAGGTGCTCTCGACGGAGCCGGTCCAGGACGGGATCGAGCGCCTGACGTTCGCGGCCGGCGCGGCGGCCGTCGAGGCCACCCAGCGGACCGAGGACGCGCTCTACGACGCGGCGGACGTCCTCGACGTGGAGCCCTCGGCGGTGCCCGAGACCGCCCAGCGGTTCTTCGATGAGTGGAAGGAGCGGGGCAAGCGGATCGACCGGCTGAAGCGGGAACTCGCGGAGGCCCGGGCCAGCGCCGACGACGGCGGCGAGTTCGAGGTCGGGGGAACCCCGGTGGTCGTCCGGCGCCTCGACGGCGACGCCGACGAACTCCGGGCGACCGCCAACGCCCTCGTCGACGAGGGGCTGGTCGCGGTGCTCGGCAGCGGGGCCGACGACAGCGCGCAGTTCGTCGTCGGCGTCCCGGACGGCGTTCCCATCGACGCCGGCGAGGTCGTCGGCCGCCTGGCCGAGCGGGTCGGCGGCGGCGGCGGCGGGCCGCCGGACTTCGCCCAGGGCGGCGGGCCGGACGCCGCGGCGCTCGACGACGCGCTTGACGCGGCCCCCGACGTGCTCCGCACGGTGCTCGACGCCTGAAACCGGTCCGCACAAGCGTCCCGGCGGCGTACCCGCGGGCGTGCCGACCGCGCGCAACGGCGACGCGACGCTGTACTACGAGGCGGCCGGCGAGGGACCGCCGGTCCTCCTGCTCGGCGACCTCGGGTTCGGGGCCTGGCAGTGGGGCTGGCAGCACGCCGCCCTCGCCGGCCCGTACGAGGCCGTCGTCCCGGACGTGCGGGGCTGCGGGCGCTCCGACGCCCCGCCGGGGCCGTACGACCGCGGGACGCTCGCCGACGACGCGGCGGCGGTGCTGTCGGCCGCGGGCGCCCGGACGGCCCACGTCGTCGGCGCGGGGCTGGGCGGGGCCGTCGCGCTCGAACTCGCGCGCTCGACCGGGCGCGTCCGGAGCCTCGCCCTCGTCGGGAGCGCGGCGAGCGAGGCGGGCCTCGACCTCGACCCCCTGGCCGCCGACCCCGACGACGAGGCGGCGGTGCGGGCGTCGCTCGCGGCCGCGCTCTCGGCGACGTTCCGGGAGCGGCGGCCCGAGGTGGTGGACCGGATCGTCGCGTGGCGCCGCGCGGAGGACGCCGACCCGTCGGCGTGGCGCGCCCAGCGGGCCGCCCTCGACGGGTACGACGTCCGCGACCGCCTCCACGAGGTGACGGTGCCCGCGCTGGTGATCCACGGGAGCGACGACGCGCCGTGGCCCGCCGAGGGGGGCGAACGGCTGGCGGCGGGCCTGCCGCGGGGCCGGTTCGAACCCGTGGCCGGGGCGGGCCACCTCGTCGGGGTCGAGGCGTCGCGGGTCGTCAACGACGAACTGCTCGGCTTCCTCGCGGCCGTCGAGGACGGGGACGGGTGACGGCGGAGGAGCGACGGCCGCCGACCGACCTCAGGCGTCGTCGGGTGCCCCGCCCGCCCCCGCGTCCGACCCGGGCGTCGTCCCCCCGGCGGGCGCGTCGGGGCGCGGCCCGTCGTCGAGGGCGCGGGTCGAGAACCGGCGGACCTCGTCGGCGGGACAGAGCCAGAGGTCCGACGCGGTCGGGGCGAACAGCCGGGCGGCCCGATCGCGCGCGGCCGCCGCCGTGGGCGCGGTGACGCTGCCGGCGTGTCGCATCGGGGCCGACGCCTCCTCGCGGACGAGGACCTCCCACTCGCGGGCCTCGCCGCCGCGGGGATGGTCGCCGACCGGCGACCGGGGCGTGCGCTCGTCCATGCCGGCCCGTCCGCCGCGGACCACAAGGCTGATTCGGGGGTTCCCGCCCCGCGGGAACGGCCACGAACCCGTTCGGGGGCGGCGGTCGACGGGGAACGGGGGCACGGAACGGCGGGGAGCGGACGTCGGGGGGAGACACGGAAGGGCACGGCGCGGAGCGGACGGCGGGGGGAGACACGGAAGGGTACGGCGCGGAGCGGACGACGAGGGGGCGGACAGCGGAGAACACGGACCGGCCGGGTTCGGACGACCGGGTCGGCCGGGAGGGCGGCAGGAGCCGCGGGGAACGCAAGACACTTCGGTCCGGGGGGACCTTTCGGGAACGATGAGCCGACTGAGGTTCGCGCTGCTCGACGCGTCCCACAGCGACAGCACCCGCCGGAACTTCCGGCGGGAGGTCGCCGCGGACCTGGTCGAGTTCGACGCCAAGGACGGCGACCTGCCCGAGGGGTTCGAGTTCGACGGCGTCGTCGTCACGGGGTCGCGCTCCTCGGTCTACTGGGACGAGGACTGGATCCGGTCGCTCGTCGAGTACGTGCGGGAGGCCGCCGAGCGGGGACTGCCGGTCCTCGGGGTCTGTTACGGCCACCAGGTGCTCGCCGAGGCGCTCGGCGGACACGTCGAGGGCATGGACGAGTACGAGATCGGCTACCGGACCGTCGAGCGCGTCGCCGACGACCCCCTGTTCGAGGGGATCGGGGAGGAGTTCACCGTCTTCACCACCCACCAGGACGCCGTGGTGGAACTCCCGCCGGGCGCGGACCTGCTCGCCGAGAACGACTACGGCGTCCACGCCTTCCGGAAGGGCCACTGCTGGGGGGTCCAGTTCCACCCCGAGTACGACACCGCGACCGCCGAACGGATCGCCCGGGGCAAGGAGGAGTACATCGGGAGCGACGGGGTGGCCGAGGTGCTCGCGGGGATCACCGAGGAGAACTACGCCGCGGCCTGCGAGGCCAAGCGCCTGTTCGACAACTTCTGCCGGTACGCCGCCGACCTCCGCCGGGGCGACGGGGCGGCCGGCGCCGACGCCGCGGCCGATTAGGTCCGCCCCCGTCCGGTTCAGTTCTCCCCCGGGGCGCCGCCCGCGTCACCGCCGTCGTCGCCGTCCCCGGCCGCGCCGCCGTCGCCGCTCTCTCCTCCGGCCGCGCCGCCGTCGCCGCTCTCGTCGAGCCAGTAGTCGACCGCGTCGTCCTCGCGGAAGTAGCCGTGGAGGCTCCGGGGCGCCTCGCTCCCCGGCGGCGACCCGGCGTAGACGCCGACCTTCCCCGAGTCGGGGTAGCCGAGCACGTCGGGGTCGTTCATCGTCGAGACCGCCAGGTAGCGCAGCGGCTCGTCGCCGTCGTTGATCACCCGGTGGGCCGACGCCTCGCCGGCCGGGAGGGCGACGTAGTCGCCCGCGCGGAGGGGCCGTCGCTCGCCGTCCAGCCGGATCGTTCCCGCGCCGGCGAGGACGTAGATCGCCTCCTCGTTGCCGGCGTGCCAGTGGTACGGCCACGCGCGCTCGCCCGGCGGGAGTTCGTACAGGCTGCAGCCGAGGTCCTCGCCGCCGGCGGCGGCCGCCAGCCGCTTCCGGCGGAACGTCGCCGCCTCGCGCTCGGTCGCCGTCCAGTCGAGGTCGGACTCGTTGACGCGTCCCATGGCAGGGACGACGCGGGGCCGGTGGAAAAACGTGGGCGGGCTCAGTCGGCCGCGGGGAGCGCCGTTCCCCCCGCCTCCAGCGCCTCGACGAGCAGTTCCGACACCTCGACGACCTCGATCGCCCCCTCGTAGCCGCCGGTCTTGCGGCCGTCCTCGTACATCGTCAGGCACATCGGGCAGGCGACGGCGAACTTCTCGACCCCGTCGCCCGCTGGCGTGTCCTCCAGGGCCTCCCGGAGGCGCTCCTCGCTTGGCTTCTCCTCCTCCTCGACCTCGGTCCAGACGCCGCCGCCCCCGCCCCCGCAGCAGTACGAGTCGGCCCGGTTGCGGGGCATCTCGACCAGGTCACAGCCCGTCGCCTCGATCAGCCGGCGGGGCGCCTCGTACTCGCCGTTGAACCGCCCGAGGTGACACGGGTCGTGGTAGGTGACGGTGTAGTCGAGGGCGTCGGGCACGTCGAGCCGGCCCGACGCGACGAGGTCCGCGACGACGGCGGTCCAGTGCCGGACCGGGACCTCGCCGTCGGCGTTCCACCGGCCGTCGTACGCGAACGGCATCATCGGGTCGTCGGCGAACTCGCCGAAGTCGATCTCGGGGTACTCGTTGCGGAACGTGTTGAACGAGTGGGGATCGGTGCAGACCACCTGCTCGAACTCGCAGGCCTCGAACGCCTCGACGTGGTGGCCGGCGAGTTCGAGGAAGAGGAACTCCTCGCCCAGGCGGCGGACGTCGTTGCCGTCGTGGCGCTCGTCGTCGAACAGGATCCCGTACGAGACCCCGGCGGCCTCGAAGGCGCGGGCCAGCGCCCGCGCGACCCGCCGGTTGCGCTCGTCGAAGCTCGGGTAGTCGCCGACGTACCAGAGGTACTCCACGGCCTCCTCGCGGGCGTCGGTCACCTCGAAGTCGAGGGGGTCGGCCCACTCGCCGCGGGTCCGCTGGGGCTCGCCGAAGCTGTTGCCCGCGTTCATCAGGTCCCGGAACACGTCCTGGACGTTGGCCTCGACCTGCCCGGAGTCGACCAGTTCCCGCTGCAGGCGCGTGAACGAGGAGAGGTGTTCGATGTCGACGGGACAGGCGTCCATACAGGCCATGCAGGCCATACACGACTCCATCGTCTCGGCGTCGATCACGCCCCCGCCGTCGGCGACGATGTCGAGGCGGTCCCCGCCCGCGTCCCGCCGCTCGCGGTAGGCCCGCAGGTCGAGGACGACGTCCCGGGGGTCGAGCGGCCGCCCCGAGGCCGTGGCCGGGCAGACCGACGAGCACCGGCCGCACTTGGTGCAGGCGTCCTGATCGAGGAGCTGTCGCCAGGAGAACGAGTCGATCGAATCGGCCCCCGTCTCGGCGTCGAGGTCGGCGGGGATCGACGGGAGCCGGGCCCCCGCCTTCGGGTCGCGGGTGACGACGTTGGCGAACGACGCGAGCATGTGGAAGGGCTTGGCGCGGGGGACGAGGGCGACGAAGCCGAGCGCCAGCAGCGCGTGGCTCCACCACGCGACCCCGTACGCCGCCGTCGCCGCGTCCGCCGAGAGCCCCGCGGCCGCGAGCAGGACGGCGAGGGCGTAGCCGACGACCGAGACGGTCTCGAACGGGGGGAAGCCGGTGCCGACGATCCGCAGCGCCTCGACGGCGTACCCCCCGACCCCGAGGGCGAACAGCGTCCAGACGAAGGCGTCGTCCTCCAGGGAGGTGTGGGGGCCCCACAGGCGGCCGTCGCGGTCGGCGTACCGGCGGTAGATGGCCATCCCGACCCCGACCACGAACAGCAGGCCGAGGAGGTCCATCACCAGCGAGTACGACAGGTAGAAGTCGCCGACGAAAAAGGAGCGGCCGGCCAGCGGGCGGTAGAGGTCGATGTCGATCGCGAGGATCGTCGTCCCGACCAGCAGGGTGAGAAAGCCCCAGACGACGAAGGTGTGCATCAGGCCGGCGTAGCGGTCGCGGTCGAACTGCGCCTCGTTGGTGGCCAGGAGCCGGGCCGCGTCGAGGACGCGCCGCGGGAGGTCGTCGAACCGCGGGATCGGATCGTCGGTCCCGCGGGCGTAGCGCGCGAACCGGGCGTAGGTGCCGTGGGCGAAGAGGAGGATCGACACCGCCGCGAGGTAGTAGAAGGCCGCCTTGCCCACCGGGCCGACGGTCCAGAAGACCTCCCGGGTGACGGTCGCGAGGGGGTCCATGCCCGGACGCGGGCCACCGGGCGGTTAAAATTTCGGCACCGGCGGCGGGCGACGGGACCGGACGGATCGGGGCGTGGACGGGGACGCGCGCGGGACGGGACGCGGCGCGACGGGACGGAAGGAACGGGACGCGATGGGACGCGACCCGGCGCTACCACGCGACGGCCGGCGCCGCGGCCAGGATCGGGCGGAGGGACGCGGCGGCGAGCGCCGCCGCCAGCGCCAGCGCCGGCAGGTCCCGGCGGGCGAACGCGAGCGGGGGGAGGGTCGGGTTCCAGGCGAAACAGCGGGCCTGCAGCGCGAGGCCGAACCGGTCGGCGCGGTAGAGCGCGCGGCGCAGGCCCGTCACGCCGATCAGCCGGACCCGCTCGACGGTCCCGCGCTCGCCGCCGAGGCGGGCCGCCGCGGCCGCCCGGATCGTCCGCAGGTCGTCGCGCAACACGGGGAGCAGGCGGAGGACGAACCCGACGCCCGCGCCGAGCAGGACGCCCGCGCGCCCGGGGCAGAGCCGCTGGATCGCCGCCCGGGACTCCCGGACCGGCGTGCTCCGCAGGTAGGCGGCGCTCACCAGGAGGAGCAGGAGCACCCGGTAGGACGCCAGCGCGGGGACGACGGCGTCGGCCGGTCGGACCCACGGCGGCCCGAGCGTCGCCGCCTCGACGGCGGGGCCGGCCGCGAGGAGGGGGAGGATCGCCCGGTAGTCCCGGAGCGTCCCGATGAGGGGCGCCCGGGCGGCCGCGAGCGACGCGAGCGCGACCGGGGTGAGGAGGGCCAGCCCCGCGGGCGTGGTGTGGACGACCGCCGCCAGGGCGAAGGCGGCCTGGACGGCGAGTTTGGTCCGGGCGTCGAGGCGGTGGGCGTACGCGTCCGCCGGCACGTGGCTCAGCACGGCGGCGGACGGACGCCCAGGTCGCGGAGGCGGTCGGCGTCGACCCGGGCGTCGGTCGTCTCGTGGGCGATCCGCCCGTCGGCGAGCACCGCGATCCGGTCGGCGCGGTCGGCCACGTCGCGCAGGTCGTGGGTGACGACGACCAGGCTCCGGCCGTCGTCGTGGAGGTCCGCCAGGCGGGCGAGCAGCGTCCGGCGGGCCGGCCAGTCGAGGCCGGCGAAGGGCTCGTCGAGCACCAGGTGGGCGGGCTCCATCGCGAGCGCGCCGGCGACCGCCACCCGGGCGCGCTCCCCGCCGGAAAGCGCGTCGATCCGCTCGTCGGCCCGCCCCTCCATCCCCACGGCGGCGAGGGCGCGCCCCACCCGGCGGTCGATCGCCGCGCGGTCCAGCCCGAGGTTCTCCGGGCCGAAGGCAACGTCGGCGCCGACCGTCGCCGCGACGAAGCAGTCCCGGGGCTCCTGGAAGACCATCCCCACCGCCGCCCGGGTGGCCGCCGGATCGGCGCCGGCCGGCCGGCCGTCGACGACCACCTCCCCGGCGTCGGGGTCGAGCAGGGCGTTGAAATGCCGGACGAGGGTGGTCTTGCCCGAGCCGTTCGGCCCCGCGAGGACGAGCCACTCGCCGTCGGCCACCGTCAGCGAGACGTCCGCCACCGCGACGGTGTCCCCGTAGCGGTGGGTGAGGTTCCGGACGGCGATCGTCATCGAGCGGTCACCTGGCGACCAGGGCGTCCGAGCGCACGACCGCGACGGCCGCGGCGATCTTCACCGCCGCGACCGGGAGGAAAGGGAGGACGACCGTCGTCACCGCGGTCGCGGGGCCGACCGACTGGACGAGGGCGTAGCCGACCGCGCCGGCCGCGTAGATGACCGCCGATCCGGCCAGCGTCGCGGCGACCAGCCGGGGGACGGGGATCTCGCCGGGCGTCGCGAGGTCGCCGATCCCGTGCGCGACCAGGCCGACGACGACGGCCGCGACCGGGAAGCCGACGAGGAACCCCCCGGTCGGACCGAGCACGACCCCGAGGCCGGCGCTGGCGCCGGCGAAGACCGGCAGGCCGACGATCCCGGCGAGCAGGTAGAGGCCGAAGGCCACCCCGGCCCAGAGCGGCCCGAGCACGATCCCGGCCAGGAACACCCACAGCGTCTGGAGAGTGATCGGGACGTTCGGGACCAGCGGGTGGGTCAGCGACGCCGGCGCCGTGGCGCTGGTCGCCGCCGCGAACACGGCCGCACGCGCCACGTTCCGGGTCGTCTCCTCGCCGACGAGGTCTACCGCGTCGGTTGCGGTCGCCATGTGTCCCCCGGTCTCGTAAACCTGCAAGAATCCTTCGGTTTACGAGTCCCGCGGCCGGGGTCCGGCACGGGGTTTTTCGGCCTCCGGCGGGAACGCGACACCCGCATGGACGACCGGAGCGAGGAACTGCGCGACCTCTTCGTCGAGACGACGGGGGCCGACGAGGTGACAGAGCGCCAGCGCGACGACCGCGGGTCCCTCCTCGGGGGCGCGGACCCGGCGGCGGTGCGCGCCGTGATCGACCGGATGCGCGACCGGTACGCGTTCGGGAGCGACCTCGGGGACAGCGCGCTGGTCCGGGTCGCCGCCGGCTTCTTCGAGGGCGCCGACGACGAGGCCATCGCGGCCGACATCGACGCCGGCGCGGACGCCGTGTTCCGGGCGCGGATGGACCTCCACCTGGTGCGGGACGCCGACCGGGACGCGCCGTTCGACCTCGACGCCCTCCGGGAGCGCGTCGCCGAGGGGGCCGACGACGACGCGATCGCCCGCGACCTCGGGGCCGACCCGGCGACGGTCGCGCGCTACCGGCGCGTCGTCGAGAGCGAGGCGGCGGCGCGGCGGGCCAACGACCGGTTCCGGGACGCGTTCGCCGACCTGCTGGCCGACGCCCCCTCCGACCGCCTGGCCGACGAGGCCCGCGAGGACGGGCTGGCCGAGGCGGCCGAGGACATCGAGACCGACGTGTCGTTCTGAGGGCCGGCACGGGCCGCCGCCCGATCCCGAAGCGACGACGGGAGCGGGGGACCGCGGGCGGACGCGCGGTCCCGTCTCGCCGCTGCCCGGGGCGGGGGGCGAAGACTCTTGTCGGCGGCCGCGCAACGACCGCCAATGGCGCGGGCGACGGGTGACCGGGACTACGTCGATCGGTTCCACACCTTCTTCAGGAACTACTGCGACGACGACATCGCCGAGTTGGCACAGCACTACCCGAGCGAGCAGCGCTCGCTCCACGTCGATTACGACGACCTCTACACCCACGACCGGGAGCTCGCCGAGGACCTCCGGAGCCAGCCCGACCAGCTCGTCGAGTACGCAGAGGAGGCGCTCCGCCAGTACGACCTGCCGGCGGACGTCAAGCTCGGCCGGGCCCACGTCCGGGTTCGGAACCTGCCCGACACCGTCGATATCCGGGGGATCCGGGTCCACGACGACCACATCGGCCGGCTGGTCGCCGTCCAGGGCATCGTCCGCAAGGCCACCGACGTCCGGCCGAAGATCACGGAGGCGGCCTTCGAGTGCCAGCGCTGCGGGACGATGACGTACATCCCCCAGACCGACGGGAGCTTCCAGGAGCCCCACGAGTGCCAGGGCTGCG
>JBDGPV010000005.1:0-22263 GCA_042219485.1 Haloferacaceae archaeon
GGCCCAGCACGACCGCGGCAAGATGACCGCCCGCGAGCGCATCGACTACTTCCTCGACGACGGCACGTTCGAGGAGTTCGACCGGTTTCGCACCCACCGGGTCCACAAGTTCGGGATGGACGAGAAGCGGCTGCCCGGCGACGGGGTGGTGACCGGCTACGGCGAGGTCAACGGCCGGACGACGTTCGTCTTCGCACACGACTTCACGGTCTTCGGCGGCTCCCTGGGCGAGGTGATGGCCGAGAAGATCTGCAAGCTGATGGACAAGGCCGTCGAGACGGGCGCGCCGCTCGTCGGGCTGAACGACTCCGCGGGCGCGCGCATCCAGGAGGGGGTCGGCGCCCTCGCCGGCTTCGGGGAGATCTTCCGGCGCAACACGGAGGCCTCCGGCGTCATCCCGCAGATCTCCGCCATCATGGGGCCGTGCGCCGGCGGCGCGGTCTACTCGCCCGCGCTCACCGACTTCACGGTGATGGTGAACGAGACGAGCCACATGTTCATCACGGGCCCGGACGTCGTCGAGACCGTCACCGGCGAGGAGGTGTCCTTCGAGGAACTCGGCGGGGCGCTGACCCACGCCGGCACCTCCGGGGTCGCCCACTTCGCCGTCGGCGACGAGGAGGCCGCCCTCGACCGGATCGCCCACCTGCTCTCGTACCTCCCGCAGAACAACGTCGAGGACCCCCCGCGCGTCGAGCCCTGGGACGACCCCGACCGGGCCGACGAGTCCCTCAACGACGTGGTGCCCGACGAGCCCCGAAAGCCCTACGACATGACCGAGGTGATCGACGGCGTCCTCGACGAGGACTCGTTTTTGGAGGTCCACGCCGAGTTCGCCCAGAACGTCGTGGTCGGGTTCGCCCGCCTCGACGGCCACTCGGTCGGGGTCGTCGCCAACCAGCCCCGGGTCAACGCCGGCACCCTCGACATCGAGGCCAGCGAGAAGGCCGCGCGGTTCGTCCGGTGCTGTGACGCGTTCAACGTCCCCATCCTCACTCTGGTGGACGTGCCGGGGTTCATGCCCGGGACCGACCAGGAGCACAACGGCATCATCCGCCACGGCGCGAAACTGCTCTACGCCTACTCCGAGGCGACCGTCCCCCTGCTGACGGTGATCACCCGCAAGGCCTACGGCGGCGCATACGACGTGATGGCCTCGAAGCACCTCGGGGCCGACGTCAACTACGCGTGGCCGACCGCCGAGATCGCGGTCATGGGGCCCCAGGGCGCGGTCAACGTCCTCTACAGCGACGAACTCGACCGCGCAGACGACCCCGACGCCCGGCGGGAGGAACTCGTCGCCGAGTACCGCGAGGAGTTCGCCAACCCCTACACCGCGGCCGACCGGGGCTACGTCGACGACGTGATCGAACCGCCCGAGACCCGCGCCCGCCTGATCGACGACCTCGGGATGCTCCGGAGCAAGCGCGGCGACCTCCCGGAGAAGAAACACGGCAACGTCCCCCTATGACCCGACGCATCGAGGGCCCGGACGGGCGCACGCTGGCCGTCCCGGCCGACGCCGACCCGGCGGAGGCGGCGGCCATCGCCGCCGCGGTCGGTGCCCACCTCCGGGACCGGGCGGCCGCGGCCGCCGCGGCCGACGACGGCGGCGACGACGGCGACGGGTCCCCGTGGGCGGGCGAGCGCTGGCGGTTCGCCGGCCGGATGGCGGCGCTCGGGAGCGGGCCGGTTCGGGTCCCCCCCGACGCGCCGGCCGACGCGTGGACCGCCGCCGGCCGCGCCGACCGCTGTTCGCGGTTCTGAGCCTACGCCTCGGCCGCGGCGCCGGCCTTCTTGCGCGTGATGTAGCCGGCGATCCGGTTGCGGACGCCCTTCGACTCGACGTTCGTCAGCTTCGCCACGTTCTCCTTGTTGGTCTCGAAGTCGGTGTTGAACGCGTCCGGGTACCGCTCCAGCAGCATGGTGCCGAGCTGCTTGACGTACTTCGGCTTGATGGCCATGCGCGACCGGTTCCGCCCGCGCACCACTAAACCCATCGCATCGTATCGCGTCGCGCCTTCCCGCGGTCCCTCGCCCGGTTCGTCCCCGTCGCTCCCGCCGCGGTCGCGCCGGGTCCGTCCCCGCCGGGCGAGGGGGCTACGGCGGGCCGGAGAGGGCGACGGGTCGAAACGGGCCGGGCCGGGACGGGGCGGGGGCCAAAGGTATATCCGCCCCACGCGCCCACCTCCGGTATGGCCGAGTTCGACACGCCCGAATGCGCCGAGGGCCACGACCCCGAGACGATGTCGTTCGTCGAGGCCCACGACCCGATGGACGACGCGTCGGGGGTCGACGAGGAGTCGGACGAGTGGCGCAAGCGGTGGCGGTACTCCTGCCCGGAGTGTGGCCGCGTCGTCGAGGTCCGGGAGACCATCGACGGCGGGGTCGAGGAGGAGACGATCCGCGAGCGCCGGGAGTCCCGCGGCGACCCGACGTCGCTGAGCCCGGTCGCGGACTGGGACTGAGTCCGGCCGCCGGAGCGGGGTCCGCCGACCGCCGACGGCCCGGCGCCGCCCGGTCGCCGGCCTCAGATCCCCGACCGGAGCGACTCGACGGCGCGGGTGACGACCTTCCGGCGTTCGCCCTCCGGGAGGTCGAACATCGAGACGTACTCGCCGTCGGCCGCCTCCGCCAGGTCCCTGCAGACGTCGGTCCCCGAGGTGCCCCTGTCGAGGTCGAGCACCACGAGGTCCACGTCGGCCGCCCCGATGCGGCGCGAGAGCCGCTTCGCCTCCGCGACCGGGTCGTCCCGGATGGCCGCGGTCGGTCGCCCGTCGGTCATCACGACCACGATGGCGGGGAGGTCGGGAACGGCCTCCCGCTCGTGTTCGATCAGGCGGAGCGAGGCGAACAGCCCCGACGACAGCGGCGTCTTGTTCCCCGTCGGGATCTCGTCGAGGCGGTCGGCCGCGAGCGCGGGGTCGTCGGTCGGCGGCACGACGACGTCGGCCGTCTCGTCGCGGAAGGAGACGACGGCCACGTAGTCGCGCCGGTGGCTGGCGTCCTGCAGCACCGATGTCGTCAGCTTCCGGGCCGTCGCGATGTGGCCGTGGGCCCGCATGCTCGCCGAGGCGTCCACGGCGAAGACCACGAGCGCCGGCGTCTCGCCGTCGCGGAGTTTCAGCCGGAGGTCGCCGCGCCGAACGTCGGTGGTCCCGCGCTTGGCCGCCGAGCGGAGCGAGGCGTCGAGCGCGATCTCGTCCCGCGGGTTCTCCTCGCGCGCCAGCCGGGAGCGGACGTACCGCCCGATCTCGGACGGCTCGTCCTCCTCGCTCCCGATGCGCGCGCTCTCCTGGCTCCCGAGCGGGTCGACCTCCGGGAGCTCCGACTTCGGGTCGAGGCCCGCCGCCTCGTCCCCGGCCCCGCCCTCGCCCTCGCCGATCGGATCGAGGTAGTGCCCGCCCGAGGCGTTCCGCTCGTGGCCGGTCGCCCCGCCGGCTCCCGGGTCGGCCCCCGGGATCGCGTCGTCGTCGTCGGCCTCCTCGGTCCCGTCGGCCTCGTCGCCGTCATCGGGTTTCAGAAAAAAATCCTTGAGCTCCCTGAGCGCGCCGTCGAAGGCGGACTCCTCCTCCCGCCGGTTCTCGCTCCCGCTCCGCCGCATCTCGCCGTTCGAGCCCGGGCTCGGCTCGGCGTCCGGGTCGTCGGGTCGGCCGTCGTCGCCCGCGTTCCCGCCCTCGGGCGGGGTCGAGGGCCCGCCGCTCAGGTGGTCGTCGACGAGGCTCCCGACGTCGACGCCGTCCTCGAACGGGTCGCTCGGGATCCGGTGGGGCAGCGCGAACCCGATGGCCCGGCGCACGTCGGCCTCGGTCGCTTCCGTCCGGCCGTCGAGCGCCGCGATCGTCCGGGCACACCGGGCGGTGGTGATGTCGGCCCGGTTCCCCGCGACCCCGGCCTCGATGCAGATCTCGGCGACGGTCCGCCGGAGGTCGGGGTCGAGGCTGACCTCGTCGTAGCGGTCGCGGGCCGCCTCGACCTGCTCCCTGATCCGGCGCTCCTCGTCGGCGTACTGCTCGATCACCCCCTCGGGGTCCCGGTCGAACGCCTCGGCGACCTCGATGATGGTGGCGCGCTCCTCGGGGTCGGCGGGCGCGTCGGCGCCGACCCGGAGGCCGAACCGGTCGATGAACTGCGGGCGGAGGGTCCCCTCCTCGGGGTTCATCGTCCCGACGAGGATGAACTCCGCCGGGTGCTCCACCGAGATCCCCTCGCGCTCGACGCGGTTGACGCCGCTGGCGGCCGCGTCGAGCAGCACGTCGATGAGGTGGTCGTCCAGCAGGTTCACCTCGTCGATGTAGAGGATCCCGCGGTTCGCCCGGGCCAACAGCCCGGGTTCGAGCGCGCTCACCCCCTCGTTCAGCGCCCGCTCGATGTTCAGCGAGCCGATCACCCGGTCCTCGGTCGCCCCGAGCGGCAGTTCGACCACCGGCGTCTGGATGTGCTCGACCGCGGGGTCCGTCCGCTCCCGGCAGTCCTCGCACTGCCGGTGGGGGTCCGCGGGGTGGCAGTTGAACACGCAGTCCGCGACGACCGGCGTCTCCGGCAGGACGCGCTTGAGCCCCCTGACCGCCGAGCTCTTCCCCGTCCCCCGTTCGCCCTCTATCAACACCCCGCCGATGGATCGGTTCACGGCGTTCAACAGCAGCGCCGTCTTCAGGTCCTCCTGGCCGACGATCGCCGGAAATGGGAGCCCTTCCATGCTACCTGTTACCTCGTACCGGGGGTCGTGCGCATATATGCGTGTTGGAAACGGCGACCCGCGAGCCCCCCGCGTCTCCCGGTATTTGCGGAGGTCGGAATCTTCATCACCCATCCAGATCAACCACCACGCAAATGGTACTCTGGTTGGACGACATCGGGGCGGACGACCTCGACGCGGTCGGCGGGAAGGCCGCCTCGCTCGGGGAGCTGACGGCCGCGGGATTACCCGTCCCGCCGGCGTTCGTCGTGACTGCCGACACGTACCGGACGTTCATCGAGGAGGCGGGGATCGACGAGGAGCTGTTCGAGGTCGTCGACGTGGACGTCGAGGACTCCGAGGCGCTGGAGGAGGCCCAGCGGCGGGCCAAGGAACTGATCGTCGAGACCCCGCTCCCGGACTCGATCCGGGACGAGATCGACGGGGCCTACGAGACGCTGGCCGAGGAGGACCGGTCGGAGGGCGAGGCCAACGTGGCCGTGCGCTCCTCGGCGACCGCCGAGGACCTGCCCGACGCGAGCTTCGCCGGCCAGCAGGAGACGTACCTCAACATCACGGGCGAGGAGCTCGCCAAGAAGGTCCGGGAGTGCTGGGCGTCGCTTTTCACCCAGCGGGCCATCTACTACCGCCAGAAGCAGGGGTTCGTCCACTCCGACGTCGACATCGCGGTCGTCGTCCAGCTGATGGTCGACGCCGAGAAGTCCGGCGTGATGTTCACGAGCCATCCCTCGACCGGCGGCCCCCGGATCATCATCGAGGCCGCCTGGGGGCTCGGCGAGGGCGTCGTCTCCGGCTCGGTCTCGCCCGACAACTACGTCGTCGACCGGCGCACCGGCGAACTCGAGGACGTCACCATCGCCGACAAGAAGACCACGTTCGTCCGGGACCCGGAGACCGGCGAGACCGTCGAGCGCGAGGTCGAGGAGGACCGCCGCACCGCCCGCACGCTCGACGAGGACGAGATCGGTGACCTCGTCGATATCGGGGCCCGGATCGAGGACCACTACGGGACGCCGCAGGACGTCGAGTGGGCGATGCTGGACGACGAGGTGTACATCCTCCAGTCCCGCCCCATCACAACCATCGACGACGCCGACGCCGACGCCGACGCGGAGGGCGACGCCGCGTCCGGGGTCGCCGACGGGAGCGGCACCGTCGCCCAGGAGGGCGGCGAGGCGACCGGGGTCGACGCCGAACCCGAACCCGAGGCCGAGGGCGACGTGATCCTGCGCGGGCTCGGGGCGAGCCCGGGCACCGTCTCCGGGGCCGCGCGGATCGTGGAGACGCTCGACGAACTGGACAAGGTCGGCGAGGGCGACCTCATCGTCACCGAGATGACCACCCCCGATATGGTGCCGGCGATGAAGCGGGCCAGCGGCATCATCACCGACGAGGGCGGCATGACCAGCCACGCGGCGATCATCTCCCGGGAACTCGGCGTCCCGGCGGTCGTCGGCTCCGGCGACGCCACGCACACGCTCCACGACGGGCAGGTCGTGACCATCGACGGCGAGAAGGGGACGATCCAGGAGGGCGGCGACGAGGCCGAGGCCGGAACCGAGGCCGAGGCGGCCGACGAGGCCGCCCCGGTCGCGGCCGGCGGTCCATCGAAGCCGATGACCGCGACGCAGGTGAAGGTCAACGTCTCGATCCCCGAGGCGGCCGAGCGCGCCGCCGACACCGGCGCCGACGGCGTCGGCCTGCTCCGCATGGAGCACATGGTGCTCGCGCTCGACAAGACCCCCCGGAAGTACATCGAGGACCACGGCGAGGACGCCTACGTCGAGGAACTCGTCGACGGCATCCGCACGGTGGCCGACGCCTTCTACCCGAAGCCCGTCACCGTCCGCACCCTCGACGCCCCCACCGACGAGTACCGGAAGCTCGAGGGCGGCGAGGAGGAGCCCGTCGAGCACAACCCGATGCTGGGCTACCGCGGCATCCGCCGGAGCCTGGGCGAACCCGACGTCTTCGCCCACGAACTCGAGGCGTTCTCGCAGCTGTACGACATGGGGTACGAGAACGTCCAGCTCATGCTGCCGCTGGTCAACGACGCGAGCGACGTCGAGCCGGCGAAAGAGCTCATGCGCGAGGCCGGCATCCCGCCGGAGAACCACAAGTGGGGCGTGATGATCGAGACGCCCGCGAGCGCCATGAGCATCGAGGGGATCATCGAGACCGGCATCGACTTCGTCTCGTTCGGCACCAACGACCTCACCCAGTACACCCTCGCGGTCGACCGGAACAACAACCGCGTGGCCGACCGGTTCGACGCCCTCCACCCCGCGGTGCTCGAGCTCGTCGGCGACACCATCCGGCTCTGCCGCGAGCACGACGTCGAGACCAGCATCTGCGGCGAGGCGGCGTCGGTTCCGGCCATGGTCGAGTTCCTCGTCGAGGAGGGCATCACCTCGCTCAGCGCGAACATCGACGCCGTCCGCGACGTGCAGGACGAGGTCAAGCGGGTCGAGGAGCGGATCCTGCTGGACGCGATCCGCTGAGCGACGCCGATCGGCGGGCGGGACGGCCGTCGCGGCCCGCCCGCAGTCCCCGAACGCCGGCGGTCGCGGCACGTCACAAGACTTATCGACGGCTCGGCGCAACTCGGCCCATGGACTCCGACGAGGTTCGCTCCCTTCTGGCCGATATCGAGGACCCGGCCCTGGGGGACGACATCGTGTCGCTCGGGCTCGTCAACGAGGTGTCGGTCGACGGCGACACCGCCCGCGTCTCGCTCGGCCTCGGCGCGCCGTTCGCGCCCGACGAGTCGCGGATCGCAGACCGGGTCCGGGAGGCCCTCGAGGCCGAGGGGCTGGCGGTCGAACTCGCGGCGGGCATCGCGCGGGAGACCCCCCGCGAGGACCGGATGCTCCCGGACGTGAAGAACATCGTCGCGGTGGCGTCCGGGAAGGGCGGCGTCGGCAAGAGCACCGTGGCGGTGAACCTCGCGGCCGGGCTCGCCGACCGCGGCGCCCGGGTCGGGCTGTTCGACTCGGACATCTACGGGCCGAACGTCCCCCGGATGCTCGCGCCCGAGGACGCCCCGCGGGTAACCGAAGACCGGACCGTGCCCCCGGAGAAGTACGGGGTGAAGCTCATCAGCATGGACTTCTTCCTCGACGACGACGACCCCGTCGTCTGGCGCGGCCCGATGGTCCAGAAGACGCTGACACAGCTCTGGGAGGACGTCGTCTGGGACACGCTCGACTACCTGGTTGTGGACCTGCCTCCGGGGACCGGCGACGCGCAGCTCTCGCTCCTCCAGAGCCTGCCGGTCACGGGCGCGGTCATCGTCACCACCCCCCAGCAGGTGGCCGTCGACGACGCGGACAAGGGGCTCCGGATGTTCGACCAGTTCGACACCCCGGTGCTCGGCATCGTCGAGAACATGGCGAGCTACCGGTGTCCCTCGTGTGGCGACGAGCACGACATCCTCGGGAGCGGCGGGGGCGAGCGGCTGGCCCGCGAGAACGACGTCCCGCTGCTGGGATCGATCCCCATGGATCGGTCGGTGCAGATGGGCGACGACGGGAGCCCGCCGGCCGTGCTCCAGCCGGACTCCGCCGCCGCGGACGCGTTCGACGAGGTGGTCGACAACGCCGCCGACCGGGTCGGCGCCGTGGTCCGGCGCCGGCACGCCGAGGTGGTGGGCGCCGTCGAGCCCGACGCCGACGCCGGTTCCGGCTCCGGGAGCGGGCCGACGGACGCCGGGGAGCCCGACGGCACCGACGCGGGCGCCGGCGACGCGGACCCGACGCGGACGCCGCCGGGCGGCGACTGACCGGCCCGCGCCCCGCGACGCGAAGGAGTTTTGTCGCCCCGGCGGCAGGCTGCGGGCATGGACTCGGGCAGCTCCGGGGGGATGACCCTGGCGTTCTCGCTCGCCGCGCTCGAACGGCTGACCGACCCCGAGCGCGTGTTCGCCGACGCCCGGGAGTGGGCCACGCACGTCGGCGTGGTCTCGGACCGACCGCAGCACGTGGCGATGAAGTTCACCCGCGACCACCAGCTCCCGAAGCACTTCCTCCCGCGCCCGGGCGGCGAGAAGCGCGAGACCCTGGAGGACGTCCGCAGCGTCTCCTCGGAGTACGAGACCACCGAGCGGTACGTGTTCGTCGGCACCTCCGAGGACGACCGCGAGGCGGCGGCCGAGACGGGGTGGGAGTACGTCCCCCTGGAGGAGGCGGCCGACGCCGCGGGGTGGGAGCTCCCGGCCGAGGCGGCGACGGCCGCCGACGCCGACGACGGCCCCCGGATCGAGGAGGAGGAGGGCCGGGACGACTGGCCCTGACCGCCGGCGGCCCGCAGCCCGCGGCCCGTGGCCTGCCGGTCGGTTCAGTTCCCCTCGACGAACGTGTTGGCCCAGCCCGTCGCCCCGCTGGGCTGGGGGGTCTGTTTCTCCCGCGTCTGGACGGACCCGTCCCCGTGGACCACCCTGGCGAAGACCCGACGGCGCTCGGACGGCGGCGTCCACTCGTGGACCCACTGCCGCCAGGTGTCCCGGCCGGGGAGCGGATCGCCGAGCCGGGCCTCCGCCCACGTCTCGCCGCCGTCGGTCGACACCTCCACGGCCCGGATGTCGTCGAGGCCGGCGTAGGCGTGGCCGGCGATCCGCGCCCGCCCGTCGTCGAACTTGTTGACCGTGTCGATCTTGGCGACGGTGTTGACCGGGCCCGTGCCCTGCCAGCCGCGCTTCTCCCAGTAGCCGACCACCTCGGACTGGGTGACGTCGATCTCGGTGAGCCACTTGGCGTTGACCTCCCCGTAGTGACCGAGGACGTGCGCCCGCAGCGGATACCCGTGGTCGGCCGGGAGCGCCGATCCGTTCATCCCGTACGCGAGAAAGCCCCCCTCGATCGCCTCGATCGGGACCTCCACGTAGTAGTCGTCCTGCGACCGGAGGACGACGAAGTTCCCCTGCGGCTCCGCCCGGTCGAGCAGGCGCTCGATCGGGATGCCCGTCCAGAGCGCGGTCCCGATGAGGTCGCCGTTGACGGGATCGCTGACACACCGGAGGGTGATGAACCGGTGTTCGGGCTCCATCCCGACGATCTCGTCGTAGGTGACCGAGAACTCCTCCGCGACCTCGCCCGTGACCGAGAGCTCCCAGCCCGAGGGGTCGAGCTTCGGGTCGAGGTAGTTGATGTCCACCTCGTAGTGCTCCGCGATGGGGGTCACGAGCCCCCCGAGCCCGTCGACGTCGAGCGACCGCTCCTCGGCCTCGGCGAGGGCGCTCCTGATCTCCCGGCGGACCGTCGCAGCCCGTTGATCGTCCCACCCCGTCGTCTCGGCCAGATCCCTGGTCGCCTTGCCGTGCGCGCGGGTCCCGAGCAGGTACGAGACGACGCCGAACCCGGCCACGCCCCCGAGCGCGACCAGCGCCTTGCGGCGGGACTCGGGATCGAACCCCGGCCGGTCGTGGTAGTCGAGCGCCCCGGCGACGGCGCCGGCGGCCACGCCGGCGACCAGCGCCGGATCGCGGGCCCCCGCCAGGAGGAAGGCGATTCCGGCACACCAGGCCGCCGTCACCGCCCCGACCTTCGCCGGGTGGTCGATCGCTCCGACCCGGCCGGCCGCGGCCGCCGCGGCGCCGAGGAGCGCCACCACCGTCGCGGTCGCGAGCGCGAAGCCGATGAGCTCCCCCAGCTTTCCGAGGTAGACGATCGAGAGGGTGAGGATCACGTCCGGCATGTTGTCGACCACGAAGGCGTTGACCGGAACGACGACGAACCCCTCCGTCGGACCGGCCAAGAGGAACGACCCGGCGACGCCGGCCGCCCCCGCGACGGCCGCGATCACGAGGTCCCCCCACGGGAGCCGTGCCTGCAGGTCCATGCGTATGCCTGGGAGTTACAGCCACATATCGGTGACGCGGATCGGTGCTCCCCCCTACACGGCCCCCGACACCAAACGTTTATGACCGCGAGACGCCCGATATTCGGACGGTGACAGCTCATGGTTGATGACATCGGAGGCGAGGTCAAACGGTACGAGTGCCCCGAGTGTGGGTCCGTGCGTCTGCTCGCGGGCACCCCCGGCGAGGTGGAGTGCGAGGAGTGCTCGACGACCATGGAGTTCACGCGCGGGAAGGTGATGGAGAACCCGGCCTCGGCGATGAGCGCGGTCGCCGACGACCACCGGGAGACGAAAAGCGAGGAGGACCTCCGCTACCGCTGACGGCCCCGACGGCGCGTCCGGCCGTCGATTACTGTTGTTCGGCGAGGTCGGCCATGTACGACCGGTGGAGCTTGTAGAACAGCATCATCCCTGCGACCCAACTCACGATCCCGTAGAGGATGTACGCGATGGAGGGGAGGTCCATGTTGAAGTACATGTGCGAGCCGATCGCGAGGTAGACCAGCACGAACATGCCGAGGATGCGGATGCCCCGGGGGCCCACCTGCTGCTTTTTCGGGTCGGTCATGGGCGCACCTTTGGCTACCGTCCTCTTAAATTTTGAGCGGCGATGGGCGGCCTCGGGCGCGACGGCCACCGGGCGGGGCCGCGCCCGCGCCGGACCGGGCCGGGCGGATCGGCCCGATCAGCCGTCCTTCACGTACTCGTCGGGGTTCTCGTCGAACTCCTCCCGACACTCGAAGCTACAGAGGTCGTAGGAGTCGCCCTGATAGCGCTGCTCCAGACCGTTCGTGAACTCGCTCCCACACACGGGGCAGCTCGCGTTGAGCGCGCCGTGATCCTTGTTGTTAGCCGACATCATTGCCATAGGCACTCACCTCACGCGGAGGCATGGAGCCCTCCGGTATAAATTTTCCCAGTCGCGGCAGTCCGGGACGGCGGTCCGGTCCGGGGCCGCCAAACGAATAAACCGCCCCTCCGCCTACGTCGGGACGACGGATGATCGACGACGACCCCACCTGCCCGGAGTGCGACGAGGACGAGGACTACACCGTCGAACTGCTGTACTCCACCGGCGGACAGTTCGGCCAGGGCCACTCGCCCTGGGACGAACCGGGAACGGCCCACCGCGGCGGCGGCGGAACGAAGACGGTGAACTACTACAAGTGCTCGAACGGGCACCGCTGGAACGAGGAGGAGTGACGCGCGGCGGTCCGGGCCGGCCCGGCCCGGTTCGCGGCTCTACGACGACGGTCCGCCCTCGGCGTCGGTCCCGGGGCCGTCGGGATCGGGCGCGTCCCCCCCTGCGGGGCCGCCGGCCCCCATCGCCCCGGTTTCCATCCGGTCGACCTCCTGCTCGTCGTCCTCGGAGGGGCCCTCGAAGACCACGTCGAACGCCTCGTCGCCCATGCGGTCGAACGTGCCCGCGTCGGCGTTCTCGAGGACGTGGGCCGGCCGGCGCGAGCCCACCAGGGCGCAGGTCACCGCGGGCGCGCTGCGGGCGAAGTTGATCGCCTGCTGGGCGACCGTGTCGCCCTCGAACCACACCTCGACGTCCTCCGGGATCCCCCGCTCCAGGACCTCCCCCTGGCCCAGCGTCGCGCTCGTGAAGACGCCGACGTCGGCCTCTCGCGCGACGCTCAGCACGTTCGGGATCGCCACGTCACCCCGGGCCTCGTGGGACCGGACGGTGAAGGCCTCGGCCATCATCGGGTTGAAGGGGAGCTGGATCGCCCGGAAGTGGTGCTCGTCGGCCCCGACGGCGTCGGCCGCGGCGCGCGCGCGGTCGAGCACCTCGTACAGCGAGAGGAAGGAGGGGTCGTCGGACTCGACCCGGAACGCCGTCCAGGTCGCCAGCCCGTACCGCTCCAGTTCCCCCGCGGCGACCCGCTCCTCCAGCCGGGCGAACGTCGCCTCCAGCTGGTCGTAGACCGCCTCGCGGGGGCGGACCGGGAGCTGTGCCTCGGGGTTGTGGACGTAGTAGCAGTCGATGGTTTCGACCCCGAGGTTCGAGAGCGACCGCCCGACCTGGTCGTCGATGAACTCCGGGGTCATGCAGTGCAGCCCCTTCCCGAGGTCGTCCGGGTCGATCAGCCCCGGCCGGACGTACTCCTCCTCGACGTGGCGCTCGACGTTCGCCGGCGGGTCGGTGTCGAACGGCACGTAGCCGCCCTTGGTGGCGACGAAGACCTCGTCGCGGTCGACCGCCGCCGCGTCGAGCGCCCGGGCGACGACGCGCTCGCTGCGCTGGCACCGGTAGTTGATCGCCGTGTCCACGACGTTGATCCCGCACTCCAGCGCGGTGATGAGCGCGTCGCGGTACCGCTCGTCGTCCTCGTCGGTCGGATCGCCGAGGTAGGTCCCGATCCCGACGCTCGAGATCGTCACCCCGTCGAGCGTCACGAAGTGGTTCGCCGCGAGCCCGTCGGCGAACCGCTCGCGGTACCGGTCGGTCCCGGCTGGCGTTGCCATATCCCGGCTACCGGCCTTGCTCCCAAAAACCCCGTGCTTTGGCCGACACCGCGGGCCGTCCGCGTCCCGCCGGTCGTCGGCCGTCGCCCGCCGTCGGTCGCCGGCCGTCCGCCGCCCGCCGTCCGGTAGGCCCCCGCGGGCGGGCCGCGGACGGTCGCGCCGGCCGGGCTCAGAACCCGATCGCCTGGCCGTCCTTGCGCGGCTCCGACCCGCCGATCAGCCGCCCGTCCGCGGTCCGGTAGATCATCTGGCCGCCGCCGAACGCCCCGAGTTCCTCGGTCTCGTCCTCCGGGACGATCCGGTGGCCCCGGCCGCGGAGGTTCGCCACCACCCGGTCGGGGACCCGCCGGGTCTCCAGGGCGACGCGCCGGTCGTCGAGCCACCGGAATCGGGGGGCGTCGATCGCGGCCTGCGGGTTCAGGCCCCCGCCGACCAGGTTGTGGATCACCTGGAGGTGGCCCTGGGGCTGCATCGATCCCCCCATCACGCCCACGGCCGCCCGGAACTCGCCGTCCTCCCTGAGCATCGCCGGGATGATGGTGTGGAAGGGCCGCTTCCCGGGCGCCAGGGCGTTGTTGTGCTCGGGATCGAGGCTGAACGAGTGGCCGCGGTTCTGGATCGCGAACCCGCGGGTCGACAGCCCGCTCCCGAAACTCATGTAGATGCTGTTGATGAACGAGACGGCGTTGCCGTCGCCGTCGACGACCGAGAGGTAGACCGTGTCGCTCGACGGGCCGGCGCGCGGGGCGTACGTGTCCGCCCGGTGGCCGATTTCCTCGGCCCGCGTCCGGGCGTACTCCGCCGAGAGCATCGTGTCGAGGGGCACGTCCACGACGTCGGGGTCGCCGATGTACTGGTACCCGTCGGCGAAGGCGAGCTTGATCGCCTCGATCAGGTGGTGGAGGCGGTCGGGGTCGGTCGGATCGCCGGGCAGGTCGAACTGCTCGGCGATGTTGAGGGCGGTCAGCGCGACGGTACCCTGCCCGTTGGGCGGGTGTTCGAGCACCTCCACGCCGCGGTACTCCGTCGAGATCGGCTCGGTCCACTCGCCCTCGTGGTCCGCGAGGTCGTCGAGGGTCAGCTTCCCGTCGTGGGCCCGCACCGTCTCCACGAGGTCGGCGCCGATCTCGCCGCCGTAGAACGCGCCGATCCCCTCCTCGGCGATCGTCTCGTAGGTCGCGGCGAGGTCGGGGTTCGCCACCCTGTCGCCGGGATCGGGCGCCTCCCCGTCGACGAGGAAGGTGTCGGCCGTCCCGGGGAACTCCGCGATCCGGTCGGCCGGCCGCCGCAGCTCGCGCGCGACGTTCTGCCCAACCGGCACGCCCTCCCGGGCGTACTCGGCGGCCGGGGCCAGCAGGTCGGCCAGGTCCCGCCGCCCGTACCGGTCGATCAGCCGCTTCCAGGCGTCGAGCGCGCCGGGCACGGTCACGGGCATGCCCCCCTCGGAAGGGATCTCGGGCTCCCCGTCCCCGTCGTCGAGTTCGCTCCGGTAGGCCTCGAGGGTGGCGGCGGCGGGCGCCCCGCCGCTCCCGTTGAGGGCGGCGTACTCGCCGTCGAACTGTGTCAGGGCGAACGCGTCGCCCCCGATGCCGGTCATGTGTGGCTCGACCACGCCGAGCACGGCCGCCGTCGCGACGGCCGCGTCGGCCGCCGTCCCGCCGTCCTCCAGCACGCGCGTCCCCGTCCGCGCCGCGAGCGGATGGCTGGTCGCGACCATGCCGCCCGTCGCCATCGTCGGCGATCGCCGCCCGGTGAACTCCCACGGGTAACTGAACTCCATGGCCCGCGCTCCGGCGGCCGATCACTTGAACTAGGGGGGCGGCCCCGTCGGACCCGCCGCCGGCAGCGGCCCGCCGTCCGGGCTCCCCGGCAGCGGCGCTCCGCGGGGTCGGTCGGGGCGGAGAAACCGGTCGCGGCGTGGCGGCCCTGCGCCGGCGGACGCGACGGCGGGGATCCGGACGCCGCTCGCGCCCTCAGTGGTCGGAGACGTTCGAGTCCTCGGGGTAGTCCGGGTAGTTCATCCGGTACTCCTTGATCTCGAGCGAGTGGCCCGTCTCGTCGGCGTGGCCGTCACGCTCGTCCTCTGCCTGGTCCCGCCGGTGCGCTACCTTGTGAAAGTCACACTCGTCGCACAGGATGTCGTACGGCATCGTCGGCCGACCGGTTTTCCCCACAGGTACTTAAATGTATACGACCGGGGCCGATCGGCCGACGGGACGGGGACGGTTCGGACGGCCGGTCCCGGTACGCTTTTGGGCGCCTCGGCCGCTATTCCGGGTATGATCGAGGAGGCCAAGCAGGAGCGCCTGGACGAGTTCGCGGACGCGATCGAGGCCGAGACGGGATACGAGGTGGTGCAGTCCGAGCCGAAGCTCTCGCGGACGATCACCGAGAAGGTCGGGGACCAGGCCGACGACCTGGTCGGGTTCCTCGTCGTCCGGGCGCCGGTCGAGTTCAAGGGCGTGGAGTTCGAGGGCGAGGTGGTCGTCAACGTCCACGAGGACCACCTTTCCGATCAGGGGGTGGACGTCTACTCCGAGCCCGACGACCCGCTCCCGCGCGAGAAGCGCGACCTCCTCGACACCCTCGTCCCGCCGCGCGACGAGACGACCGAGGACGGGGAGACGCGCCGGGTGTGGTCCTACTACTCCCCGCCCGCGGACCTCCCGGACGGCGTCGTCGACGACTCCCGGGACAACCTCGACGAACTGATCGCCGAACTCGAAGGGATCTACGCCGCCGTCGAGGCCGAGTGACCGGCCGCGGCGCCCGTTCGGCTACTCCGCGGTCCCCGCGGGCTCCTCCGGGATCCTGAGCCACTCCGCGATCTCCGGGGAGATGTACCACCGCTCCCCGTCGTTGTGGATGATCCGCAGGTCGGCCAGGTCCTGGAACGACTGGTCTTTGGCCTCCGAGGAGAGCTCCGAGGGGTCCAGACCCATGTTCTTGATCGCTGCGTCGATCTCGATCCGCTTGCGCCGCGGGATGTCCGCCTCCATCGCGGTGTCCCGGACGAACATCATGAACGCGGCGACGGTGTACTGGGCGCGGTTCATGCCCCCCGTTCGCCCTCCCGCGGGTAAATGCGTTGCGTGCTCGCGCCGGCCCGCACCGCGCGCCGCGGCGGGCGCGCCCTCACTCGATGCCGCCGTGGTGGTCGGTCCCGACGCGGACCAGGCTTCCCTCCGCGAGCCGCCGGCGGATGACCTCAAGCGGCTTGAACTCGGCCCGCTTGCGGGTGTCGACGACCTCCTCGCCATCGATGTCGTCGATGTACAGTACCTTCGCCTGCTCCATCACCTCGCTCACGTCCATGATCTTGAACGCGCTGTCCTCGTCCGGCTCCCGGTACACCTGCCCTGGCTTGATTTCCTGGTCGATCGTCATGTGGGTCCCTCCGTCGCGTACCGGTCGCCCGGTGCCGTCGGCGGGGCCGACTACTCGGCCCGTCCCTTTATTTGTTCCCTGCGCCGCCCCGTCCCGGGCCGAACGGCCGTCGTGTGAACCGGTCACATCCGCCGCAAAATATGCACAATCCGCGGTTCATAAGTGACCTAGCTGCGTCCCTCCGAACGAAATGATCCAGGTTGGAGTGAACGGCTACGGTACCATCGGCAAGCGCGTCGCCGACGCGGTCGACGAGATGCCCGACATGGAGCTGGTCGGCATCTCGAAGGCCAGTCCGAACCACACGGCCGACGCTGCCCGACGCCGTGGCTTCTCGGTGTACACGCCCGACGACCGACAGGACGCCTTCGACGAGGCCGGCCTCCGGACGGCCGGCAACGTCGAGGACCTCATCCAGGACAGCGAGATCGTCGTGGACACGACGCCCGCCGGCATGGGCGCCGAGTACCGCCCGGTCTACGAGGAGTACGACACGCCGGCCATCTTCCAGGGCGGCGAGGACTCGTCCGTGGCGGAGGCGAGTTTCACCGCCGTCGCCAACTACGACGAGGCCGTCGGCGAGGACTACGTCCGCATCGTCTCGTGTAACACCACGGGCCTCAACCGCCTGTTCGCCACCCTGCTCGACGAGTACGACATCGAGCGGGCCTACGCCACGCTGGTCCGGTGTCGCGGCGAGCACGCGGTCATCTCCCCCGACCCGACCACGCTCCCCTCCCACCACGGGCCCGACGCGCTGGAGGTCCTCCCCGAGATCGGGGAGATCCAGACGATGGGCATGAAGGTCCCGACGGTCCGCCACCACGTCCACTCGATCAACGTCACCCTGGACGACGAGCCCGACGCCGACGAGGTGTCCGACCTGCTGGCCGGCGAGCCCCGCATCCACGTCATCGACGAGGACCTCGACATCGGGTCGGGCTGGGACCTCCAGGAGTTCGCGCTCGACCGCGGCCGCGACCGGATGAACCTCTACGAGAACCAGATCTGGGGCGACTCGATCACGGTGGAGGGCAACCAGCTCTACCTCTTCCAGGCCATCCACCGCGAGAGCGACGTGGTCCCGGAGAACATCGACGCGGTCCGCGCGGTGATGGGGACCGCCGACGCCGAGGAGAGCATCACCCGGACCAACGAGATCATGGGCATCGGGAACGTCTGATCGCCGATGACCAGCACGCCCGACGACGGTTCGACGGTCGACGAGGCCGACGACGGGTCGATCGGTGAGGAGACGCTCGTCTCGGGCTACGGGTCCAGTCCGGGCGTCGCCTCCGGCACGGTGCGGATCGTCGAGTCGCTCGACGAGCTCGACAAGGTCGGCGAGGGCGACGTCATCGTGACCGCGATGACCACCCCCGACATGGTCTCGGCGGTGAAACGCGCCGCCGGCGTCGTCACCGACGACGGCGGCATGACCAGCCACGCGGCGATCATCTCCCGGGAGCTCGGCGTCCCGGCGGTCGTCGGCACCGACGACGGGACCGAGGTGCTCCGCGACGGCGGGACGGTGACCGTCGACGGCGACAAGGGGCGGGTCACCGCGAGCGCGGCCGAGGCCGAGCGGAGCCGCGAGCGCGACTCGGGGCGCACGCGCCGGCGCACCGCCGGCGAACTCATCACGGCCACGGGCGTCATGGTCAACGTCTCCATCCCGGAGGCCGCCGAGCGCGCGGCCGCCACCGGCGCCGACGGCGTCGGCCTGCTCCGCCTGGAGCACATCCTCCTGTCGGCCAACAAGACCCCCGACCGGTACGTCGAGGACCACGGCGAGGACGCCTACGTCGAGATGCTCGCCGACGGCATCCGGACGGTCGCGGAGGCGTTCCATCCCCGGCCCGTCCGGGTCCGGACGCTGGACGCGCCGACCAACGAACTCGCCGAACTCGTCGGCGGGGAGGACGAACCGGTCGAGCACAACCCGATGCTGGGCTACCGCGGCATCCGCCGCAGCCTCGCCGAGCCCGAGCTCTGCCGGCTCGAACTCCGGGCGTTCCGCGATCTCTACCGGATGGGCTACGACAACGTCGAGATCATGTTCCCGATGGCCAACGACGCCGAGGAGCTCGTCCAGGCCCGGGAGCTCATGACCGACGTGGACATCGCGCCCGGGAAGCGGTCGTGGGGCGCGATGATCGAGACGCCCGGCGCCGTCCGGAACATCGAGGAGATCGCCGAGACCGGCATCGACTTCACCGCCTTCGGCACCAACGACCTCATCCAGTTCATGCTGGCAGTCGACCGGGACAACGGCCGGATCGCCGACCGCTTCGACGCCATGCATCCCACCCACCTGGAGGCGCTCGCCGACTCCATCAGCGCGTGCCGGGAGCGCGACGTCGAGACCTGCATCGTCGGGCAGGCGGCCTCGCGCCCGGAGATGGTCCGGTTCCTGGTCGAGAAGGGCATCACCGCCGTCTCGGCCAACGTGGACGCGGTCGACGACGTCCGCCAGGAGGTCAGCCGCGCCGAGCGCCGCCTCCGGCTCGACAAGGCCCGCGAACGGCTCCGGGAGCGCGACGGCCGGTCCCGGCTCCCGACGCGCAAGCGGTCCTGAGTCCGGGCGCCGTTCCCCCCTGGGTTTAAGACGCGGCGCCCGTCACGCCACCACATGGCTCCCGACGCCGGCGACGCCGCGGCCGACCTCGAACGCCGGGTGACCGACTTCCTGTCGCGGAACTTCCCGCAGATACGGATGCACGGCGGGAACGCCTCGGTCGAGGCGATCGATCCCGAAACCGGGGAGATTACCATCCGTCTCGGCGGCGCCTGTAGCGGCTGTGGCATCTCGCCCATGACCGTCAGGGCGATCACCAGCCGGCTTCCCGACGCGATCCCGGAGATCGAGACGGTTCACGCCGAGACCGGCGGCCCCGACGCGGAGGAGGAGGGAGCCGGCGCGCCCATCGTGTCCGGCCTCGGGGACGGCGAGGACGCCGACGCCCCCTTCTGAGGCGCCCGTTGCGGACCGCGGCCCGCCGCGCCGGCGGCGTCCCGGCGGCGTGCCGACCGGAGCCGGCCCCGACAGGTGTGCCCCGCTCGTGCGCTGGCGACTCAGGCGCCCGGGATCAGGTCCCGGTTCTTGCGGATCCCGTAGTAGAGCAGCCCCACGACCAGCCACGCGGTCGGGGATATCGGGGTGAACACCAGGATCAGCAGCCGTATCGTCTCCGCGGACGTCCCCACGTAGGGCGCCACCTCCGGGGCCCGCATCCAGGTGTCCCGGAGCGCCGCGTACGTGACCAGGGCGGTCCCGACGGCGGCGAGAAAGGGGAGGACCCGCTCCGTCGCGGACGGGAGTTCGGCGACCTCCTCGGATTCAGACGCCATTGACGATCAGTTGGACGGTCACCGCGGCCATTCCGACGATCAGGACCACGAAGAACACGGCGAGGAGGTAGCTGACGTACGTCCGCACCCGACCTCCCGCGCCGTCGTCGTCGTCGCTCATCCGGCCCCTCCCCGGGAGTCAGTCACGTGCGCCGGGTGGCGGGCCTCCCGGCCGGGGCGTAGCGCGTCGTTCATGTCAGCTCGTTGGTCGCGGACGGACTTGACCCTTCTGTGTTGCCGCCCGCGCCGGCCGGACGACCCGGCGGGGCCGGCCGACGTCAGGCGTCCCCGTCCAGGCGCGCGCGGGCCCGACCGACGGCCCAGTATCCCTCGATCGCCCCCCACCCGAGGAGGAACGCGCCCGAGACGCCGATCAGGAGGAGGTCGGTGAGGTCCCAGTGCCAGGGAGCCAGGAACTCCACCGCGTGGCGGACCCGCGCGGGCAGGACGGTCTCCAGGACCGACCCCGCGAACACCGTCTCGCCGGCCCCGGACCGGGACCGGTAGCCCAGCGCCGCCGCGCTCGTTCCGCCCGCGCTCTCGTCGCCCGTCGACAGCAGTTCCGCGTCGTACCCGTTGACGAGGGTCGTGGCCCACACGACTGCGCCCGTCCGGTTCACGACGAACACCCGCCCCCCGTGGGTGTCGGTGATCAGCGTCCGGCCGCCGGGGAGGCGGTCGGCGTCCCGCGGCCAGGAGAGGCGCCGGTCGGTCCAGACCCACGTCCGCTCCCAGGAGCCGTTCGTCCGCGCGTACTCGACGACGCGGTCGTTCTCCGAGTCGGCGACCACGACCGCCGGACCCCCGCGCTCGGCCGGGATGTAGTCCGGGTTGTGCTGCTCGTACAGGACGTCGTGGCAGTCCTCGCAGCCGAGCGTCCGGCTCCGGTTCACCGTTCCGTCGGGACGGACGAAGACGACCCGGTCCTGGTTGCGCACCGACACCATCACCGTCCCGTTCAGCCAGGTGACGTCGTTGATGTGCGTCCAGTCCTCGGGGTACGCGCCGCCGGTGTGCACGGGGAACGCCGACTGCGCGCGCCACTCCCAGACCACGAGCCCCGAGGAGACGTTCAGGACGAACGCCGCGTCCCGGTCCATGTCCGCGACGAGGTAGTGGGTCCGGTTGATCCGGTCGACGTCGTGCCAGGTCAGGGTCGTCACCGACCGGTGGAGGGTGGTCACCTCGCCGGTGGTGAGGTTCGCCCGCTCCACGACGCTCACCTCGCAGCCGTCACACTCGCCCTCGCCCTCGTAGGCCGCCTCCGCGACGTACAGCACCGTCCGCGACCCGGCGGGGCTGGGGTCGACGTCGAAGTAGTCCGACCGGGCGTCGTCGTAGTAGCGCAGGCGGCCGTCGGGGGCGAAGGCGGTTATCGCCCCGCGGTCGCTCCCGAAGCCGTGGCCCGTCACCACGAGGGTGTCGTTCCGGGGCGGGACGACCGGCGACCGCTCGGCGAACGGTTTCGCCGCCTGGTCGGGCAGGCGGGCCGCCTCGCTGCCCCGGACCTCCGCGGCCGAGAGGAGGCCGACCCCGAGGAGCGGGGCGAGCACCAGCGCGAGCAGCAGGATCCGAACGACCGTCCTGTCCCCGAGATGCTCCCGCACGGGCCGCCCGTTGCCCGGCGGCGGTCATGAACGTTCGCCCCGCGCGTGGCCACTCGGCGACCCGTGCGCGCGAAGAAAAGCCGCGTGTCCCGTGCCGGTCGGCGCCGGACTACCCGCCCGCCGCGCGGGTCTCGATGGACTCCTCGGAGAGGTACTTCTCCGCGAGCCAGCCCCCGATGAGGAGGAACACCAGCCCCGAGAGCCCCGCGGCGACGATGTCGAGGCCGAACCCGAACATGAAGATGGCTATACCCACGACCCACCCGATCGCCTGTCCGACGAGGGACACCTGGGCGCGTTGACTTACCATTGCATGCGGCTCGATGACACACTCCAATATGAAGATTGTTGATTATACGTATGATTTATTCAATGAAATATAGTGGGGATCGGAGTGACGGCCCGCGGTCGGGCGTGCGTTCCGGCCCGCCCGGTGCCGTCGCTCCGGGGTCGGCGTGGACGTCGAAAAAAACCGCGCCGCGCCGAGAGGAGAACTCAGCCGGTCAGACGAGGCCGAACGCCTCGTTGAGCCCGCTGAGGATCATCGTCACCGCGGCGAACAGTCCCAGCACCACCGCCCACATGCGTAGCGGCCGGAGCGCCGGGAGGTCCACCGACTGGTACGACATGTAGATCACCGCGAGGTACATCAGGCCGATGGCCGGGGCGAACAGCATCCCCGCCAGCGAGAACAGGATCATCGGCGCCTCGATGGCCAGGTTCAGCGCGAGCGGGATGGCGACGAAGAAGAGGACGACCGCCCGGAAGAACGTGTCCCGGCTGATGTCGTAGGCGTCGAAGAGGCCGTGCATCGCGAAGCCGTCCTCCCAGAGTCGGGACATCCCGTAGGTCGGGCCGATGAACGTGGAGAACAGCGCGAAGATGACCGCG
>JBDGPV010000097.1:0-20714 GCA_042219485.1 Haloferacaceae archaeon
GAGACGCTCGACCGCCGCGGCGCCGAACCCGCCTACGCCCTCGAGGACTTCGAGGAGGGCATCTGACCGGCCGACCCGCTTCCGCCACCACCGCCGACGCGGCCGCGTTCTGGACGCGCCCGGAACCGCGGAGCCACGGCCGCAGTCAGGACGACAGACGCGGTCGGGACGGCGGCCGCGACGGCCGCGACCGCGTCGGGCCGAAGGGTTTTGCGCCCGCGTCCGCTACCCCGTCCATGAACCTCCTGCACAGCGTCCGCGCGGTGACCGGCGCCTCGGGGACGGGCCAGGTGGACTGGGAGGCGGTCGCCGCGGCGGCGAAGGCGGCCACCGAACCCGGGTCGGTCGACCTGTCGCCCGGGGAGCGCGAGGGGTACGCCGCCGACGCCCGGGACGCCCGCGACCGCCTGCGGACGGTCGCCGGGGTCGACTTCGACCTGCCGCCGGCCGTCGAGGTCCAGCACCGCCACCACTGGATCGACGCCAACGTGCGGACGATCCGGCGGGTCGTGCGTCCCCTCGAGGAGCGCGGACCGGCGACCGTGCCCGGCGTCGCCCGGGTGGCCAACACGGGGTCGCTGTCGGTCGCGCTCGCCTTCCTCGCGCGCCACGTCCTCGGCCAGTACGACCCCCGCCTGCTGGCCGACGGGAGCGAGGACCCGGGGCTCTATTTCGTCGACCCGAACATCCGGGCGACGGCGACCGAACTCGGGGTCGAGTATCCCCGGTTCCGGCGGTGGATCGCGTTCCACGAGGTCGCCCACGCGGCGGAGTTCGGCGCGGCGCCGTGGCTCGGCGATCACATCGAGCGGCGAATCGAACGGGCGCTGGCGGCGTTCGCGGACGGGCGGTTCGACCGGGGGGCGGTCCGCGACCTCGACACCGCGATGACCGCCGTCGAGGGGTACGCGGAGCTGCTGATGGACCGGGCGTTCGACGCCGAGTACGCCGACCTGCGGGCGAAGGTGGACGCGCGTCGCCGGGGCGGCGACGTCCTGACGCGGCTGCTCAAGCGGGCGCTCGGCCTCGGCCTGAAGCGCCGCCAGTACGAGCGCGGCGCCGCGTTCTTCCGCGCGGTGGCCGACGCCCGCGGGGTCGAGGCGGCCGCCCGGGCGTGGGAGCGGCCCGAGAACCTGCCGACCGACGCCGAACTCGACGCGCCCGAGCGGTGGCTGGCGCGGGTCAGCTAGACCGGTAGAACTCCTCGGCCAGCCGCTGGAGGAAGGCGACGAGCGCGAGCCCGAGGAGGAGGCCGCCGCCGGCCGCGACCCCGAGGTGGACGGCCGATCCGCCGGCCTGGAGCGCGACGAGGGCCCCCGACGCCCCGAGCAGCAGGACGAACCCGACCTTCAGCCGCAGGCTCGCCTCGGCGCGCTCCTCCGGGGTGGTGCTCGGCCCGACCATCGGCTCACGCGCCCCCGGACGCCGGGTCGTCGCGCCCGGCGCCGTCGTCGGCCGCGGTCCCCGACCCGTCGGCGTCGGGCGCCCGCTCCCCGCTCCGGGCACCGGTCCCCGACCCGTCGGGGGCCCCGCCACCCTCCCCGATCCGGTGGGGACGGCTCACGTGCATCCCGACGAACAGCCACTCGCCGCCGCGGCGTTCGAGCGTCCCGCTCCAGCGGGTGTCGAACGCGCGCTCGCGGCCCGCCTCGAGGTCGGTCCAGGTCATGTACACCTCGTCGCTGAACCAGGCGTGGGTCGGGCGCTCGGTGGTCCGGAGCGCCGTGCTCTCGACGGTCCAGTCCGCCGTCGTCCGGGTCTGCTCGCGCAGGCCCGCGACGACGGCCGCGTACCCGACCAGCCGTTCGCCGATGCCGTACTTCACGACGACCGCCGCCCCGTCCCCCTCCCGGTCCCCGTCCCGCCCCTGCGCGGCCGCCCGGTCACCGTCCGGCGGCGGGGACGACGGGCCGGCGAAGTAGGGGGGAAGGGGGTCGCCGCGGCGGAGCGCCTCGTAGTAGTCACGAACCGTCGAGGCCGCGCCCATACCGCCCCCACGGCACCCCGACGTATCAATCCACGCCCGGGGACGGCGACGCGACCGGCGACTGGCGGCCGGTCACTGGAATCCGCGGTCGATGCCGTCGTCCTCGACGAGGTCGTCGAGTTCCGCGTCGAGGATCCGGTCGGCCTCGGCGAAGGTCCCGGAGAGTTCGTCGACCGGATCGGGGCGGCTCGCGGGGTCGAACCGCATCGGCCCGAACGCCGGGCTGTCGAGCGCGTCCATCAGGTCCCGGAAGAGGTCCTCGGGGCCGGTCGGCGCCTCGGCGTGGACCCGCAGCGTCTCGGCGAGGCGCCGTCCCACGCGCTCGGCGTCGTCCTCGTCATCGGGAGGTGCGCGGACGGCAAACCGCCCCTGGGCGTCCTCGTCGGGCAGGACCGGATCGAGGTCGCCGTCCACCTTCCGGGCCACCCGCGTCCCGACGCCGTTCACCTCGAACGGGTTCCTGGCGTACGTCTTGAGGTGGTAGAGGCCGACGGACGGATGGCCCAGATAGAGGTCCTCGCCGACGCCCCCCTCGCGGCGACCGCCGACCGCCCGCCATCCGTCCGGGTCGGCCGACGACTCGGTCACCGCTTCCAGCACCTCCTGCCAGTCCCTGACGCGCATGGACGGCCGTTCGGGGGCCGGGTAGGAGAGCGTATCGGAACCGGGGCGGGCATCCGGCCGGGCCCTTCAATAGCCGGCGGACGAACCGGTGACCCATGCCCGAGATCGAGATCACCGAGGACCAGCGCGACCGGCTTCGCGCGGTCCAGGAGGCCCTGGAGGCCGACGTCGTCGGGAAGTACGGCCACGTCCGGGCCAGCGACGCGGTGGAGTACCTGCTCGACCGCTACGAGGCCGACCCCGAGGCGGGGACGCCGGACGCCGGCGGCGGGGCGTCGGACGGGGACGGCAGCGAAGGGACGTCGGACGGGGCGGACGACGACGGGGGGGCGTCGGGCGAGGACGACGACGGCGACGGCGGGGAGGCGGCCGTGACCGGCGGCGACGACGCCGAACTCGACGCGATGATGAGCCTGCTGGAGGACCACGACGACAAGTGGAGCGAGGCCGAGGGCTCGGAGGCGCGCTACGAGGTCGAACTCCCAGACGGGACGACCGAATCGGCCCGTACCAAGGACGACGTGCGGGGACTGCTGTTCGAGCACTACCGATGAGCGGCGACGAGGGGCGCGGCCTCCTCGGCCGGTTGCGGTCGTGGCTCGGGGGGCTGTTCGGCGGGAGCGCGGCGGAATCGGGGACCGCGACGGCCGGGGCCGGCACCTGTGCCGTCTGCGGGACGCCCGTCGAGGACCCGGCCGACGGGTGCCCGCTCTGTGGTGCGACGGACGTGGAACCGGCCGACGGGACGGCGGACCCGTCCGGCGGCGAGGCCGGGTCGCCGGCGCCGGAGCGACGGTCGGTCCCGGGCACCGCCGACGAGGAGGCCGAGCGACTGCGCGACGTTCGGGCCCCCGACGAGGAGGGGGATGACGGGTCCGGGGTCGCGGGCGGCGCCGGGGACGAGAACGGGGACGGCGATACGGCCGACGGCGCCGGCGCCGGTGGGCCGGACGGGGAGGGGCGCGAGGGGAGGGAGGGCGGGTAGCGGCGATCGGGGGAGGCGGGCCCGGCGGTGCGGTCCCCCACCGACAGGGTTTTTCCCGCCGCCGCACAGGGGCGGTCGTGAACGTCCGGGGGCCGATCCGCTCCGTCGGCGAGCCCCGCGAGGTGACGACCCGCAACGGGACGCGCGAACTCGTCGAGGTGGTCGTGCGGCCCGAGCGGGGCGCGGCCGAGCCGGCGACGGTGACGCTGTGGGGGAAGTGGACGCACACGGCCGAGCACGCAGAGCCGGGGATGGAGCTGCTCGTCACGGAGGCGGCGACCGACGAGCACCGCGGCGAGACGACATACGCGACGACGGCCGACTCCTACGTGGTGCTGGAGCCGGACTTCCTGGTGGACGTGACCGACGTGCGCTCGTGGGTCCAGTGTCCGCGGATCTACTACCTGAACAAGCTCTCGGGGGTGCCGCTGGCCTACCCGGTGGTGAAGGGGACCGTCGTCCACGAGGTGTTCGGCGACCTCCTGCGGGGCGTGGACGTCGAGCGGGCGGTCGCGGACCGGGTGGCGGAGGCGGGGCTGGAACTCGGCCTGCTCGGCCGCGAGGCCGGGGAGGTGCGCGACGAGGTGCGCCGGCACGCCGCGGCCATCGAAGGGTGGCTCGCGCAGGGGCGGCTCGACGGCGACGACGAGTGGCGGTCCGAGCGGACGCTGGTGAGCCCGACGGTCGGCCTGAAGGGCCGCGCGGACGCCGTGCGCCGGGGGACGCCGGTCGAACTGAAGACCGGCAAGAACACCGATCGCGAGCCGCGCTTCCAGGACAAGGTGCAGGCGGCCTGTTACGCCCTGATGCTCGAAGAGCACGGCGAGCCGGCCGACACGGCGACGCTGCTCTACACCAAAAACGCCACCCTCGACCGGGGGGAGGCGTCGGGCGACCTGGCGCCGGCGAAGGACTTCTCGACGGCCGGGCTGCTGGAGTTCGTCGTCCGGACGCGCAACGAGATCGCCGCGATGGAGCACGCGGCGGGCGTCCCGACGGGCCACGAGGCCGACGCGATCTGCGAGTACTGCTTCGAGCGGGACACCTGCATGGTCGTCGCGGGCCGGTTGGACCAGGAGTCGAAGGCCGGCCGGGTCGGGGAGCCGGTGCCGGCGGTCGAGCGGGCGTACTTCGACGCGTTCTACCGGGCGGTCGAGGCCGAGCGCCGGACCGTCCACGACGAGTACCGGAAGCTCTGGGAGCAGTCGGCCGAGGAGCGCGCCGCCGCCGACCGCGCGCTCGTCGGCCTGGAGCCGCTCGGCCGCCGCGAGCGCCCCGACGGCCGGTGGGAGCTCCGGGCCCGCAGGCCCGACGGCGCCGTCTCGAAGCTCCGGGCGGGCGACGTGGCGCTCGCGAGCGAGGGCGACCCGATCGGCGGCCGCGCGGAGCTCGCCCGGATCGAGCGCCTGGGCGACGAGGTGACCGTCGCCGCCGACGAGCCGCTCGACCTCCGGCGGCTGGACGTCTACCCGTCCGAACTCGGCGTGGACCGCCAGCTCCTCGCGCTCCACGACGCGGTGCTGAAGGGCGACCCGCGTCGCAAGGAGGTGCTGCTCGGGCGCCGGGATCCGGCGTTCCGCGACGGGAACGGCCGGACATACGTGGAGAACAACGAGCGCCAGGACGAGGCGGTGCGGCTGGCCGTGACCGCCGCGGACTGCGCGTTGATCCACGGCCCGCCGGGGACGGGCAAGACCCACACGATCGCGCGGACGGTCCGGGCGCTGGTCGAGCGCGGCGAGCGGGTGTTGCTCGCGGCGTTCACCAACCGCGCGGTGGACAACGCGCTGGCGGCGCTGCGCGACCAGGGGTTCGAGGGGGCGCTCAGGGTCGGCACGGAGACGGGCGTGCGCGAGGACATGCAGGACCTCCGGCTGGTCGACCGGGGCGATCCGTCCGCCCGGGCCGCCGAACTCCGCGATGCGCCCGTGGTCGCGGCGACGACCGCCGGCTGTGCCTCGCGGACCCTCCGCGAGGAGACGTTCGACGTCGCGGTGGTCGACGAGGCCTCGCAGCTCACGGAGCCGGGGACCCTGGCCGCGATCAACCGCGCCGACCGGTTCGTGCTCGTCGGCGACCACCGCCAACTCCCGCCGGTCGTCCGGTTCGAGGGGGGCCTGGCGTGGGGCGAGGGACCCGAGGGGCGCGGGAACGCGGGAGCGGAGACGGACGCGAGCGGGGGAGAGGGCGAAAGCCGGGACCGCGGGAACGCGGAGGACGGAGACGGGGGCGAGGGCGGGGACGGGGCGGCGGAACCGACCGCCCCCGGCCGCGACCGGCCTCCCGCGGACCTCCGGGTCTCGCTGTTCGAGCGCCTGATCGAGCGGTACCCCGACGCGTCGGTGACCCTCGACCGGCAGTACCGGATGAGCCAGCGGATCCAGGCGTTTCCCTCCGCCGAGTTCTACGACGGCGCGCTCCGGCCGGCGACCCCGGCGGTGGCGGGGCGGGACCTGTCCGACCTCGACGGCGTCGATCCCGACGCGCTCCCGCCGGCCCTCCGCGGCGGCGTCTCGTTCGTCGACCCCGACGGCGCTCAGGAGGGCAACGCCAACCCGGTCGAGGCCGAGCGGGTGGCCGAGGTGGTCGGGGACTTCCGCGCGGCCGGCGTCGACGCCGACGGGATCGGCGTGATCGCGCCCTTCCGCGCGCAGGTCGCCGAGATCGGCGAGCGGGTCGACGTTCCCGTCGACACCGTCGACCGGTTCCAGGGGTCGAGCGCGGAGGTGATCGTCGTCTCCTTCGTCGCCACGGGCGACCTCGACGGCCCGCTGTTCGAGGACTACCGGCGGGTCAACGTCGCGCTGACGCGGGCCAAGCGGGCGCTGGTGCTCGTCGGGGACGCGGCGGCGCTCGGGTCCGACCCGCTGTACGCCCGGATGCTCGACTGGGCACGCCGGTAGGGCGAGGCCGAGACCGGGGTCGGGGGCAGGACCGGGGGTGCGGGCGGGCGACCGACCCCGCGACGGCTGACCGGCCAGCCGACCCGGGCGGGACCGAAAGGGGCCGCGCTTCCCGGCGAACCCGGCGACGCAAGCGCGCGAACGGAGCGCGCGCGATCCCCGGGAACGGGGTCTCGAGCCGTCCTGTGCCGTTTCAGCGCCAGCCCCCGTCGTGACCCGAACAGTGCCACGGCGGCGCCCCCAGCCGTTATGCCGGTCGGCCGCGTAGCGCGGCCGTGCCTTCCGACACCCCCGGCATCCATCACGTCACGGCGATCGGGAGCGATCCCGGCCGGAACCTCTCGTTTTACACCGAGCGGCTGGGACTCGGGCTTGTCAAGCGGAGCGTCAACCAGGACGACGTCTCGGTCTACCACCTGTTCTACGGCGACCGGACCGGATCGCCCGGGACGAGCATGACGTTCTTCCCGTACCCCGACGCCCGCCCGGGGCGGGTGGGGACGGGACAGGTCAGCACGACGGCCTTCCTGATCCCCGGGGAGGCGGTCGAGTACTGGACCGACCGGCTCGCCGCCGCGGGGATCGACGCCGACGAGCCCCGCGAGCGGTTCGGGGACGCGGTGATCCCGTTCCGCGACCCGGACGGCCTGCCGCTCGAACTGGTCGCCCGGGACGACGCGCCCGCCGGCGATCCGCCGGAGGGGCCGGTCCCGGAGGAGTACGCCATCCGGGGGTTCTTCGGCGTGACGCTCTCGCTCGCCAGTGCCGAGTCGGCGGTGGGGCTCCTGGAGGCGATGGGCTACGACCCCGCCGACCGGGACGGCCGGCGGCGGCGGTTCCGCTCGTCGGGCGATCTCGGGTACGTCGTCGACGTGGTCGAGGACCCGGAGCTCCCGGAGGGGCGGCCCGGCGCCGGCACCGTCCACCACGTCGCGTTCCGGGTGACCGCCGCGGAGCAGGCCGAGTGGCGCGAGATGCTGATCGACCGGGGGCTCAGGCCGACGCGGATCATCGACCGGAAGTGGTTCGAGTCGGTGTACGCCAGGACCCCCGGCGGCGTGCTCTTCGAGTTCGCCACCGAGGGGCCGGGATACACGGTCGACGAACCGGCGGACGAACTCGGCGAGCGGCTGGTCCTCCCCGAGTGGCTGGAGGACCGGCGCGGGGAGATCGAGGCCGGCCTGCCGGACCTGGACCCGGGGAACGGCCCCTGACCGGCGGTCGCGGGCGGGCCCGGAACGGGACCGGGATCGCGGGGGGACGGGCCGGCGGGCCGGCAGGGGGGGAGCCGGGTCGGGGTCGTCCCGGCCGCCGCGGTCACGCCCCGCCCCGGAGGTCCGCGAACGCGGCCTCCGTCCCGATCCGCCGGAGCGTCGCGTCGATCTCGTCGCGCACGGACTCGATCCGCTCGACCAGTTGCTCGTACTCCTCGGTGTCGTCGTTGCCGGCGACCTCGAGCGCCGCCTTCTTGGATGCGAGGCTGAAGAACTCCTTGCTCCGGTCGTCGTACGTCATCCGCTCCAGCAGGACCTCGACGAGGCCGAGCAGATCGCTCCGGTCGACCGGCTTGACCTTGTAGTCGTCGAACGGCATGTCGACGATATCGGCGTCGGGTTCGACCGCCGTCAGCATCGCCACCATGCAGTCGAAGCCGCTGTCCCGGAGTTCGGCGAGCACCTCGTCCCCGGACATGTCCGGCATCCGTCGGTCGAGCAGGACGACATCGACCGCGTCGTCCATCGCCTCCAGGGCCTCCGTCCCGCCGGTCGCGGTGCGGACGTCGTACCTGTCGGCGAGGAACCGTCCGTAGAGGTCGGCGAGCGACTCCTCGTCGTCCGCGACGAGAACCGTCGCGTCCGACCCGTCGGTCACGCCACACCACCTCCGCCGCGTCCGGCCGCCGGCGAGGCGATCCGATCGGCCGCCGTGGCGCGTCCGCGGGCGCCGCGGACCGCACCCGGGCGCGTCCCGTTCGGCATGGGCATACCCGCTGTGGGTGGACGCGGTACAAGTTACTGACCCGCAAAATATCAGATCTGATCACGTCCCGGCGCCGCGATCGGGGCGGGCCGGCGAGGTTCGGCCGTCCGCCCCGCGGGGAGCGGCGAGGGGGGACGCCGTGGCCGGCTGGACGGGGGGACGGCCGGCGCGGCGGGCGACGGCGGCGACAGGTTGAGGCCCGGGGGCGCCCACCGCCCGGCCATGGACCTCCCGCTGGGCGACGGCACGGTCTCGTTCGCGCTCCCGGACTGCGACGTGACGGTTCTCGACAGACCGGGGGGCGCGCCGGTGGACGTCCGGGCAGCGGCGGCGGCGGCGCTGGACGCGCCCCACGGCCCGCCGCTCGGCGAGCGGGTGGCGGCCGACGACGACGTTGCGGTCGTGGTCACCGACGTCACCCGCGCCACCCCGGACGACGCCCTGCTCGACGCCCTGCTCGAACGCCTGCCCGGGCCGCGCGACCGGATCACGGTCGTCCTCGGCCTGGGACTCCACCGGCCGATGACAGACGGGGAGATCCGGGCGGAACTGGGCGATCACGCCGACCTCGCGGTGAACCACGACCCCGACGCGGCGGTCGAGGTCGGTCGGATCGACGGGGTTCCCGTCGAAGTCCACCCGGCGGTCGCGGAGGCCGACGCCGTGCTGGCGACGGGGATGGTCGAGCCCCACCAGTACGCCGGGTTCTCCGGCGGGGCCAAGACCGTCGCCATCGGCGCCGGCGGCGAACCGGTCGTGCGGCACACCCACGGGCCCGACCTGCTCTCGGAGCCCGGGGTGCGCCTGGGCCGGACAGAGGGTAACCCCTTCCGCGAGTTCGTCGACCGGGTCGGGGACCTCGCCGGCCCGGACTTCTGTATCAACGTGACGAAGGGTCCGGCTGGCATCCTCGGCGTCGCGGCCGGCGATCCCCGGCCGGTGGTGCGCGACCTCGCGGCGACGGCCCGCGAGGCCCTCTCGGTTCCGGTCGACCGCCGGTACGACGCCGCGGTCGTCGGCGTCGGCGCCCCGAAGGACGCCAACCTCTACCAGGCCTCCCGGGCGGCGACGTACCTCCTGCTCGGCGACTACAACCCGGTCCGGGAGGGCGGACGGGTGGTCATCCCGGCGCGGCTGCCCGAGGGGGCCGGCGAGGGGCGGGGCGAGCGGCGGTTCTACCGGCGGATGCGCGACGCGTCGAGCGCCGCGGCGCTGTACGAGGAGATGCGCGCGGGCTACGAGCCCGGGGCCCAGCGGGCGTTCGTCGTCGCGCGGGCGCTCCGCGATCACGACCTCTACGTCACCGACAGCGAGCACCCCGACGTGGTCGAGGAGTGCCTGATGCACGCCCGCGACCGGATCGAGGACGCGGTCGATCCGGGGAGCGACGTGCTGGTCGTTCCGGACGGGCTGAACACCCTCGTCGTCGAGCGCGGGGGCTGAGGGCGGGAGGGACCGACGCCGGGGGTCCCCGATCGGAGCGCCCCGAAGGGGGTCCCCGCCCGCGGTCAGCACAGCGCGGCCCCAGCGGCCGCGAGCAGTCGGGCGACGGGCACCCGGGCGCGTCGCGCGTCCACCGGTCGGGGACGGCAACGCTCGCGTCCGGGAGCCGACCGCGGTCCCGCCGAACCGCCGCCCGTTCCCGTTCCTCCGCGCCGGGGACCGGCCGGCGCGCCTGTCGGCTCAGTCGGTGTCGGCGCGGGCGTCCTCGGCGCCGTCGGCGTCGTCGATGGCGTCGAGGACCCGCTCGTGGAACGCCCGCAGGGCGGCGCCCTCGTCCTCGGCGAGCACCACGTCGCTCGCCGAGAGGGTCGCGAGGCCGAACGCGCGGGGCGATGGCGCGTCGAGGGAGCGCTCGACCACCTCGATCCCGCCGTCCCGGACGCCGGCCAGGACAGACTCGATCCCGTCGACGTTCAGCCGGTCCTCGAGGATCTCGCGGTAGGTCTCCTCCATCACGGCGAACCCGTCGAGACCCCGAGCGAACGAGAGCAGCATGTCGCTCGCGACCTGCTGCTGGGCCGCGGACTTCTCGTGGCCCTTGTAACGTTTGAGGATCATGAGCGAGCGCGCCGCGTTGATCCGGAAGTACCGATCGAGGAGGTCGGTCCCGTCGAGCGCGTCCCGGAGGCCCTCGCGGACCGCGCCGGGATCGAGCCCCCGGATCACGCCGGCCACGTCCACCCGGCGGTTCAGCGGTACGGAGACGGTGAACCCGTTGTCCGCGACCGCGATCCGGGCGTTGGCGTCGGCCCGGCGGGCACACCGGTGGGCGACCAGGCGCGAGAGGCCGTCGTTGAACTCCCGGCCGTAGACGGTGTGGACGTGGTAGCGCCGGCGGTACTCCTCGCGGTCGCGGACCTCCTCGACCGCGATCCGCTCGGGGGTCGAGACCGACTCCCGGCCGGCGTACCGGACCTGCTCGTCGAACGTGCGCGCGAGCGCCCGGACGGCGTTCTCGCCGACGGGCGCGGTTCGGAGCCACTCCCGGACCGCGGGCCGGCCGCCGGCGTCGAGGCGGTCGAGCAGGTCGCGCTGGAACGCGAGCACCTCGCGCGCGAGGTCGTACGAGAGCGGCAGGCGCTCGGAGACCCAGGTGGGCACCGTCGGGCGCGCGGCGGTCCGGTCGACGTATGCCTTCGACCCGCGGCGGTAGCGGAACTCGAACCGGTCGCCGCCGAGCGCGAACACGTCGCCCGCCTCCAGGGTGTCGAGGTACTCCTCGTCGAGGTCGCCGACCCACTCCCCGTCGCTCCGGGTGATCACGTCGACGGCGAAGGAGTCGGGGATCGTACCGATGTTGGTCATGTAGATGGCCCGGGCCATCCGGCCGCGCTTGCCGATCAGGGGCTCCCCGACCTCGAACCCCTCGTGGTGGTGGTCGCCGTCGGGGGGGTCGTTCTCGTCCCGCCAGACCTTCGCGTAGACGTCCCGGTCGGACAGCCCCTCGTAGTCGGCCGTGAGGTAGCGCATCAGGGCCTCCCACTCCCCGTCGTCGTAGTCGCGGTACGGGTAGGCCCGCCGGAGGACGTCCCGCACCTCCCGCTCGGGCCGGACGCCGTTGATCGCCATGCCGTAGACGTGCTGGGCGGCCACGTCGTGGGCGTTCTCGGGGACGAACACCCGGTCGACGAAGCCGTCCTCGGCCCTGTCGAGCATGGCGGCACACTCGACGAGTTCGTCGCGGTCCAGGGCGACGACGCGGCCCTCGACGGTGCGGCCGAGGCGGTGGCCCGCGCGACCGACCCGCTGGAGGAGCGCCGCGACGGACTTCGGCGACCCGACCTGGACGACCAGGTCGACCGAGGGCATGTCGATCCCGAGTTCGAGGCTGGTCGAGGAGGTGACCACGTCGAGGTCGCCGGCCTTCAGGCGCTCCTCCACCGCCTCCCGCCGCCCCTTCGAGAGCGACCCGTGGTGGCAGGCGGAGTTGTCCGCGTCGTACGCGTCGAACCCCCGGAGCGCCTGCAGGACGCGTTCGGCGCCCGACCGGGTGTTGGTGAACACGAGGGTCGTCGTGTGGTCCCGGATCAGGTCGTGGAGGCGGTCGTAGAACCGCCCCCGGACGACCTCCCGCGGGGTCCCGATGAGGTCGTCGGTCGGACACTCCAGACGGAGGTCGAGGTCGCGGACGAACCGGGTGTCGACGACCGCCACGTCGCGGGGCGGGCCGCCGGGCGAGGCGCGCCCGACCAGGAACTCGCCGATCGTCGGGAGGGGTTCGACGGTGGCCGAGCAGCCGATCCGCGTGGGCGACGAGTCCGCCATCGCCTCCAGCCGTTCCAGCGAGACCGACAGGTGGGCGCCGCGCTTGTTCGCCGCCAGCGAGTGGATCTCGTCGACGATCACGTACTCGACAGTCCGGAGCTTCTCCCGGAACTTCGGCGCGTTGAGCAGGATGGCCAGGGTCTCGGGCGTGGTGTTGAGGACGTGCGGAGGGGTCTCCAGCATCCGCCGGCGCTCGGCGTCGTCGGTGTCGCCGTGACGGATGGCGTGGCGGACCTCGACCGTCCCGTCGATCCGATCCGCGATGCCGTCGATCGGGACCGCCAGGTTCCGGTGGATGTCGTTGGCGAGCGACCGCAACGGGGAGACGTACAGGCAGTACACCGTCTCGTCGAGACCGCCGTCGCGGCCGCGCTCGAAGAGGTCGTCGAGGATCGACGCGAAGGTGGCGAGCGTCTTCCCGCTTCCGGTCGGTGCACAGACCAGGGCGTTTCCCCCATCGTCGATGAGCGGGATCGCCTCGCGCTGTGGGGGGGTGAAGAAACCGCCGTTCTCCGGGACGTACTCGGCGAACTGCCGGACCCACCACTCCCGCACCGGCGGGGAGAGCCGTTCGAGGACGTCGCCGTCGGCGATCGGCACCGCCTCCGGGTCGAACCCGAGGTCGCGGTCCTCGGCGACGGCCGCGAGCAGGTCCCGGCCGGTCATCGTGTGCGGGTGGGCGCGGACGCGTAAGGGGTTTGCGTCGCTCGTCGCGCCCGCGCCGTCCGGTCGCGCCCGGTTCTCGTTGCGCGACACCGCGGGAGGACCGGGGGATGGCGCGCAACGACCGGCAGCGGGCGGCGGCCGGCGACCGGCGACGGGGAGCCCCGGCTACCGGTCCCCGCCGCCGAGGCCGGTGATCTCGAACCGGGCGCCGCCGTCGCTCCCCTCGGCGGCCCGGACCGACCAGCCGTGCGCGTCGGCGACCCGCTCGACGATCGTCAGCCCGAACCCGGTCCCCCCGTCGGTCGTCGAGTGTCCCTCCTCGAAGATCCGGCCGCGCTCGTCGGCCGGGATGCCCGGCCCGTCGTCCTCGACGTAGAAGCCGTCCGGGAGGTCGCCGACGCGCACGGTCACCGATCCGCCGCCGTGTTCGACGGCGTTCCTGAACAGGTTCTCGAACAGCTGTCGGAGCCGGTTCGCCTCGCCCGCGACCACGCGGTCGGTCCCGACCCGGAGCGTGGCGTCGGCGGTGTCCACGAACGCCCACGAGTCCTCGGCCAGGTCGGCCAGCGAAACCGACTCCGCGTCCACGACCTCCTCGCCCTCGCGGGCCAGCGCCAGGAGGTCGTCGATCAGCATCTCCATCCGGTCCAGGGCGTCGTGGCACCGGTCGAAATGCTCCGGATCGCCGGTCTCCTCGGCCAGGTCCAGGTAGCCCCGAACGATCCCGAGCGGGTTCCGGAGGTCGTGGCTGACGACGCCCGCGAACTCCTCCAGCCGGTCGCGCTGGCGCTCGATCCGCTCGGTCGCGCGGTCCCTGAAGAGCTCGTAGCCCGCCCACTCGGCCATCAGTTCCACGAACGTCACCTCGCCCTCGGTGAACGGCTCGTCGCGGGGGTCGGTGTCGGCGAAACAGAACGTCCCGTCGATCTCCCCGTCCACGACGACCTTCGCGCCGATGTACGACTCCAGGCCGAACCGCTCGTATGCCGCGTCGTTCTCCCAGTCCTCGATGGCGGCGTGCTGGACCGTCAGCGCGTCCGCCCGGTCGATCGTCTTCCGACAGTACGCCTCCGAGAGGGGGCAGGACAGTCCCGGCCGGAGCAGTTCGTGGTCGCCGGCGGCGGCCACGATGGACTGGGTGCCGTCGGCGATCTCGGTGAGGTACGCCACGTCGACGCCGAGGTACGCGCGCCCCAGGTCGAGCAGGTCGTCGAGTTTCGCCTCGAACGGCCGGTCGTGATCCGCCGTGATCCGGTACATTCGGCGGAGGGCGGCCTCCCCGGAGAGATCCGTCACGTCGTCAGCACGCCTCCCCTCGGACCCAGACATACGACAGGTACGGTCAGCCGACGGTTAAGCGTTTCAGATCGGATCCCACGGCCGGTCGGAACCGCCGCCGACGCGCCCCCGCCCTTTTGGTCGGCGGGGGCAAACCGCGGGCCATGACGGCAGTCGAATCCGTGACCTTCCTCGGGACCGGCAGCGCGATGCAACACCCCGACCGGGCCCAGACCGGCCTCCTGCTGGCGGGCGGGGACCGCCGCCTGCTCGTCGACTGCGGCGCCGGCGTCCTCCGGCAGTTGTCGGGCACCGAGGCGGGGTTCGAGGGCGTCTCGACGGTGCTGCTGACCCACCACCACCTCGACCACGTCTCTGACCTCCTCGCGCTGCTGAAGGCGCGGTGGCTGGCCGGGGAGGAGCACCTGGAGGTGGTCGGCCCGTCGGGGACGAAGTCGCTGGTGGACGGCCTGCTCTCGGTCCACGACTACCTCGCCGGCCGGATGGACCTCGGCGTGCGCGAGGTCGGTCCCGGATCGTTCGAAGTCGGGGGGTTCGAGGCCGAGGCGCGGGAGACGCGCCACTCGATGGCGGGGCTGGCCTACCGGTTCGGGTCGGCGTTCGGGTTCAGCGGCGACACGGAGGCGTTCGACGGGATGGCCGCGTTCCTCGACGGCTGCCGGGTCGTCGCCCACGACTGCGCGTTCCCCGACGACGTTGACGTGTCGAACCACCCGACGCCGTCGCTGCTCGGCGAGGCCTTCGCCGGCCGCGACGTGGGGCGGCTCTACCTCACCCACCTCTACCCCCACACCGAGGGGCGCCACGAGGGGATGGTCGCGAGCGTCGGCGAGCGGTTCGACGGCGACGTGCGGGTCGCGCGGGACGGCCTCCGGGTCGACCTCTAGCCGATCCGCGTCCCCGCGTCCTCGCCGGCGAGGAAGGCCGCCAGGTCGTCGGGGCCGAAGACGTGGGCCGGGGCGTCCAGGTCGAGCAGCGCCCGGACCTTGCCGGCCATGCCGCCGGTCACGTCGGTGGCGTCGCTCCCCCCCAGGGCGTCCGCGGCGTCGTCGAACCGCTCGATGCGGTCGATCACCGCCCCCGACGCGTCGAGCACGCCGGGGACCGTCGAGCAGGTGCCGACGCGGTCGGCGTCGAGGCCGCGGGCCAGCCGGACCACCACCTCGTCCCCGCTGAGGATGGTGACCCCCTCGCCGGCGTGGGCGACGCCGTCGCCGTGGAGGACGGGGAGGAAGCCCTCGCCGAGCATCGCCCGCACCGCGGCGAGCGGGAGCCGCAGGTCGCCGGCGGCGTCCCGGGCGCCGACCGAGAGGGGATGGACGGGGAGCGCGTCCACGCCCCGGTCCTGGAGCCGGGAGAGGACCGCCCGGTTGAGCGTCGTCATCGCGCCGTGGATGTCCATGACCGCCCCGGCGTCGCGCACGCCGGTCGAGACGGTCGCGCCGTGGGCGTCGGCGTGGTGGTGGCCGAAGCTCCCCGCGCCGTGGACGAGCACCAGTTCCCGGCCGTCCCGGACCGCCCGGGCGACGGCGTCGGCGGCGGTCCCGAGCGCCCGGTCGTCGACGGTCTCCGGGCGGGACTTCTCGGTGATGAGGCTCCCGCCGAGCTTCAGGACGACGGTCATGAGAGCCGCCGGACCCCCTCGTCGGCGAGTTCGGCGCGGAAGGCCTCCTCGCACCCCGGGGTGAACCGGAGGGCGCGCTCGGTCGCGTCCGAGGGGTCCAGGGCGACGATGCAGCCGCCGCCGCCGGCGCCGGTGAGCTTCGCCCCGTGGGCGCCGGCCTCGCGGGCGGCCCACACCATCGCGTCGAGCGACCGCGCGGAGACGCCGAGCGCGGCCAGCAGGCCGTGATCGAAGTCCATCAGGGCGCCGAGGTCGGCCAGCAGCGCGTCGGCGGGCGGCGCGTCCGGGTCCGCGTCCCGGAGGCGCGCCTCCCCCCGCTCGACGAGGTCGCCGATTGCGGCGACGGTGTCGGCCGCGAACCCGTACTCCTCGCGGAGGGAACGCACCCCCGCGACGAGTTCGGCGGTGTCGCCGGCGCCGCCGTCGAACCCCACGACGAAAGGGAGGGTCGGGACCGCGAGCGGCCGGCAGTCGTCGCCCTCGACGCGGACGGCGCCGCCGACCGTCGAGCAGAAGGTGTCCGCCCGGGAGGCCTGCCCGTCCTGGACGGTGTACTCGGCGCGGAACGCGCGCTCGGCGAGATCGTCCCGCGGGAGGGTGGTCCCGAGTTCCCGCGTCGCGGCGTCGATGCCGGCGACGACGACGGCCGCGGAGGAGCCAAGCCCCGCGCCGAGCGGGATGTCGCTCTCGACGGTGATCTCGAAGCCCGCGTCCGGGGCGCCGGCGGCGTCGCGGGCCTGGGCGACCGCCTCCTCGATGTAGCCCGTCGCCGCCTCGACGAGCGGCGTCGGCGCGTCCACGGCCGGATCGCCGACGGAGCCGTCGTAGGCGACGGTGAAGCCGTCGAGCGAGAGGTCCTCGGCGTGGACGATCACGCGGCCGTCCGTCCGCTCCTCGACGGTGACGGTCGCGCGGCGCTCGACGGCACACGGGACGGCCGGTTCGCCGTAGACGACGGCGTGCTCCCCGAACAGGTAGACCTTGCCCGGAGCGCTCGACACCGACATGACCGGTGGCACTCGGGGCGGACGCTTAAGCGGTCCGACCGGGCGCCCGACCGCGGCGCGCCCGGCCGCCCCGCGCCCCGGAGCGACCGTTCGGCCGGCGGCCGCCGATCAGCCGTCGGCCTCCTCGTCGAGGGCGGCCAGGTCGTCGAGTTCCCCGTCGCCGCCGAGGAGCCACGCGACCGCGGCGAGGAGGGCGAGCAGGGCGAGGACGGCCAGGAGCCGGCGGCGGCCGCCCGATCCGTTCGCGCCGTCCGCGCCGTCCGCGTCGTCCGCGCCGTCCGCGTCGGCCCCGGACCCGGACGCGCTCGCGCCGGGGGCGTTCGCGGTGAACGAGGCGCCGTCGAGGTGGAGTTCGAGGAGGGTGAGCTTCTCCATGCGGGGGCAAGGGCGAGGCGGGGTATATGCCTGCCGCCCCGCCGGACCCGGCGGCGGCCCGGTCGGGGTCGCGGGATTCATGGGCGTCGGGGGCGGAGGCCGGCCATGGATCGACGGCGACGCGACTTCCTCGACCGGCTGTTGACCACCCCGAGCCCCTCCGGGTTCGAGACCCGGGGACAGCGGGTGTGGCTCGACCACGTGGCGGAGTTCGCCGACGAGACCCGGACCGACGAGTACGGCAACGCGGTCGCGGTCCACGAGGGCGGCGGGCCGGAGGTCGCGTTCGCCGGCCACGCCGACGAGATCGGGTACATCGTCCGCCGGATCGAGGACGAGGGCTTCCTCCGGATCGGGTCGATCGGCGGCGCCGACCGGACGGTCTCGCGCGGCCAGCACGTCACCGTCCACGCCGACGACGGGCCCGTGCAGGGGGTCGTCGGGCAGACCGCGATCCACCTCCGCGACGACGACGGGGAGGTCCCCGACCTGAAGGCCCAGTACGTCGACGTCGGCGCGGCCGACGGGGAGGCGGCCCGGGACCTGATCGACGTCGGGGACCCGGTGACGGTCTCGACGACGGTGCGGGACCTGCACGGCGGCCGGGTCTCGGCCCGCGGGCTCGATAACCGGGTCGGCGTGTGGGCTGCCGCGGAGGGCCTGCGCCGCGCGGCGGAGGCCGACGTGGACGCGACGGTGTACGCCGTCTCGACGGTCCAGGAGGAGGTCGGCCGGCAGGGCGCCCGGATGGTCGGGTTCGATCTCGACGCCGACGCGGTCGTGGCGGTCGACGTGACCCACGCCACCGACCACCCGTCGCTGGACGCCGGCCAGCGCGGCCCGGTGGCGCTCGGCGACGGGCCGGTCGTCTCCCGCGGGAGCGCGAACCACCCCGAACTGGTCGACCTGGCGCGGTCGGCCGCCGGGGACGCGGGCGTGGACGTCCAGTTGCAGGCCGCGGGCTCCGCGACCGGCACCGACGCCGACGCGTTCTACGTCGCCCGGGGCGGGACGCCCGCGCTCTCGGTCGGGGTTCCCAACCGGTACATGCACACGCCGGTGGAGGTGATCGACCTCGACGACCTCGACGCAGTCGGGGAACTGCTCGGGGCGATGGCGGAGCGCTGTGCCGGGCGGGACGGGTTCGCGGTCGAGGTCTGAGTCCGCCCGGGGCCGGGCCGGGGGGCGCGCGCCCCGAAAGACAACCGTTAAAACTCGCCGACGGGTGTCAGGACGTATGGCCGGAACCATCGAGGCGCTCGTGCCGGGCGGGCAGGCCGATCCCGGGCCGCCGCTCGGCCCGGAACTCGGGCCGACACCCGTCAACGTCCAGGAGGTCGTCCAGCGGATCAACGACGAGACCGCCGCGTTCGACGGGATGGAGGTGCCCGTCACCGTCGAGTACGAGGACGACGGCTCGTTCACGGTCGAGGTCGGCGTCCCGCCGACGGCCGAGCTGATCAAGGACGAGGCCGGCTTCGAGACCGGCAGCGGCGAGCCACACGAGGAGTTCGTGGCGGACCTCACCGTCGAGCAGGTGCGGACGATCGCCGAGCAGAAGTCCTCGGACCTGCTCGCCTACGACCTGAAAAACGCCGCCAAGGAGGTCGTCGGAACCTGCACCTCGCTCGGCGTCACCATCGAGGGCAACGACCCCCGGGAGTTCAAGGAGCGGATCGACGCGGGCGACTACGACGAGGTCTTCGTCGAGGAAGCGTCGGCGTAGGCCGACGCGCCGAGACGGAGGCGGGCGGCGCGGGCTGACGGCGGCGCGGCGTTTTGCGGACCGAACCGGAACCGGCCGGTCCGCGCCGGTGCGGGCCCCGGAAGCCGTTTCAGCCCCGCGCCCGCAGGGCCGGCATGGATCGCCGACGCTTCTACGAGGACATCGAGGTCGGGGAGCGCGCCGACCTCGGGAGCCACGCGATGACCGAGGCCGAAATCGTCTCGTTCGCCGAGCGGTGGGACCCCCTTCCCTTCCACACCGACCCCGAGGCGGCCGGGCCCCACGACGGGGTGATCGCGAGCGGGCACCACACCCTCTGTGTCACCGCCCGGCTGGCGGTCGAGGGGTTCCGCCGGGGGACGGCCGCGATCGCGGGGCTCGGGATCGACGACCTGCGCTGGCACCGGCCGGTGCGGCCGGGCGACCGGCTGGCGGCGACCCTGGAGGTGGCGGGGAAGCGGCCCGCCGAGAGCCGGCCGGGCGCGGGCGTGATCCGGGAGGCGGTGACCGGGACGGTCGGCGGGGAGCCGGTCATCACCTACGAGGGCGCGGCGCTCGTCGAGCGGCGGACGCCGGGGGACGGGCGGGGGGGAGGGGGGTAGGGGGCGGGACGGAGCGGGCGGGAGGGGCGCCGGCACGGGCGGAACCGGCCGGTCGCCGCCGCGCCGTCGGCTTCGACGGCTTTAAGGCCGGCGTGGTCGTCGTTCCGCCGAGACAGGCACCCGCCTGTGTCACGCCGTAGGAGCAGGTTCCTGCGCACTACGGAGGTGAAAGATGGCAGAAGACACGATAGTGGATGCAGTGGATCGCGCGCTCGACGAGGCGCCGCCGCGGAACTTCCGCGAGACGGTCGACCTCGCCGTCAACCTGCGCGATCTCGACCTCAACGACCCGTCGAACCGCGTCGACGAGAGCGTCGTCCTGCCCGAGGGGACGGGCCAGGAGACGCGCATCGTCGTCTTTGCTACCGGCGAAACCGCCCTCCGCGCCGAGGAGGTCGCCGACGAGGTGCTCGACGAGGACGATCTCGAGGACCTCGGCGACGACGAGGACCGCGCGAAGGACCTCGCCGGCGAGACCGACTTCTTCGTCGCGGAGGCGGCGCTGATGCAGGACATCGGCCGCTACCTCGGGACCGTCCTGGGGCCGCGCGGGAAGATGCCGACGCCGCTCCAGCCCGACGACGACGTCGTCGAGACCGTCGAGCGGATGAAAAACACCGTCCAGCTCCGGTCGCGGGACCGGCGGACGTTCCACACCCGCGTCGGCGCCGAGGACATGGACGCCGAGGAGATCGCCGAGAACATCGACGTGATCATCCGTCGGCTGGAGGCGACCCTGGAGAAGGGGCCGCTGAACATCGACGGGGTCTACGTCAAGACGACGATGGGGCCGTCCGTGGAGGTGCCCGCATGAGCGGGAGCGAGCGCGCGAGCGCCCGCCGGACCGAGACGATCCCCGAGTGGAAGCGCGAGGAGGTCGACGAGCTCCGCGCCTTCCTCGACGGCTACGAGAGCGTCGGGATCGTGGACGTCGCCGGCATCCCGAGCCGGCAGCTCCAGTCGATGCGCCGCGACCTGCACGGGCAGGCCGAGCTCCGGATGAGCCGCAACACGCTCCTCCGGCGCGCCCTGGAGGCGGTCGACGAGGGCCGCGAGGAGCTCGTCGAGCACGTCTCCGGCCAGGTCGGGTTCATCGGCACGAACGACAACCCGTTCGGGCTCTACCAGCAGCTGGAGGCCTCGAAGACGCCGGCGCCGATCAACGCCG
>JBDGPV010000122.1:0-20447 GCA_042219485.1 Haloferacaceae archaeon
AGTCGGAGGTCAGCGAGGTGGCCAACATCTCCGAGGTCACCATCCGCAACCGGTACCACGAGCTCCTCGAGGCCGAGGAGCAGGTCAAGCTCCCCTGAGGCGCTCGACCCCCGACAACCACCCCGCGCGAACCGCCGCGCGATCGGCCCGTTTTCCCCACCCGCGAGGTCGACAGCGCCCCCGCCGTCCCGGCGACCGTAACGGCCAACCCCCCGCCGCCCGAGCGGGTGGCATGGAGACGACGCGACACGTCACCGCGACGGTCTACCTGGTCGAGGGCGGGGCCACCGCGCTCCACGAGCACGACCGGCTCGGGATCCGCCTGCCGCCCGGCGGGCACCTCGACCGGGGGGAGCTCCCCCACGAGGCGGCGCTCCGGGAGGCCCGCGAGGAGACGGGCCTGGAACCGGACCTGCTGCTCGACCAGCGCGAGGTCGCCTCCCCCACGGCGCGGTCGATACCCCGGCCGCGCCACCTCCTGCTGGAGGACATCAACGTCTGTGACGGCGCGGTCGGCCACCAGCACGTCGATCACGTCTACTACGCGACCGTCGACGAGCGGCGGATCGATCCGGCGCCGGGCGAGCAGGGGCCGGCGGCCTGGGACTGGTACGCGCCCGACGACCTCCGGGCGGCCGGGGTCGACCCCGACGTGCGCGACCTGGGCCTGGAGGCGATCGAGGTCGCCGGCCGGCACGGGGACGGGGCGTAGCCCCGGCCGGACGCGGGGCCCGCTGTCGGCGCTACCCGGCCGCGCGGCCACGCACCGAGCGCGTGGCCCGGCGGCGGGCGGTCACCCGCGGGTCAGCGATTCGACGTAGCGCCGGACGTGGTCGTCCATGCGCCGCTTGAAGCCGGCGCGGCGGGCCAGGCGGTCGAGTTCCCGGGCGACGTACGAGCCGTACTGGGCCGCCTTCTTGTCTGCCTCGGCGGCCGCCCCGACGCGCTCGCGGGCGACCCGGCGGAGCGCGACCTTCCGCTCGGCCCCGTCCGGGTCGACGAGGAGGTCGGCCGGCAGGGCCAGCGCCGCCGCGACCACCCGGTCGTGGAGGAGCGGCATCGCCGGGTCGACCCCGGCGGCCCGGACGGCGAGGACGTCCCGCTCCAGGCCCGCGGGGAGGTCCCGGATCGTCTCCCGGACCGCCCCCCGGACGGAGTCGGCGGCCACGCGGTCGTCGAGTTCGGCCACCTTGGCGTAGCCGCCGAACAGTTCGTCGGCGCCCTGACCCAGCGCGATGCGGTCGTGACCGTCCGCGGCCGCGGCCGCCGCGGCGGGGTACAGCGTCGCGGCGATGGCGACGTCCATCGCGTTCGTCCGGCCCGTCGCGGCGACGACCGCGCGAACGGCGCGTCGGAGGTCCGCGTGATCCAGGGTCACGACCCGCAGGTCGCGGCCGAGCGCCGCGGCGGCCTCGCGGGCCCGCGCCGGGTCGTGGGCGCCCTCGAACCCCGCCACGTAGCAGGTGGCGTCGGGCAGGCCGGAGGCGACGAGCGCTGAGTCGACGCCGCCGGAAAACGCCACCGCGTCCGCCTCGGCCCCGTCGACGCTCGACAGGACGGCCGCGCGAACCCGGTCGAGGGCCGCCCCGGGGTCGTCGGGGTCCGGGGTCGGGAGCGTCCAGAGCCGCCGGTCGCCGCCGTCGGTCCGCCGGTGGCCGGCGGGCACCGGGTCGGGGTCGGCCAGGTCGGTCGGGTCGTGGCTCCAGGCCGCCGGGTCCCCCGCCTCGGAGAAGAGGGGTTCGCGCCCGAGGACGTCCCGGACCAGCGCGCCGTCGAGGCGGCCGGCGAAGCCGGCGGTCCCGGGGAGCGGGTCGCCCCGCCGGCGGGCGTCCCGGACCAGGCCCGGCGGCGCGCCCCGCAGCGCGGTCCCCGGGCCGGAGGCGCGCGTCACCGGCGCTCACCAGAGGTCGGCCATCCGCCGGACCATCCGGCGCTTCGCCCCGCCGGCGGCCTGTCGGGCCGAGACGTGCCACGGCGTGCGCCGGCCGGTGACGCTGGTGCGGCCCTCCCGGACGGCGTCGAGGATGGCCCCGGCGGTGCGCTCCTCGGTCGCCACCTCGGTGACCGCCCGCCCGACCATCTCCTTGATGTGGGCGTCGCTGCCGGCGGTCATCGGGAGGCCGCGAGCGGCGGCGAAGTTCCGCGCCCGGCGGTTCGCGATGCCGGTCAGGAGCCGGGAGTTGAACACCTCGATGGCGTCGGCGGTCGCCAGCGTGTCGCGGTCGACCTGCCCGGCGACGCCGTGGCGCGAGCGCTGGAAGGGGTGCGGGACGACCGCGATGCCGCCCTGCCCGCGGATCCGCTCGACGGTCTCCTCGAACGGCAGGCCGGCGGGGATCAGGTCCCGGACCCCCAGCGCGAGCACGTGTCCGGCGGCGGTGGAGACCTCCATCCCGGGGATGCCGACGAGGCCGTACTCGGCCGCCCGCTCGGCGGCGTCGAGGCTGGCCTCGATGGCGTCGTGATCGGTCACCGCGAGTCCGTCGAGTCCGAGCGCCCGGGCCCGTTCGAGGAGCGCATCGACCGGGTCGCGCCCGTCGTGGGAGAGCGCGGAGTGAACGTGGAGTTCGACGGACAGCACACCGGACGTACGGGGGGCGGGGAAAAAAGCCTCGCGGTGTCCGGTATCCGCGGGGCCCGCCGGCATCGGCCGGACGGCGGACATGGCAAGCGATTTATTCGGACCGGCGGAACGGACACGCGAATGAGCCTGGCGCCCCCGGACCGCGAGCGCGTCGTCGCCGAACTGGGACGGGAGCCGACCCGCACGGAGGCGGCGCTGTTCGAGAACCTCTGGAGCGAACACTGCGCCTACCGCTCCTCGCGCCCGCTCCTGGAGGCGTTCGACGCCGAGGGCGCGGCCGTCGTCGTCGGCCCCGGCGACGACGCCGCCGTCGTCGCCCTCCCGGCCGGCGGGGACGCCGACGAGGCCGACGGCGGGCCCGGCGACGGGGGCGGGGAGGCGAGCGCGGACCGGACGGCCCCGGACGCCGCCCCCGACTCCCGGGAGCGGGCGGAAACGTACGTCACCCTGGGGATCGAGAGCCACAACCACCCCTCGTACGTGGACCCGTACGACGGCGCGGCGACCGGGGTGGGGGGTATCGTCCGGGACACGATGTCGATGGGCGCGTACCCGGTCGCGCTCGCGGACTCGCTGTACTTCGGCCCCTTCGACCGCGAGCACTCCCGCTACCTGTTCGAGGGCGTCGTCGAGGGCATCGCGGACTACGGCAACGCCATCGGCGTGCCCACGGTCGCCGGGAGCGTCGATTTCCACCCCGGCTACGTCGGCAATCCGCTCGTGAACGTCGCCTGCGTCGGGGTGACGACGCCCGAGCGGCTGGTGACCGCCGAGGCGGAGGCCGCCGGGAACCGGCTGGTGCTGTTCGGCAACGCCACCGGGCGGGACGGCCTGGGCGGGGCCTCCTTCGCCAGCGAGGACCTCGCCGAGGACGCCGAGACCGAGGACCGCCCCGCCGTGCAGGTCGGCGACCCGTACGCCGAGAAGCGGCTGATCGAGGCCAACGAGGACCTCGTCGACCGGGGCCTGGTGGCGTCTGCCCGCGACCTCGGCGCGGCGGGCCTGGGCGGCGCGACCTGCGAGATGGTCGCGAAGGGCGGGTTCGGGGCGCGGATCGACCTCGAACGCGTCCACCAGCGCGAGCCGGGGATGAACGCCACCGAGATCCTGCTCGCCGAGTCCCAGGAGCGGATGTGCTACGAGGTCCGCCCGGACGACGTCGCGGCCGTCCGGGCGGTCGCCGATCGCTACGACCTGGGCTGCTCGGTCGTGGGCGAGGTCCGGGAGGGGAACTACGTCTGCCGGTTCGAGGGCGAAACGGTCGTGGACGCGCCCGCCGAGTTCCTCGCGGAGGGCGCGCCGACGAACGACCTCGACCGCGCGGCGCCGCCGACCCCCGAGCGCGACCTCCCGTCCGGGACGGACCTCGCGGCGGCCTTCGAAACCGTCGTCGGCGCGCCGTCCGCGGCCAGCAAGGAGTGGATCTACCGGCAGTACGACCACGAGGTCGGCCTCAGGACCGCAGTGGGGCCGGGCGAGGACGCCGCCGTGCTCGCGATGGAGGCGGCCGGCGTCGGCCTGGCGCTCTCGGCCGGCTCCAACCCCGAGTGGACGAGCGCGGACGCCTACGACGGGGCCCGCGCGGTGGCCGTCGAGAACGCGACGAACCTCGCGGCGGTCGGGACGACGCCGCTTGCGGCGGTGGACTGTCTCAACGGCGGCAACCCCGAGAAGCCGGAGGTGTACGGCCCGTTCGCGGCCGCCGTCGAGGGGCTGGCGGACGCCTGCCGGGCGCTCTCGGTCCCCGTCGTCGGGGGCAACGTCTCGCTGTACAACGACTCCGCGAGCGGTCCCGTTCCCCCGACGCCGACGGTGGCGATGGTCGGGACCGGGCCGGCGTACGACGCGCCCGGGATCGCCGTCGAGGGGACGGGCGACCTCCTGCTGGTCGGGGCGCCGAGCGGCCGGCTCGGCGGCTCGACGTACCTCTCGGCGCTGGGCGGGAGCGACCGGTTCCCGGCGCTCCCGGAGGACCCGCGCGCGGTCGTCGAGGCGGTGGCGACCGTCGCCCGGCAGGAGGGCACCCGCGCCGTCCACGACGTGAGCCGCGGCGGCCTGGCGGTCGCGCTCGCCGAGATGGTGACCGGCGACGCGGGCGTCGCGGCCGAGGTGAGCGGCCCGACGGCGCTGTTCGAGGAGACCCCGGGGCGTGCGGTCGTGGAGACCGCGGAGCCGGCGGCGGTCCGCGCCGCGTTCGACGGCGTGGCGCCGGTCGCCGACATCGGGCGGGCGACCGGGGACGGCCGGCTGGAGGTGCGGGCCGGCGACCGGACGCTGTCCTACGACGCGAGCGAGGTCGCCGAACTCCGGGACGTCATCGCCCGCGAACTCGACTGATCCGGCCGTCAGCGGTCGGGTCCGTGGCGGCGCTCAGCCCAGCAGGAGCGGGACCCCGAACGTCACCGCGAGGCCGACCAGCAGGACGGCGAACCCGATGCCGACCTGGCCCGTCGTGAACTCCTGCATCGGCGACGTGACGCGGAGGTCCTCGTCGTCGCCAGCGTGGTCGTGGTGGTCGTCGTGCCCGTGGTCGTCGCCGCCTTCGTGCCCGTGGTCGCCGGCGTCGTCGGCCATGTGCGCCCGTGTATCGTCGGAACGGAAAAAGACGGCTATCGACGGCCGGGCGGCCCGACGCCCCAGCGGCCGGAGACGGCGCCGGGACCGGGACGCGGGCGACCGGGTCGGGTCGCTTTTGGGCGCGGGCGTGCAACCGGCGGCCGTCACATGCCCCTGACGAAGCGGATCATCCCCTGCATCGACGTGGACGTCGACGAGGACGGCGAGGCGGCGGTCTACACGGGGGTCAACTTCGAGGACCTGGAGTACACCGGCGACCCGGTGGAGATGGCCCGGCGGTACAACGAGGCCGGCGCCGACGAGTTCGTCTTCCTCGACATCACCGCGTCGGCCGAGGGGCGGGAGACGATGCTCGACGTCGTCTCCCGGGTCGCCGACGAGGTGTTCATCCCGCTGACCGTCGGGGGCGGGATCCGAACGACGGCGGACGTCCGCGAGACGCTCCGGGCGGGGGCGGACAAGGTGTCGATCAACACGGGCGCGCTGGAGCGGCCCGAACTGATCGAGGAGGCGGCCGCGGCCTTCGGCTCCCAGTGTGTCGTCATCAGCGTCGACGCCCGCCGGCGGTACGACGAGGCCGGGGAGCACTACGCCCGGGTCGACGGGGAGTCCTGCTGGTTCGAGTGCACGGTCAAGGGCGGCCGCGAGGGGACCGGCGTGGACGTCGTCTCGTGGGCCGCGGAAGCCGCCGACAGGGGCGCCGGCGAACTGTTCGTCAACTCCATCGACGCCGACGGCACGAAGGACGGGTACGACATCCCACTCACCCGCGCGGTCTGCGAGAGCGTTCCCACCCCGGTCATCGCCTCCTCGGGCTGTGGGGGGCCGGCCGACGCCCACGAGGTCCTCGTCGAGGCGGGCGCGGACGCGGCGCTCGCGGCCTCCATCTTCCACTTCGGCGAGTACACCGTCGGCGAGGTCAAGGAGTACCTCCGGGAGCGGGGCGTCCCGGTCCGGCCGTGAGTCGGACGCCTACGCCGCGGCGCGGAACGCCTCGGCGAACGCGTCGGTGGTCTCGCGGATCCGGCCCGCGGCGTCGGCGACCGCGTCGAGCGGATCGACGCCGTCCTCGGTCTTGACCGACAGGACGGGTTCGGTCTGTCCGCCGGACTGTTCGGGGTTCATGTCGTAGGTGGCGGCGGCCACCCCGTCGGTCTCCAGGAGGGCGCCCTTGAGCACGTTCATGAACGTGTGGTCCTCGCCCGCGACCTCCATCCGGAGTTCGTCCGCGGTCTTCTCGATGACCCGCAGTTCCATGGCGCCGGATACGCGACCGCCGGCTTTCAGGGTTTCGTGTCGTCGGGGCGGGCATCGGGCGACGGGCGGGAGGGCGGCTGACCGGCTGACCGACGTGTCGGGAGGGCGGGGCGACAGTCGCGGGGTCTCAGCGGACGAGGTACGGGTCGTCGCCGGGGAAGAACCGGCCGAGGTCGCTCTCGCGCCGGTAGTCGGTCCGCCGGAGTTCCCGGAGCCCCTCGACCAGCCGTCCGTCGTCGTCGGGGCCCCACTCGGCCGGGTCCTTGACGGGCACCACGAGCCAGCCGCTGCCGAGGAGTTCCGTGCCGTGGAGGCGGTCCATCTCGACCGGCGTGTCCCGGGCTCTGGCGGTGTACGAGTCGATGACGTGCCGGGTGGCGCGCTCGCCGACCGGGAGCAGGACGTGGGCCGCGATGGCGCGGAGTTCGGCGTCGAAGAAGGGTTCGAGGTCGGCGTAGTCGGACGCCGTCGGCTCCCGGTCGGGGACGCACATGTGGAGGTACGAGAGGAAGGTGGCGGCCACGAGGGGGGCGTCGCCGACCTCCCGGAGGAGGCCGCCGTCGCGGAGGGCCCGCTGGAGCCGGGCGGCCGCGTCGGTGCCGGTGAACGGGACGCCCGTCCCCGCCCCGCCGTGGACCCCGGGGTGGTCGCCGATCACGTGGAAGTCGGCGTTCGCGTCGCCGTAGCCGGGCACGAACCGGTCGCAGGGGGGACGCATGTCGAACGGGTTGCGCGTCCGGTCGGTGACGTTCCGCACGGCCCCGGGAACGCGGAGGCCGAACTAAAGCTTACAGTTCGACGCCGGAGGGGATCAGGCTCTCGTTGCGCAGGAGGTTGCCCTCGGCGTCGTAGACGAGGAAGGTGCGCTTGTCGTAGGTGACGACGTGGTCGCCGTCGATGCTGATGTGGACCCGGTAGCGGCCGTCGCCGTCGGCGCGCTTGCCGTACTCCCGGGCCGCACGGATGAACCGGAGGACGTCGGCGACCGACTCGTTGAGTTCGAGCACGAAGTCGCCGGTGACCCGGTTGGTGACCGCGACGACGCCGGTCGCGTCGGGGTCGTCGGGGTCGTCGTCGTGGAGCCGGAAGGAGACGTCGGTCCGCTCGGCGTCGAGGAACCCGCCCTCGGCGTCGGTGAGCCGCTCGCGGAGCATCCCGTCGGGCCCGCGGAAGTCGATGCGTACCGTCGGCTGGGCGGGGTCGCCGCCGGCATCCACCCAGTCCACGTTCTCGGCCTCCAGTTCGAAATAGTCGCGCCGCATTCGATCACTCGACCGTAAGATGTCACGGGGTATCAACGTAACGCTCGCGGCCCGTCGCGGACAGGTTTTTGTGGGCGCTCCGGGTTCGAGGAGGTATGTGGGTCCGGTCGGAGTACGCGGGTGCGCTCGCGGTGCTGTCGGCGTGGCTCGGCGCGGTCGTCCCGTGGGAGGTGAGCCTGGTGAGCGACGTCGCCGGCGGGAACGCCCTCTTCGTCCGGTTCCCGTTCGCCGAGGTGCGGTACGCGTTCGGGCTCCCGGGCGGCCGGCCGACGCTGGTGCTCGATCCGATCGCCGCGCTGTCGTTCTACCGGAACACCGCCGTCGCGGTCGGGTACCGGGTGTGGGTCGTCGGGGCCGGCCTGGTGGCCGCCGCGCTGGTCCTCTCGGTCGCCTACTACCTCCGCGAGGAGCGCGTCGAGGCGGGGCCGGTCGATCCCGTCCGACTGATGGGCGCCCTCCTGACCGGCGCCGGCCTGACGTTCGCGGCCGCGTCGTACCTCATCGCGACCCGCGGGTTCCCCAGCCTGCCCGTGCCCGTCGGCGTCGTGCTGTTGCTCGCGCTCGGCGTCGTGCTCCTCCGGGTCAGGCGCGCGGAGGTCGGCGGGACGGACGACGGGGCGGCCGAGTGAGCGGGTCACGGCGCGGGTTTAAGTCCGGGGAGCGTGAACGGCCGATGACACGCCGATGTCCGGGGGGATTGTGGAACCGACCGGGCGGCTCGCGCGGGTCCGCCGACAGCTGAGCCGCACGGTCGAGATGCTTCGCGGGTCGAGCCTGGAGATGCGGCCCTACCGGCCGGGCGAGGACGGCCTGCTCGCCGAGTTCGCCGTCCCGGAGGGCGAGGAGGAGGTCGAGCGCTACTGGGTGAACGCGCCGTACGCCTACGTCGTCATCACCTACGACGGGGAGGCCAGCGAACACCGCTACCACGTCGTCGAGCCGGGCGTGGACGACTTCACGGGGACGCTGCTCGACCGGGTCGTCGAGGACATCCGCGACCCGCTGCTCTACCGCTCCGAGCGGGACCCCACCTCCGAGAACGTGCTCCGCGAGGAGCTGATCGGGCTGCTCGAACAGTACGGGGTCGAGGTGGCGATCGAGACCTACCACGTGCTCTTCTACTACCTGCTCCGGGACTTCCGGGGGTACGGGAAGATCGATCCCCTGTTGCACGACCCCCACATCGAGGACGTCTCGTGTGACGGCTACGACCTGCCCATCTTCGTCTACCACGACACGTACACCGACATCGAGACGAACGTGAGCTTCGGGGCCGACGAACTGGACAACTTCGTCGTGAAACTGGCCCAGCGCTCGGGCCGCCACATCAGCGTCGGCGACCCGGTCATCGGGACGACGCTGCCCAACGGCTCCCGGGCGGAACTGGCGCTCGGCGAGGAGATCACCCCCCGGGGCTCGGCGTTCACCCTCCGGATGTACGCGGAGGACCCGTTCACGCCCATCGACCTCGTCGAGTACGGCACGTTCAGCGTCGAGCAGATGGCCTACCTCTGGCTCTGTATCGAACACAACAAGTCGTTGATCTTCGCCGGCGGGACGGCGTCGGGCAAGACCACCTCGATGAACGCCGTCTCGATGTTCATCCCGCCCCGGTCGAAGGTGCTCTCCATCGAGGACACCCGCGAGCTGTCGCTGTACCACGACAACTGGCTGTCCTCGGTCACGCGCGAGCGCCGCGAGGAGGGGTCGGACATCGACATGTACGACCTCCTGCGCTCGGCACTGCGCCACCGCCCGGAGTTCATCATCGTCGGCGAGGTGCGCGGCGACGAGGCCGTCACCCTCTTCCAGGCGATGAACACCGGCCACACGACCTTCTCGACGATGCACGCCGACTCCATCGAGACGGTGATCAACCGCCTGGAGAACGAGCCAATCAACGTCCCAAGGGCGATGGTGCAGTCGCTCGACCTCCTGCTGGTGCAGACGCTCACCCGGTTCGAGGGCGAGCGGGTCCGCCGGTCGAAGGCGGTCGGGGAGATCGGTGGCATCGACCAGCGCACGGGCGAACTCGACTACTCGACCGCGTTCAGCTGGAACGCGACCGAGGACGAGTTCGACCGCAGCGACAGCCAGCTCCTCGACGAGATCCGGGCCGAGCGGGGGTGGAGCCGGTCGGAGCTGCTCCGGGAGTTCCGCCGCCGCCAGCGCTTCCTCGAACTGCTCCGCCGCCTCGGGGTCGCGGACTACCGGCGGTTCACCGCCCTGGTCAACGAGTACTACGCGGACCCCGAGCGCGTGATGGGGCGGCTCGAGCGCGACGTTGACGCCGACTTCGAGGTCGAGGTCGAGGTCGGGGTGCTCGACGACGAGGGGGGGTGAGCGGTGGCGGCGCTCCTGAACTTCCTCCCGCTGGTCGTCGCCGTCCTCCTCGTCGCCCCGGTCGCGCTGGCCCCGGTCAACCGGCGGGCGAACCTGCTGGTCTCGCGGGTGGCCATCCTCCTGTTCGGCGATTACGTGGCCAACCAGAACCCGCGGCGCGAGGAGCAACTGGCCCGGATCCGGGCGGCCCGGATCGACACCACCCACCGGGTCTACGCCGCCCGGACGCTCCTGATCGCCGGCGTGCTGGGGATCGCGGGCGGCATCTTCGGCGTCTACCTCGTGGCCGGCGTGCTGGAGGTACTCGCGCTCGGCGCCGAGACCCTCAGGAGCGCGATCCCGTCGTGGATGTACTTCCTGATCGCGCTGACGCGCGTCTCCGGGCTGGGGCCGGTCCAGCTGTTCGTCCTGTTGCTCCTGTCGAGCGCCACCTTCGGGGCCGGGTCGGCGCTCGGGACCTACTGGCTCCGGTGGTACCTGCTGGACCAGCGGGCGCGGGCCCGCGCCACCGAGATCGAGGCGACGCTGCCCCGGACCGTGGGGTTCATCTACGCGCTCTCGCGCAGCGGCATGCCGTTCCCGAAGGTACTGACCATCCTGACGCGCAACCGCGCGGTCTACGGCGCGGCCGCCGACGAGGTCGGCGTCGCGGTCCGGGACATGGAGGCGTTCGGCACCGACGTGATGAGCGCGCTCGGCCGGATGTCCGACTACACCCCGAGCGAGGGGCTCGACGAGTTCGCGGACAACCTGGCCAGCGTCCTCGGCTCGGGCCGGTCGCTCTCGGAGTTCCTCCGCGAGCAGCACGACCGCTACCAGGAGGAGGCCCGCTCCCAGCAGGAGCAGTACCTGGAGCTGCTCGCGACGTTCGCCGAGATCTACGTCACGGCGCTGGTCGCCGGACCGCTCTTTCTCATCACCGTGCTCGTCGTCATCGGTCTGGTGCTCCAGAACACGCTCACGATCATCCGGATCATCGGCTACCTCGGCATTCCGGTCGCCACCGCCGCGTTCATCCTCTACCTGGACAGCATGACCGAGACGCTCCCGAACCGGCGGGAACTCGCGGCACGCGACGCCGCCGACGCGGCCGGGCCGGAGGCCGACATCGACGTCCGGCGGACCGAGGACCGGGGGGTCGCCGACGGCGGGGTGATCGGGGCGGCGGTCCGGTCGGACGCCGATCGGGAGCGGGAGCTCGCAAACCGGGAGCGGCTCGCGGCCTACGACCGGTTCCGGAACGTCAGACGGTGGATCGACGAGCCCCTGGACACCATCCTCAGCGAGCCGAGCGCGACGCTCGTCGCGACGATGCCGGTCGCCGTGCTCTGGGTGATGTTCCGCGCCGTCCCGATCCCGCTCGGCGTCGAGGCCGTCGGGGTCCTCGACGAGCCGCTCGTCGAGGCGAGCATCGTCGTCATGGCCGGCTACGCGGGCGTCTACGAGCTTCGGAAGCGGCGGGCCCGGGCCATCGAGAAGGAAGTCCCGGACTTCCTCGACCGGCTGGCGAGCCTCAACGAGGCGGGGATGACCGTCGTCGAGAGCCTCGGGCGGGTGAACCGGGGCGACCTCGGCGCGCTCGGGCCGGAGGTCGACAACACCTGGACCGACATCGAGTGGGGCGCCGACGCCCGCACGGCGCTCCGGCGGCTCGACGAGCGCACCCGGACGGTCGCCGTCTCGCAGGCGATCACCCTGATCACCAACGCGATGGAGGCCTCCGGCGACCTCGCGCCGGTGCTCCGGATCGCCGCCGAGGAGGCCCAGGAGAACCGCCGGCTCCGGCGCGAGCGCCGCCAGGAGATGCTCACCTACCTGATCGTCATCTACATCTCGTTTCTGGTCTTCCTCGGCATCGTCACCGCGCTCACGGTCGCGTTCATCCCGGCGATCAACAGCGCCAGCGTCGGGGCCGGCGGCGGCCTGCCGACCGGCGGCCCGGCGGGGGGCGCCATCCCCTCGGACCTGTTCGGCGGCATCAGCGGCGTCGACACCGGCGCCTACCGGACGCTGTTCTTCCACCTCGCGGCCATCCAGGGCGTCTGCTCGGGAGTGGTCGCGGGACAGCTCGGCGAGGGGGACGTCCGGGACGGCGTGAAACACGCCGCGGTCATGCTCGCGCTCGCGTACCTCGTCTTCCTGTTCGTGTGACCGACCGCCCGCCCCGCGCCGCCTACGACGAGATCGCGTCCCACTTCGCGGCGACCCGCGAGCACCCCTGGCCGGAGGTCGAGCGGTTCGTCGCCGAGCGGGTGCCGGCGGACGCGGCCCGCGCGATCGACCTGGGGTGTGGCAACGGCCGCCACGCCGGCCCGCTCGCCGACCGGGCCGGGCGCGTGGTCGGGGCCGACGCCAGCCGCGAACTCCTGCGCATCGCCGGCGAGCGGGCGCGCGACCGCGGGTTCGCGGACGCCTTCGACCCGGTGGTGGCCGACGCCGCCGCGCTCCCGTGTGCCGGCGCCCGGTTCGACGCGGGGCTGTACGTGGCCACCCTCCACCACCTCCGCCCGCGGGCGCGCCGGCGGGCGAGCCTCGACGAACTGGCCCGCGTCCTCCGGGCGGGCGCGCCGGCGCTCGTCTCGGCCTGGAGCGTCGCCCACGACCGGTTCGAGGCCGAACGCGGGTTCGACACGACGCTGGACTGGACGCTGCCCGACGGCGAGACCGTCCCGCGGTACTACCACATCTACGACCCCGCCGAGTTCCGGGCCGACCTCGCGGCCAGCGACCTGGACCCCGTCGAGTCGTTCGTCTCCTCGGGCAACTGCTACGCCGTCGTCCGGGGGTGAGGCGCGGGGCGAACGGAAAGCCCCTTGGTCGGGGACCGCGAAGCGGCGGGCGGGCGCCGGTGGTCTAGTCGGTAGGACCTGAGCCTTCCAAGCTCATGGCCCGGGTTCGAATCCCGGCCGGCGCAGTGAGGAGCGGAGCGACGAACGAGCAGGCCCGGGATTCGAGGTAGACGAGGCGCAGCCCGCGCGGCGGAGCGAGCAGGAACGTCTCGCCGTGGTTCGAATCCCGGCCGGCGCATCGGCGACCCGACCGGATCAGTCGTCCGCGGCGGCGAGCCCGTCGGGGGCGGACCCGGCGGTGTCGGCCCCCCCGCGGGGGAAGTTGTCGATGGTGTCCGCGCGGAACGCCCGCTCGTCGAACTCGTAGTCGCCGTCGAGGAACTCGAGGACCGTCCGGGTGTCCCGCGCGGCGTTCTTGAGACAGGTCGAGGCGCCCGGCGACGGCGTGATGTTGAAGACGATGTCGTCGCCGACGATCTTCGCCTCCCCCATGTCGAGGGACTTCCGTTCGGTGTCGACGACCTGGGGGCGCACCCCGCCGTACCCCGTCGCCCGTTCGAGGTCGTCGAGGCCGGCGGTCGGCACGATCTTCCGGACGTGCGGGAGGAACTGTCGCGGCCCGATCCGGGGGAGATCGTACGCGAGGTTCCTGAGCACGTAGGGGAAAAGCACCCGATCCGCGAGGATGGTGGCGTAGCTGAGCAGCGCCGCCGGGGTCAGCCCGAACACGTCCAGGAAGTCCGGCACCGTCGAGAGGCGGCCGCGTTCGAGCGCCGGAACGAGCTTCGCGGTCGGGCCGAACCGCGTCACGTCCGGGTCGTGGACGCCCGCGTCGCCGTGGACCGCGGCGAACGGGAGCCGCTTCATCTGCAGGGTGTACACCTTCCCGTTCAGGAGGTCGTCAGCGAGGAAGAAGCTCCCCGCGACGGGGAGCAACGCCTTGTCGCGCCCGTACCCGAGGTCCTTGGCGATCTGGAGGCTGTGCGAGCCCGCGGCGACGACGGCCGCCTCGCAGTCGAATCGGCCCGCGGTCGTTCCGATCGCGTACCCGTCCCGGGTCCGGGTGACGTCCGTGACCGTCGTGTCGGTGTGGACGTCCACGCGCGGCCCGGCCGCGTCGACGAACGACTCCGCCGCCTGCCCGTAATCGACGGCGTAGCCGTCCGGGGTCTGGAGCGCGAGGAGGTCCGCGTCGGGATCCCGCCCCTCGACGACCTTCGGCTCGATCTCGGCGATCCCCTCGCGCCCGATCGGCCGCAGTTTGGGAAAGAGGTCGCCGAACCCCTCCTCGTGGTACCGCCGTTCGAGTTCGGCCACCTCCTCGTCACCGACCCCGAGGACCATCTTGCTCCGCTTCGCGTGCATCTCGCGGTCGGGGTCGTGGTTCTCCAGGTAGCCGGCCAGCATCTCCGCCCCCTCCTTCACCTCCTCGGCCTTCTCGAGGGTGTAGTTGGTCTCGATGTCGCCGAAGTGCAGCGTCTGGGAGTTCTTCGTGTGGTGGGTGTTGATCGCCCCGATCTCGGGCTCCTTCTCGATCAGCGCGATGGAGTCGATGTCGGTGAACCGGGCGGTCGTGTACGACAACGATGCCCCGGTGATGCCGCCGCCGACGATGACCAGATCGTACGTGCCTGCCATTGCTGTCCCGTGCTGTATCGGCGGACGTGCTCCGAACTGATAACTCGTTGTTTTCTCGCGTTTCGGATCGACAATGATCGGGACGGGGTATCGACAGCGCGCGTTGTCCCGGGGGCTCACACCACAGGGGGACCGGCGCTGGTCCGGGGGCACCCGCGGGCGGCGGCACGGCGGGGGCCCGTTGGGAGGCCGGTCCGGGACGGAACGCGGGCGACGGCCGAGGGCGGCGCCGGCGACGGGGTCCGCGTCGGGGCGGTCCGACGATCGGTGGCAGCAACCACGTCGTCAGGGCGTCCCGACGCCGCCGGAACGGCGGCGCACGCTTATGCCCGTCCGTCCCCTCCGGAGAGGGGATGAGCGAAGACGTGTTCGGTGACGCCGACGGCGGGGGCGAGGAGTGGGTCGACGTGCGCATGACCGACCCGGAGGAGGGCGAGTGGGACGTCGACGTTGTGGTGATGGAGGGGCGCGTGGAGTACGTCGACCTGCGGGTGAAGGCCGACCTGCTCGCCGGGTTCGTCGCGTGTCTCGTCGACGACGTGGGCGAGCGCCGGGCCGAGTCGGTGCTGTCTGCCATCGCCGATCGGCGGGGGGTGGAGCCGTTCGAGGACGGTGCGGACGGGAGCGGAGTGACCGACGGGGAGCGCGGCGGACCGCCGTCCTGACGCCCCGGATCGGCATCCCACCGGGAGACTACGCGATCCGTCTGCTCGTGTCGATTCGCACCCGGTCCGTCATCAGTATCGGCACCGGTTCGGTGAGCGCCCGGCCCCAGCGGGACTTGGTGACGAGCAGCCGGGTCTTGATCTCACGCGAGCCGGCGACGAGTTCGATCCGCCAGACGTCGTCCGCTCGTTTGAGCGTCGTGCCGCGCGCCGGGGAGTCGACCCCGCGGTCGATGCAGTGGAGCACCCCGACGCCGTCGGTCTCGCGGAGGTGACGCTTCAGCCGGGTGAGGAAGTCCACGTACGCCTCCCGGTCGCCGGCCTCGACCCCGTCGACCGGGTCGACGACGAGGAGCGACTCCGGGTCCGCCTCGTGGATCAGCGAGTCGGGATCCGCGAGGAGGTCGTCCGGCCGCCTGTGGTCGGCCCGGAGGTCGACGTCGCCCGGGGCGGCCTCGGCCCACGCCGTGACCTCCGCCGCGGGTCGGAGCGTCGGCACGTACAGCGTCCGGTGGATGGAGACCAGTTCCCGGAGGAGGAGCTCGCTCTGCGAGGCGGGCGGCGCGTGGAGCGCGAGCAGGCTCCCGGCCGGGATGCCGCCGTCGAGCAGTCGGTCGAGGAACTGGAGCCCCGTCGAGAACCGGCGGCCCGTCGAAGCCATGGACCACCCCTGGAGCCGGCGACACATAGGCGTTGACGCCGGCCGATCCACGCGTCGCTGCGCGGGCGGATCGGCGATGAGTGTGGACGTCGGGCTTGCCCGGCCGTTCCGGCACGGGGAATCCCGGTTGCCTTCTCCACCCCGCGACCCCCCGAGCGACGCGCGTCCGGCGGTGGGCTGCTCGCTTCCGCGCCTGACCCGGTGCCGCCGGCGAACCGCGGGGGAGCGTCCCTGCGGACGCGTCCCGCGGACCGCTGTCCCCGAGGGACGAGGCTTCGCAGTTGGCTCCCGGGGCCCGCGCCGGGCGGGCCGGACGCCCCCGGTTTCGGCCCCCGCTTGAAGGCCGTATCGCGGGCGAGGGAGCGGGGCCTACCCGCCCGGCCTAGTCCGACCGGGGCTAATCCACCGGCCGTTAAGGACCTTTCGACTGCCCGGACGGCGCCCGGATCGGCGGACGGACGCCGGCGCCACGGGACGACGCCGGCGCTACAGGACGGCCCGCACGTACGCGCCCCCCGCAGCCGGGATCACCGCCGTCAGCCCGACCACGGCCCACCGGTGCCAGCCCATCCACGCCGCGGGGAAGCCGAGGACGATCTCCGGCGGGACCGAGAGCGCCCACAGGAGCGCGAGCGGGACCATCGCCAGGCCGAGGACCAGCGCGACGCCGGCCGCGGTCGGCGGGTCGGTCCGGCCGCGGACGCCGGCGAGGAAGGCGACGACCGAGAGGACCGCGAGGAAGCCGACGAGGCCGGCGCCGACCGGGCCGGCGCGGTAGTAGACCGCGAGCCCGGTTCCGGTGTCAGTCACCAGCAGGTACGGGGCCGCCATGGCGAGCAGGACGGCCAGGCACCCGGCGACCCCGGCGCCGGGCGCGGCCTCCGTGGCGTCCATGCCCGCCGGTGGGGACGGACGCCACTTGAGTCGTCCCGTTTCGGGGCGGGACGGCAGACAAGGGCAAAGGGTAAGCGGGTGGCCCCGCGGTGGGGGGTATGGAACGCGTGGCGATCATCGGCACGTCGATGACCCGGTTCGGGGAGCGGGAGGGCTGGGTCCGCGACCTCCTGGCCGAGGCGGGGGCCGAGTGCCTGGCGGACGCGGGCGTCCCGCCCGACGAGGTCGAGCACCTGTACGTGTCGAACATGGCCAGCGGGGAGTTCGAGGGACAGACCGGCATCCCGAACGCGCTGGCGAGCGACCTGTCGGCGGTGCCGGCGTACACCAGCCGCATCGACCAGACCTCCTCGTCGGGCGGCGCCGGCATCTACCACGCCTGGCAGTCGGTCGCCAGCGGCGCGAGCGACATGACCCTGCTGGTCGGGGGCGAGAAGATGACCCACCGCACGACCGGCGAGGCGACCGACGTCATCGCCTCGCTGACCCACCCGGTCGAGTACAAACACGGCGTGACGCTGCCCTCCTTCGCGGGCCTGACCGCGCGGCTCTACCTCGACGAGTACGACGCCCCCCGCGAGAGCCTCGGGCGGGTGGCGGTGAAGAACCACCGCAACGGGATGGACAACCCCCACGCGCAGTTCAGGAAGGAGGTTGACCTCGACACGGTGCTGGAGTCGCCGATCGTCGCCGACCCGCTCCGGCTGTACGACTTCTGTCCGATCACGGACGGGAGCGCGGCGCTGCTGTGTTGCCCGGAGTCGGTCGCGCGCGAGTACGCGGACGAGTACGTCGTGATCTCGGGGATCGGCGGCGCGACCGACACCCACGTCGTCCACGAGCGGGCCGATCCGACGACGATGGGCGGCGTCGTCGAGTCCGGCCGGGCGGCCTACCGGATGGCCGGCCGCGGCCCGGAGGACGTGGACGTGGCCGAACTCCACGACATGTTCACCATCCTCGAGTTCCTCCAGAGCGAGGACCTCGGGTTCTTCGAGAAGGGCGAGGGCTGGCGGGCGGTCGAGGAGGGGGTGACCGACCGGGACGGCGACCTGCCGATCAACACCTCCGGGGGGCTCAAGTCCAAGGGTCACCCGCTCGGGGCGAGCGGCGTGGCACAGGCCCACGAGATCCACGCCCAGCTGCTCGGCGAGGCCGGCCCGCGACAGGTCGAGGCCGACGTCGGCCTCTGCTGTAACGTCGGCGGCTTCGGCAACTGCGTCATCACGACCCTCATGGAGGCGGCGGGATGATGGAGGCCTACCGCTACGCGGACGGGAGCATCACCTACCCCGGCCACCCGTTCGGCCCCGACGGCGGGGAGCCGGTCGGAACCGTCGATCTGAGCGAGTACACCGCCGAGGTGGTCACGTGGACCACCTCGACGGCGACCCCGCCGGGCGTGCGGGAGCCCAACAGCCTCGCGATCGTGGAGTTCGACGTCGACGGGGAGCCGGTGCGGGCCATCGGCGGCCTGACGACCGACGAGGTGGCGATCGGCGACGAGGTCAGGCCCGTCCACGTCGAGGAGCTGCGCGATCCGGGGGCGGGCATCCGGGAGCCCGAGAGCCAGGCGTGGGACGGCTACCGGTTCGAGCCGGTGGACTGACGCCCGCGTACGGCCGTCACGTCCCGCCCCCGTCCGCCCCGGGCGGCGCGTCGACGATCACGACCGCCTCGCCGTCGACGAGGCGGTCGCCGTCCGCGTTCTCCACGACCGTCGAGAGCCGGTAGCGGCCGTCGCCGATCGCCTCGACGATCTCGACGACGGCGGTCAGCCGCTCGCCCACGTCGGCCGGCTTGCGGAACGCCAGGTCCTGCGAGAGGTAGATGGTGAGGCCGGGGAGGCGGGCGAGCGCCGCGCTGATCAGCCCCGAGACGAGCGTCCCGTGGACGATGCGCCGGCCGAACCGGCTCCGCTCGGCGAACTCGTCGTCGAGGTGGAGCCGGTTGGTGTCGCCGCTCGCCCGGGCGAACGCCGCGACGTCGGCCTCGTCGACGCGCTTCGTGAACCGGACGACGTCGCCGACCGAGAGCTCCCGCCAGTCGTCGACGGTCCGCTCGGACGCCCACGACGAGCGGGCGAACGCGACGGCGTCGGAGCCGGACCGACGGTCCGCCTCGCCGCCGGCACCGGCCCCGGTTCCGGTCCCGGTTCCGGTCCCGGTTCCGGACTCGGGCCCGCCGCCGGTCGGGGCGAGCGCGCGGTTCGCGGCCGCCATGCTCCGACAGGTCCGTTCGACGCCGCGCGAGAGCCGACGGCCCGACCGCAGCCACGCCGTCGCGAACGCCCGCGCCGGTGTCGCCGGATCGTACCCCGTGCGTCCGTGCATACGCCGCTACAGCGGGGTCCGCCCCAAAGGCGTTGTGCCTGCGGCGAGGGGGCCGGCCGTCCTGTGACATCTGATGGCTCTGAATACCATTTGATGCCCGAGAAAGTAACCCTTATCCGTTCGGCGGGCGTTCGTCCGGGTACGGATGACCGACGAGGACGACGGACCGGCGTGGCCGGCGGCGATGTTTCCCGGCGGCGCCGGCGAGGAAGCGGTCGGGCGACAGATGGAACTGTTCAAGCGGTTCCTCTCGATGGGCCCGGCCGGCGGGGTCGGCGGAGTCGGGTCGATGGGGACCGACGCGGCGGTGTTCAAGACCCGGGTCCAGAGCGGGGGGCGGATCAGCATCCCCGACGCCGAGCGCGAGGCCCTCGACATCGACGAGGGCGACATCGTCCAGACGGTCATCGTGCCGATCGACGGCGAGTGAGACGGTGATACCCATGTCAGCACGCGATCCCTACACGGCAGCGTTCGAGATGCAGCGCGCCGCAATCGACGGAGCCCGGACCGCCGCCCTCGGCGGCGTCGCGGTCTCGCAGGCGGCCGCCGAGGCCGTCATCGAGAGCCTCGACGCGGCCGGCCCGGTCGGCGAGAGCGGCATCGACCTCTCCCGGCAGGCCGTCGAGGCCTCCCTCGACGCCCTCGCCGAGGCCGACGCGGAGGCCGCCGCCGAGGTGCGCGCGGCCGTCGAGGACGGCTTCGGGGCCGTCGAGGGGGCCCACGACGGGACCCTGACCGCCGTCGAGCAGGCCGTCGAGGCGATCGACGTCGAGGCCGCGGCCGAGGCGCAGCGCGAGGCGGTCGAGGCCGCCTTCGACGCGCTCCTGGCCGCCACCGACGACGCCGAGACGGCGGTCGGCGAGGCCGTCGACGCCGTCGAGATCGAGGTCGAAGAGGCGTAAAGCCGGCGTTCTCACGACCCCGAACATGCCCGGACAGTTCGACGACGACGGGATGGAACAGTTCCTCGAACGGATGACCGAGACGTACACGTCGGCGATCGAGGAGGGGTTGGCCGCGCAGGGCGACCTCGTCGAGGCCTGGCTCGACTCCGTCGAGGCGGCGACCGACGACGAGCGGCTGCGCGACGGGGCGGAGGGCTCGCTCGCGGTCTACGAGGCCTGGATGGACGCCGCCGAGACCTCCGCCGAGCGGCTCGGCGACGCCGTCGAGGGCGAGGAGGCGGTCGACCCCGAGGAGTTCCGGGACGTCTGGCTCCAGGCGGCCAACGAGGCGTTCAAGGAGACGATGAGCACGACCGCGTTCGCGGCGGCGACGGGCCGGAGCCTCGACGAGGCGCTCGACCTGCGCCGCCAGCTCGACGAGGCGAGCCAGGAGACCCTCCACGCGCTCGGGTTCGCGACCGTCGGCGACGTCCGCGAGGTCGGCGAGCGGCTGGTCGAGACCGAGCGGCGGCTCCACGCCGTCGAGGAGAAGCTCG
>JBDGPV010000028.1:0-20132 GCA_042219485.1 Haloferacaceae archaeon
CCGCCGGACTGGAACGGGTCGTGCCGGACGTCGCCCAGCAGCGCGCCGGCGTGGGCGCCGGTGGCGTCCTCGAACGGCGCCGTCTTGGTGTCGGCGTTGTTCACGATGAGGTTCGGGATCATCGAGTCGCTGCCCCGCGAGCCGTAGCGGAACGCGAGGTAGATGACCCCCGCCGCGAGGATGCCCAGCAGGATCTGCCCGGCGATGATCAGCGAGTAGCCGAGCACGATGGCGATGATGATCCACATCAGGAACGAGCGCATCTGGTTGCGCTTGCGGGCCTCCTCCTTGTGGGCCTCGACGATCTGCTCGCCCTTGCCCGCCGGCACGGTGCGGACCTTTGGCTCGTTGCCGTCGTCCGGGTTGTGGTAGACCAGGACGTCCTGGAGCTCCTCGCGCGGGAGGAGTTCGGACATCGCCTTGGCCAGCATCGACTTCCCGGTCCCCGGCGAGCCGATCATCATGACGTGGCGGCGCTGCTTGGCCGCCTTCATCACGACGTCGCGGGCGTGCTCCTGTCCGATCACCTGATCGACCAGCCGCTCGGGTACCTGGATGTCGGCCGTCGAGTCGATCTGGAGGCCGCCGATCAGGTCGTCCTCGGCGATCTCCTCGTCGACCTCGGCCTCGACCTCGACGTCGCTCCCGAGGTCGTCGATCGAACCCTCGCGGTCGTCGGACGGCCGTTCGGGCCCCTCGCCCGGCACGTCCCCCCCGTCGATCGGGAGGTCGCGGTCGGCCGCCGTCCCGTCGCCGTCCCCGTCGGGGTCGGGGGGCCGTTCGCCGCCCTCGGACGGGCGGTCCGTCCCGTCGATGTCCGCCGCCCCGTCCCGGCGCTCCTCGTCCTCGGCGGGCGGGGACGCGTCGCCGGACGTCGCCGACCCGTCCGCCCCCATCGGGGGGTCGTCGTCCGCTTCCCTGTCGTTGCTCATAGAACTTTGATCGCTACCGAAAGGGAGGGACCCTGAACTGATATACTTTCTCCCCCGGATATCAGTCCCGAAGCGACACAGATGCCGGATCTGAGCGCCGCTACCGCCCGTTAGCTCCGCCCGCCCGCTCCCGTCGGGTTTATAAATCCTCCGCCGAAACGCGGGAGTCATGCGGGGGTTCTACATCGGCCGGTTCCAGCCCTACCACGACGGCCACCACCACATGGTTCGCGAGATCGCCCAGGAGGTCGACGAACTCGTCCTCGGGATCGGGAGCGCGGGGGACTCGCACACGACCCGCAACCCGTTCACCGCGGGCGAGCGCGTCACCATGGTCGCGAAGGCGGTCCGCGAGTTCGACCTGCTCACCTACACCGTCCCCATCGAGGACCTCGAACGGAACGCCGTGTGGGTCAGCCACGTGCGGAGCATGGTGCCGCCGTTCGAGGTCGCGTACTCGAACAACCAGCTCGTCGTCCGGCTGTTCGAGGAGGCGGGCGTCGAGGTCCGGCAGTCGCCGATGTTCCGGCGGGACGTGCTCAAGGGCGCCGAACTCCGGGACCGGATGATCGACGGCGGGGAGTGGCGGCCCCACCTTCCGGACCCGACGGTCGAGGTCATCGAGTCGGTCGGCGGCGTCGAGCGCCTCCGCCGGATCGGCGAGTCCGACGGCGTATGATCACGTTCGCTTCCGACTTCGGCTCCCCCTACCCCGCCGCCGTGCGCGGGGTGCTCGCGCGGCGCTCGTCGGCCCGGGTCGCCGACGTGGCCCACGACCTCCCGCGCCAGGACGTCCGCGCGGCCGCGTTCTGGCTCCGGTTCGTCCTCCCCGAGTTCCCCCCCGCGGTCCACCTGGCCGTCGTCGATCCCGGGGTCGGTACCGGCCGGGACGCCCTCGTCGTCCGCGCCGGCGAGCACGTCCTCGTCGGTCCCGACAACGGGCTCCTCTTTCCCCCCGCGCGCCGCCTCGCCGACGGCGGGGCGGTCGAGGCCTACGTCGCCGACCCGGGCGACCCCGCATCCGCGACCTTCCACGGCCGGGACGTGTTCGCCCCGCTGGCCGCCGACGTCCACGGGCGGGGCTCCGCGCCCGCCGACGGGGTCGCGGCGATGGACGCGCTGTCGCCTGCCGCCGACCCCGTCGGCCTCCGCCTGCCGGAGCCGAGCGTCGAGGGGTCGGTCGCCCGCGGCGAGGTCCTCGCAGTCGACGGGTTCGGGAACGCCATCACGAACGTCCCCGGCGACGTCCTCGACGGGCGCGACCGGGTGCGGGTGAACGGGACGCCGGCGCCCGTCGTTCGGACGTTCGCCGAGGTCGATCCGGGCGAGCGCCTCGTCACGACCGGCAGCCACGGCAACGTGGAGTGTGACGTCAACCGGGGTCGCGGCGACGAGGCGTTCGACCTGGCGCCGGGCGACCGGGTCACGCTCCGGTTCTGACCGGCTCGCGCCGCGCGCCGGTTCCGGGCGGCCCGAGCCGCGCGGGGTATTTATGAGGGTGCCGGCCGTCCGGCCGACGGATGCTCGAGCTGGAACACGAGTTCCGGGCGCTCGACTGCAACGCCCGGCTGGCGCCCGGGGCGGAGCGGGCCGAGCGGGGCGGGCCGGAGGACCTGGAGCGGGAGCTCCACCAGGCCGGCGTGGTCCGGGCGGCGGTCGCGCCGTTTCCCCGGGGCGCTCCCATCCGGGACGGGGACGCCGGCGGGGACGGCCCCGGCTACCTGCGCGACAACAACGCCGTCGCGCGGCTGAGCGTCGAGCGGCCGTTCCTCGCGCTGGCCCGCCTGAACGGGCCCCGCGACCCGCGGGACACGCCCGCCGCCCGGTTGCGGAACCTGACGGCGAGCCGCGCCGACCACCACGCCACGCCCGAGGACGTGGAGCAGTTCGGCTACGACGACCGGTTCCACGGGTTCCTGCTCGCGCCGGCCCGGGACGGCCTCCCGGACGCCGCGACGCTCGACGCCATCGCAGAGACGGGGCTGCCGGCGCTGGTCCGGGCCGGGCGGGGCTTCCCGCCGGCCTCGGCGGCGGCCGCCGTGCTCGACCGGGGCGTGCGGACGGCCCTGCTCGGCTTCGGGGGCTACCCCCTCGACCGGGAGCTGATGGGCGAGGCGCTCGGCCTGCTCGACGAGTACGACGACTGCTACCTGGAGACGGGGTACGCCCGGCACCGCGACCTGCTGGAGCGGGGCCTGCGCGAGCACCCCGACCGGGTGGTCTTCGGGAGCGGCGCCCCGCGCTCGCACCCGAACGTCGGCGTGATGGAACTGCTGACGCTCGATGTCCCGGCCGACGCGATGCGGCGGGCGTTCACCCACAACCCGGCGCGCCTCCTGCCCGCCCTGGACGACTAGCGCCAGTCGTACCGCATCACGGCGCGGTCGAGGCGGTCCGAGATGCCGTTGGGGTTGCGCGTCGGCGTCCGGTCGCGGGCCCGCGCGGCCAGCCCGTGGGCCGCGCCGGTCGCGATGCCCCCGACCACCCGCCGGCCGGTTCCGAGCCACGCCGTCGGCACGGACTCGCCGCGCAGGACCTCGCGGGCGTTCCCGACGGCGTCCCGGCCGGCGCGCGCGAGCACGCGCCGGGCCACGGACGGCCGGGGCCCGTAGTTCTTCACGAGCCGGTACGCCAGCGCGCGGTAGACCCGTCCCCAGTCCCGCGGCGTCCGCCCCCCGTCGGCCCCGTACTCGCCGCGGGCGCTCATCCCCGTGCGCCAGGCCACCGACCGGCCGAGGCCGGCCAGGCGGTGGGCCGCGTCCCGGTCCCCGCCCGTCTCCAGGTACTCGTCGAACCCGTCGAGCGCGTCGAGCGTCGCCCGGCGGAAGGCGACGTTCCGGCCGTCGAAGTGGACGACCGTCCGGCCGCAGATCGCCTCGCGCTCGGGCTCCTCGGCGGTCGCGCCGCCGCGCAGGCGGCGCCTGGCGGGCCCGGTCACGGCGCCGGCCGGCCCCGCCGCGAGGCCGTCGCGCACCGCCGCCTCCCAGCCCTCGTCCACGACCAGGCCCTGGCCGACCAGCGCGACGGCGTCCCCGTCGGCGACCTCGATGCCGGCGTTGCGCACCGCGTTGGGGTTGCGGTCGGAGACCTCCACGAGCACGTCCACGTCGTCGCGCTCCCGGACCATCCCGGTGGTCCCGTCGGTCGAGGGGCCGTTGGCGACGATCACCTCGGCCGCGACCCGCTCGTCGAGCGCGTCGAGCGTGGCCCCGAGGCGCTCGCGGCCGTCCAGCGTCGGCACCACCACCGAGAGGCGCATGATCCGGGATGTGGAGCCGGGGGTGGTTAAATCCGTCCGCTCGTGCCGGCGATAGTGTTCGGATCCCCCGGCGAGGTTAGGACCACCTCGAAAGCCCCCGGCGGCTCGGCCCCCGACGCCAGCGCCTCGGGGCTTTCGCGGGGTCTTCGGTCCACACACGCTAATCTGAACACTACCCGTGCCGGCCCTCACCCGGGGACCGCCGCGTTCCAGTAGGAGACCGAGGCCAGCCGACGGCCGATCGGCGTCCGGGCCACGGTCGTGTCGAGGTTCCGGATCGCGTCGGCCACGCCGTCCGGGATCTGCCGGTAGAAGCCGTACGGGAGGACGAAGTCGTGGGCGGCCCCCTCCAGGGCCAGCCCGGCGTCGGCGACCAGCCGCTCGACCTCCTCCCGGGAGTAGAGCCGCGAGCCCATCGGGAGCAGCCAGTTGTAGACGACCCGCGCGCTCGCGTCGTTGAACGTGTCGAACAGGACCCGGTCGCGGGCCACCCGGGCCATCTCGGCCAGGAACTTCGCCGGCGTGTCCGCCAGGTGGAAGAACCGCATCGCGAACGCCACGTCGAAGCTGTCGTCCGGGAACGGGAGCCGCGCGGCGTCGCCCCGGAGGAACTCGATCCGGTCGGCCGCGCCCGCCCGGCGGGCCTTCGCCCGCCCCTGGCCGAGCATCGCGGCCGAGATGTCCAGCCCAACGACGTCGGCGCCGCGTTCGGCCAGCATCACCGTGAACCGGCCTGTCCCGCAGGCGATCTCGAGGACCTCCCGCCCCTCGACCGCGCCGATCCCGTCGAGCACCGCCTGCCGCTCCCGGCGGTCGATGAGCCGCCCGCCCCGCGAGAACCGCTTCGCCTCGTACTCCCGGGCGACGTCGTCGGCCTGGTACCACTCCCTCCCCTTCACGGTCCCGTCCCACGGCCCCCCGGCGTAAAAACCGTACCGGACCCCGGCCGGGGACCCGTCCCGCGACCGCGCCCGCCCGACCCGCCGGCGCTCCGGGCCGCGCCGCCGCCCGCCGAACACATATTAGGTGTATGTATCCGTTTGGCCCGTATGTAGCCAACCTTTAGGTCCGAGGCGACCGTTCGGTCGGGCATGTCGCTCACCACGGCCGACCGAGACGCCGATCCCCTCTCCGAGGCGGAGTTCCGGGAGCGGTTGCGGGACCTGCCCCCGAGCGCCAAGCTCGTCGCGAAGGTGCTCGAAACCGACGCCCCTCTCTCCCAGGGCGACCTCGCCGAGGAGTCGCTGCTCCCCGACCGCACCGTCAGGTACGCACTGAACCGCCTCGAGGAGCGCGGCCTCGTCGGCTCGCGGCACAGCTTCCGCGACGCGCGCAAGCAGGTCTACTTCCTTCGGACCTGAGGTAGTCCTTCGGCCCCGAGGTGGCGCCCGGACCCGCCCGCCGCGCCCCCGGACACGGCGGACCGCCCGGCCCGCCGCGCCCGGCCGCCGGCGCGTCCCTCCCCGTTCGCGGTCGTCCCGTTCGGCTTTTGTCGCCGCGGCCGCGACGTGCCCGCGTGGAGAGCCTGGAAGCGGAGCTCGAACGCGCGCGGTCCCTCTCGGTGGCCGACCTCGCGGACGCGATCGAGTCGATCGGGTTCGAGTGCACGCGCTGTGGCGCCTGCTGCAAGGGGTACGTCGAGTGCGGCGGGGACGCCGACGCGGACGACGCCGGCGGGGACCCCCACACGGCGACGGTCTTCCCCGACGAGGTGCGGCGCCTCCGGGCGGCCGCGACGGCCGCGGACGACCCGGCGCTCGCGGACGCGTACGACTGGCGGGACGTCGCCCGGCCGATGCCGTACGGCCTCGGTGACGATGCCGGCGCCGGGAACGGGGCCGACGCCGACGGCGACCGGGCGGGATCGGACGCCGACGGGGGCGGCGAGACCTTCGAGTGGGCCCTGGCGACCGACGACTGCGGCGACTGCACGTTCTACGACGAGTCCGGCGGCGAGGGGCGGTGTGCGGTCCACGCGGACCGGCCGCTGGTCTGCCGGACGTACCCGTTCAGCGTCGCCCTCGGCGGGACGAACCAACCCCTCGGCGGCGTCGTCGCGGAGGCCGGGCCGGTCCGGGCCCACGAGTGCGAGGGGCTCGGCCGGGAGATCGGGCGGGGGGACGCCGAGGACCTGGCCCGCGCGCTCAAGGAGCGGGCGATCCGGGAGCTGGAGGAGGCGATCGCCGTCCGTGACGCCTACGCGCCGGCCGATCCCGGGCCGGGCGAGACCGTCGTCCACGACTCCGAGGGGCCGAAGCGGCCCGACGGACGCCCGTACCGGGGATAACGTTTTGTGACCGCCGCCGAGTGGCTGGAACGCTCATGGAGATCTCTGACGAACTCCTGTGTCTGTTCAGCGCCGACGTCCGGACCGAGGACGACCGGTACGTGATCGAGGTCCCCCGGCGCGAGGTCGAGACCGGGGGGATCGATCCGGGCGGGACCTACCGCGTCGCGCTCATCGCCCGCGACGGCACCGCCGAGGAACCCGCGGCCGACGAACCCGCCGATCAGCCCCAGCCCCCGGTCGAGGTCGGGGAGATGCGCTACGTGGAGATCGAGGACCTGGGCAAGCAGGGCGACGGCATCGCCCGCGTCGAGCGCGGCTACGTCATCATCGTCCCCGGGGCGGAGGTCGGGGACCGGGTCAAGATCGAGATCACGGAGGTCGAGTCGAACTTCGCCTACGGGGAGATCGTCGAGGAGGAGGCCTGACGGCTCCGGGCCGTTCCCCCCCGCTGCCGCTCCCCGCACCCTGCCCGTCCGACCGCCGCCCCGGTCGCGGCGTTCAGTCCGCCGACCGCCGGGGGGCGACGCCCGCGAACCGGGCGAGGTCGGCGTCGCCGACCGCGACGTCCGCGACCGACTCGTGGGGCCGCCCGGCAACGATGTCCCCGGCCCGGTCCGGCCCGATCCCGGGGATGGCGGTCAGCTCGTCCATCGTCGCCTCGTTGATGTCGAGGGGGTACGGGACGCCCGTCACCGACCGGTAGCCGTGGTCGACGACCGCGACGTCGAGCGTTCCGCCCAGCGGCCGCTCGCCGGGCAGGCCGACGAGCAGGGGATAGGTGCCCAGCTGGCGGCCGAACGTCCGGCCGTCGCGGTGGTACTCCAGGTGCACGTCCGGGAGGACCGTCCCCGGCGGCGCGAGCCGGCGGAGCATCGGCCGGTCGATCGTCTCGCGCACCTCCCGCTTGTACCGCTTGAACCGCTTCTTGTGCTCGCGGGCCAGGTCGGCCCCCGTCTCGTCCATCTCGGTCCCCTCGAACGCCATCACCTGCCGGATGTTCACCCGCCGGAGCATCAGCCCCGCCTCCAGGACGTCCTCGAGGAACCGGCGGTTGTGCTCGAACGTCTCCGCGCGCTCGCCGGCCAGGCCGTGGACGAGGTTGATCCCCGGGAGGAGCTTCGGGAGCCGCGGCGGCCCCTCGCCGGCGTGGGCCGCCTCGCCGGGGGTCGGCGCCCCCTCGGGATCCTCGCCGGGCCGCCACCCGCCCGCCTCGTTGACGACCCGGACCGCCTCCAGGCACTCCTCGGCGGAGACGAGCAGGTTGTTCTCCTCCTGCACGACGGGATCGGCCGATTCGAGGCCGAACGCCGCCGTGTCCCCCGGGGTGTTGTGCTCGGCGATGATCCCGATCCCTTCCCGTGCCCGCTCGGGGTAGTCCACGATGGTGACGGGGTTCATGTTGTCGAGGTGGAGCGTCTCCAGGTCCGGCGCGACCTCGCGGATGCCGCCGTACAGCCGCCGGAGGGCGTCCGGGTTGGGCGCCTCGCCGTCCCCGCCGAACGCGAGGATGTCGGCCTGGCGCCCGAGCCGGAAGTGCCGGACGCCGCGCTCGTACAGCGCCTCGACCTCGCGGACGACCGACTCGGCGCTCCGAAAGCCCGGGTCGCCGTACATCGGCTCCGTGCAGAAGGAACACCGGTAGGCACAGCCCCGCGAGGTCTCCAGTTCCGCGATGAGGTAGTCGGGGTGGTTCGGGTGGTCCTCGACCACGCCGGCGCCGGCCGGGGCCCACCGGGCGACCTCGTCGTAGGTGCGGTAGCGGTCGTTGAACCCCTCCAGCCCGTCCCGGACGAGGTCGTGGACCGCCGCCTCCACGTCGCCCATCGCCACGAAGTCGTAATCGAGGTCGTCGCGCTCCATCTCCTGGGCGCCGGCGTTCTCCTCGCCGACGCCGAACCGCACCGGCCCGCCGAGCACGCTCGTCCCCTCCGCCGTCCAGGCGAGTTCGCGCACCTCGTCGGGTTCGGCGGGCGTCCCGCCGACGTACTTGCCCGGTACGGTCATCCCGCCGACGTAGATCATGAGGTCGGCGTCGGCGACGTCCCGGAACCGGGCGCGGTCGTCCCGGAGCGCGTCGATGGTGTGGTAGGTGATGGCGTCGGGCGGCACGCCCGCGTCGACGAGCGCCCCCGCGGTGAACCGGGGGTACGTGGAGACGTACGGCGGCACCCCGAAGTGGGCCGGCTCGTCGACGTAGCCGTCGACGAGCGTCACCGAGAGGTCGGCGGGGTCGGTCGGCACGCCGCCGGCGCCCGTCGCGGGGTCGGTCATGCGTCGGGGAAGTGGCTCGACGGGTAAAACCGTGACTACCCGGCGACGGGCCCGGCGTCCCTCCCGGCCGGTTCCGGTCCCGGTCCCGGCACCGGCGGTCCGGCTCCCGGCCCGGGGCGCCCGCCGTCGTGGCGCCCCCGACGCACGCCGGCGCCCCCGCGTCACTTATAATCGTGGCGGGCCTACCCCGGTCCATGCCCGCGACGCTCGAGGTCGAGTGTACGAGCCCGGACTGCGAGCTCGACATGTTCGAGCTCCACTACACGTACGACATGCCCGACGACGTGGGCCTCTCCGACTTCGCCTGCCCGTACTGCGGGGGAACCGACTGTCTCGCCGAGATCGAGCTATGAACCGCCTGCGCGAGTTCGGCGAGTCGGCGGCCAACGCCGTCCTCGACCGGATCGGCCGGGGAATGAGCCGGGTACAGGAGCGCACCCCCCTGCCCGCGGACCTGCTCGAGGGCGACGACGCCTACCTCGCCGTCTTCGACGCGCCCGGGGCCACCCGGAGCGACGTCCAGGTCCGGTACGCCGACGGTGAGGTCCGGGTCCGGCTCGACCGCTTCCGGGAGTTCCGCGAGGGCTTCGAGATGCGCTACCCCGGCCGAGGGCTCTCGCTCGACGGGCGCGTGGCCCTCCCCGAGGACGCCGTCGTCGACGCGGAGGCGGCGACGGCGACGCTCTCCGACAACGGCGTCCTGGAGGTCCGCCTGCCGAAAGGCGAGGCGGGCCGGGACCTCCCCGTCGAGGAGTCCGGCGAGTCGGTCGCCGTACACGCCGACGCGGACGCTGACGCCGATCACGACGACACCGACGCGGGCGCCGCCGACGCCGACCACGACGACGGGGGCTGACGCCCGTCCCGCGCGCCTTCTAGCCCCGGAGCGATTCGAGCCCGCCGGCCGGATAGCCGACGACGAGGTCCACGCCCGCCTCGCGGAGCCGTTCGATCCGCTCGCGGATCCGCGCCGGCGGGCCGACGAGCGCGTAGTCGGCCGCCGCGTCGAGCAGGACCGACCGCGCCCGACCGGTCGCCCCGGCGTCCGTCGTCGCCCCCTCGGGAAGCCGCCCGGCGACCGGCCCCCGGCGGGCGACGTACGCCCCGACCGCGTCGAGGACGGCGTCGTCGTCGTCGGTCGGCACGACCGGCGCGTACAGCGCCACCGTCCCGCCGAACCCGGCCGCGCGGAGCGACCGGACCTCCCGCCGGGTGCGGGGGGCGAGCAGTTCGAACTGGGTCCCCCCGGCCGCCAGCGCGAGGCGTTCGATCCCCTCGGTGCCGACCCAGGCGTCCGGCCACGCCTCGCGGGCCGCGCCGAGCCGCGGCGCGACGGCCCGCTCGCGCTCGCGCTCCGAGAGGTACGCCGGGTTGCCCGCGACCAGCACGCGCCCGACCCCCGGCGGGAGTCCACGGGCGCGCGCGTCGTCGCCGAGCGGGTCGAAGCCGTCGGCACGGACCGGCACCGTCACCCGGAGGTCGCTCGCCGCGGCCAGGTCCCGGAGCGTCCCCTCGTCGGGCATGTGGCCGGGGCCCTCGTAGTCGACGACGACGGTCCCGGGCGAGAGGCCGGCGGCCCGGCGCGGGTCGCACTCGCTCGGCTTGAGCGCCACCCCGTCCAGGCCGGCCGCCGCGAGCGCCGGGTCGTCGGTCGTGCCCATTCGAGCGAACGGTGTGCTCGGAGGGGCAAAACGCTGTCTTTCCCGCCCGCTCACCGCCGCGGGTCGGCGTCGGGATCGATCGTCCGGCCGGCCGTCGCCGGGGGGTGCCAGTCCGCCGCGAGTTCGAGCAACTGGGCCAGCATCCGGGCCGTCGCGCCCCAGACCGTGTACCCACCGACGTAGAAGAAGTGGAGCCGGATCTCGCCGTGGTGGGGGTGTTCGCGGCGCTCGGACGCGTAGTTCGCCCGGTCGACGAACCCGGCGACCGGCAGGACGGCGATCTCGGCGACCTCCCGCCGGTCCGGATCGTAGGCCCGGTCGGGCACCCGGCCGACGAACGGCCGGACGGCGTACCCGCTGACGGTTCGAACGTCGTCGAGGCGGCCGACGATCTCCGCCTCCGCCGGCCGGAGGCCGATCTCCTCCTCGGCCTCGCGCAACGCCGTGTCGGCCGGGGCCCCGTCGCTCGGCTCGCGCCCGCCGCCGGGGAAGCTCATCTGCCCCGGGTGCTCCCCGAGGTGGTCCGCGCGCTTGGTGAACAGGACGTGATCGGCCCCGTCCCGGTCGATCACGGGCGCGAGCACCGCCGCCCGCCGCTCGGCGTCGGTCACGCCGACCGCCTCGTGATCCGCCACCCGGGCGAGGTCGAGCCGCATCCGCTCCCCACGACGGGACGGAGCGTACTGTACGTGTCGGTCGTCGGGTACGCCTTCCCGTCGGCCGCCCGCGCCGCTCGACGTCGTCAGCCCCCGTCGCCGTGCTCGCCGCCCTCGCTGTCCAGCGCCGCGTCCAGGCGCTCGCGCACCGACGCGACGTCGGCGTCGGACGCCCAGCTCTCGAGGTCGTAAGTGGCGTCGAGCAGGCCCGCCATCCGCTCGCGGTCGCCGTCGGCGACGGCGGTCGCCGCCGCCGCCCGGAGGCGCCGCTCCGCGGCCTCGGCCGCCGCCCCGTCCGCCACCGACCGCGCCTCGACGTCGAGGATGTGGGGCAGGTCCTCGGCGCCGTCCGGGAGGCGCGGGAACGCCGTCGGGCCGGGGACGAGCAGGGCCGCGTCGCACCCCGTGCCCGTGCCCCCGCTTTCGCTTCCGCTCTCGTCCCCGCCCGCGTCCGCCGCTCCCGCCCCCGTCGGCCCCGCGTCCGTCGTTCCCCCCTGGACGGCGACCAGTCGCAGGTCAGCGAGCGCGCCGTCGATGGCGTCCCCGACGCGGTCGGGGTCGACGTCCTCGCCGCGCTTGAACGCCAGTTCCTCGGCCGCCCGCACCAGTTCCGGCCGGGACAGCGCGCCGAACTGCGAGACGACGCCGGCGAGTTCGTCGCCGTCGAGCATCTACCCCGCCTCCTCCAGGTCCGCCGCCGCGGCGTCGCGGACCGCGGCCCCGTCGATCGGCGCGTCGGCCCACGCCGGCAGCCGCCGGTCCGGCCCCGGGGGGCTGACGGCCGCCGCGTAGGCCTCGACCTGTTCGAGTTCCGCCGTCCGGTCGTGAGTGAGGCCGTTGAACGCCGCGTCGGCCGCGTACGCCCGGACGAACCGCCGCGCGGTCGTCCGGTAGCGCTCGGCGAGCGTCCCGTAGTCCGGGTCGACCCCGTGTGTCTCGACGGCGCGAAACAGCGCCGCCCCCACGTGCTCGCTCATGTCCGAGAGGCCCGTCGGCCCGCCGACCGCCCGGTGGTCGTGCTCGTGGTTGCCGAGGTCCACCTGCGCGGTGCCGTCGAAGCCCGCCCGCCCGAACGCCTCGCCGAGCGTCCCGACCTCCAGCCCCCACGAGCGCTGGGCCCGGAGGCGCCGCGCGAGGTCGGCCGTCGCGGCGAACTCCCCGGCCAGCCCGTACCGGAACGCGCCGAGGTACTCGACCACCGGGGCGTCGTGGGCCTCGTCGAGCGCCGCGACCATCGGCTCGTAGAAGAGCCGGCAGAGCCGGCCGTACAGCCGGTCGTTCTCCACCCGGGAGTAGTAGCCCTTCGCGAACGCGTACCCCTCCGCGAGCGGGAACAGGAGCCGGCGGACGTGGGCCGCCGAGTAGGTCCGCGCGTCGGCGTCGTGGACGACGACGTGGTCGGCGCCGGTCGCGAGCGCCGCGCCCAGGCCGAGCCAGACGTCCCGGCCTTTCCCCCGCTCGCCGTCGAGGCCGGCCCCGTCGAGCAGGCCCGCGACGCGCGGCCCGTCACACCACAGCGTCGTGACCGGGAGGTCGAAGGAGTCGAGCCACGCCGCGAACTCCGGCGCCCGATCCGCGGTCGCGCGGAGCGGCACGACCACTGCGGCCGGGTCGACGGATTCGAGCGCGGCGAGGACGCGTTCCGGCGCCAGGCCCGCGTACTCGCGTTCGGCCATCGGGATCACGACCGCCGCCCGGTCGGTCGGCGCCGCGGGCGACGGGTCGGTCAGGTCGTGCAGCGTCGTCACCCGTTCCTGGGCGTACTCCATCGGGCCCGCTGGGGCCCCGACGGACAAGAAACCGACGGGAGCGGCCGGGGTATTTTTGCCCGGGCCTCTCCAAGCCGCTCGTATGCAATCGGTTCGCAGGGGGCTCCGGGAGGGCAGCATCAGCAAGGACACATACGAGCGGCTCAACTGCTCCGAGTGCGACCAGGAACTGAAGAAGAAGGACGACCCCGACGAGGTCTTCTCGGTCCGGATCTGTCCCGAGTGCGGCCGGGAGTGGAAGGACCTCCGGTAGCTCACTCGAACACGGCGTCGAAGGCCCGCGCTCCGAGCGGATCGAACGTTCCTGCGGCCAGGTTCTCGGCGACGTGCTCGCGCCGGCTCGTTCCCACCAGTGCCGCGGTCACGCCCGGGGCGCTCCGTGCGAAGTTGATCGCCCGCTGGGCGCGCGTGTCGCCGGACAGTTTCGACTCGATCCCGTCGGGGAACTCCGACCCAGAGAGCAGCCGACCCTGGGCGAGCGTCGCGCTCGCGAACACGTCGAGCCCGGCCGCGCGGGCGTGCTCCAGCGCGCTCGTCCGCTCGCCGTCCTCGCCCTGGACCGCCCGCGTGAACGCGTCGGCCATGGTCACGTTGAACGGGAGCTGTACGGCCGCCAGTCCGTGTTCCCCGGGATCCAGCCCCCGCGAGGCCGCGGCCGACCGCGCCCGGGCGAGCATCTCGGCCAGCGAGAGGTACTCCCCGTGATCCGGCGGGACGCGCAGGGCGTCCCACGTCGCGACGCCGTACGCGCGGATGTCGCCCGCCGCCCGCCGGCGTTCGAGCAGTTCGAAGGCGGTCTCCAGCCGGTCGTACGCCGTCTCCCGGTCGACGTCGGCCAGTTGCGTCTCGGGGTTGTGGACGTAATAGCAGTCGACGGTCTCCAGCCCCAGGTTGTCGAGCGACCGGTCGAGCGAGGCGTCGAGGAACGCCGGCGCGATGCAGTGATGGCCGCGGACGAGGCGGTCGCGGGGCGCGAGGCCGGGGTCGACGAACCGCTCGCGGACGTACGCGCCGGGGTCGTCGGGCCGCTCGCCGTCGAACGGCACGAACCCGCCTTTGGTCGCGACGACAAGCGCCTCGCGGTCGACCGACGCCTCCCGTATCGCCCGTCCGACGACCCGCTCGCTGCGCTGGCAGCGGTAGTTGATCGCCGTGTCGACGAGGTTCCCGCCGCGTTCGAAGGCCCGCACCAGCGCCCCCCGGTAGCGCTCGTCGACCGCGGCGGTCGGGTCGCCGAGGTACGTGCCGATCCCGACGCTCGCGACCACGCCGGGGCCGAACCGCCGGAAGTACGTCCGGCCGTAGCTCCCCCCGAACCGGTCGCGGTAGCGCCACGTCCCGTCCCGCGTCGCCATGCCGGCGGTAGGCCTCCCCGCCCCATACCGTCGTCGGTCGCGCGGCCGCGCCCCGACGGAGCGCGGACGGGGGCCGGACCCCGTCGCCGTCGTCGTCGCCGGTCAGAGCTCCCCGCTCATCGCGGCGAACAGCCGGTCCGTCAGCGCCGAGCGGTCCACCTCGGCGCCCCCGAGGTCCATCCCGCCGTCGGCCGCGTCGTCCGAGCGCGGGCGGGGGATCTGTCCGCCCCCCATCCGCGCGTGGCCGCCGCCCGCCGCGTCGGGCCAGTCCTCGACGACCCGCTCCATGACGCGGCCCATGTGGACGCGGTCGTCGCGCGACCGGCCCGACAGGCGGACGACCCCGTCCACCTCGCCGCACACCACGACGGCGGTGACGCCCTCCAGGGCGGCGAGTTCGTCGGCGGCCTGCGGGAGCGCGTCGGCGTTCGAGAGCGCGCCGACGTCGCTGACCGCGAACGGCCCGCGGACCTCGCGGCCGGCGATGGCCCGGGCCTTCGCCTCGAGCACTTCGGTGCTCACCTGCGGGTTCGCGATCCGGTCCAGCAGTTCCTCGTCGACCCCCGGCCGGAGGTAGCTCGCGACGGCGAAGTCGGCCGGCGACGCCCCGCGCGTGAGGTCGTCCGTGTCGGACAGGATCCCGTACAGGAGGCCGGTCGCGACCCCGGAGGGGACGGTGAACGCCGCGCTCACCTCGGTCGCGTGGTCGCCGGGTGGGATCGGTTCGGCGCCGACGTCCCGGAAGTACTCGCCGACGAGGCTCGCGGCGGCCCCGTACCCGGTGCGGACGTCGGTGAACGCCTCGCCGCGCCCGTCGCCGGGGTGGTGGTCGATCACGGCGATCGGCTGCACGTCGGCGGCGCCCTCGAACCCGCGCGCACGGTTGTGATCGACGAGGACGACCGGGTCGTCCCCGAGGTCCGTCGCGCGCGCGATCGGTTCCATCCCGACGTCGAGCACTGTCCGGAACGCCCGGTTCTCGCGGTGCCCCACGGCCCCGCTGTACCGGATGGTCGCCGCCGTTCCGGCCTGCTCGGCGAGCGCCGCGACCCCCATCGCGGCCGCCATCGCGTCGGGGTCCGGGTTCGGATGGACCAGCACCGTCACCGTCTCCTGCTCGGTCAGCAGCGCGAACAGCCGCCGGCCCGCGGGGCGCCGGTGCCGGTAGACGAGGTACGCCCCGGCCGCGGCCAGGACGACGACGGCGACCGCCGCGACGACGGCCGCGGGCCGGTCGCGGACGAGCACGGCGGTCCGCCGCACGACGGACTCGGGGACGGTCTGCATCTGCTCGTCCCGACCTCCACCCCGACCTCAAAGAGCGTTCCGGCGTTCCCCCTTCACCCGCGCCGGGCCCGCCGGAACGCCTCGATCGCCGGCCGGTATCCCTGCCGGTAGGTGGGATACCGGAACTCGTAGCCGAGCGCCCGGAGGCGGTCGTTCGCGCACCGCTTGCTCGTCTCCAGCCGCCGCCGGGCCGCCGGCGAGAGGTCGCCCTCGGCCAGCCGCTCGGCGACCGTCCGCTTGGGGGGCTTCGGGACGCCGCACTCGCCCGCGAGCCAGTCGGCGAAGGCCCACTTCGAGACCGGGCGGTCGTCGACGGCCAGCACCACCCCGTCGCGGGCGCGCCCGGCAGTCAGCAGGTGTGCGATCGCCCCCGCGGCGTCGTCGCGGTGGATCATGTTCAGGTAGCCTTCCGTCACGGGCCCCTCCAGGTACCGGTCGAGCCGGTAGCGGTCGGGCCCGTACAGCCCGGCCAGCCGGACGACTGTGCCGTCGAACCCGTGGTCCTGCGGCGCCGACCGCGCGACGCGCTCGGCCTCGGCGAGGACGCGCGTCTTCTCGGTCGTCGGATCGGTCGGCGTCGCCTCGTCCACCCAGTCACCGCCGTGGTCGCCGTAGACGCCGGTCGACGAGGTGTAGACCAGCCGCTCCGGCGGATCCCGGCGGCCGCCGAACGCCGCGACCGTCGTCGCCAGCCCGTCGACGTACACCGCCCTGGCCGCGTCGGCGTCCCGTCCGCCCGAACTCGCGGCGAACACAAGCCAGTCGGCGTCCGGGACCGCGTCGAGCGAGCCGGCGTCGGTCGCGTCGGCCCGGACGGCGTCGAGCCCGGCCGCCCGGACCGCCGCCACGCCCTCCGCAGAGCGCCTGACCCCCGTCACGTCGTGGCCCCGCGCGGCGAGGTGCCGGCCGAGGGCCAGCCCCACGTAGCCACACCCGACGACGACGGTCCGGGTCACCGGTCGTTCCGCCCGGCGATGTACCGGTGGATCGCGGCCACCTGTGCGAGCGTCACCGGCATCCGCCCCTCCAGCGCCTGCCGGATCTCGGTGCCCGAGAGGTCGAGATCTACGTCCGCGGCCACCGTGTCCACGTCGACGACGCCGGTCACCATTCCCATCAGCAGGTGGTCGCGGACCTCGCCGGCGATCGCCTCCGCGTCGGGGGCCTCAGGCCGCGCCGCCAGGATGGCGGCGGCCCGGTCGAGCGTCAGGTCCGGCGCCGGCCCGTCGAGCACGGCGTCGATCGTTCCCCTATCGACGCCCGCGGCCTCGGCCGTCGCCCCGGCGCCGACGGCCTGGATCGCGGCGCGGAGCTCGGCCTCGTAGGCCGCGCGCAGTTCGGCCGGCGTCAGCGACGCCGGGTCCTCGACCGCGTCGTGGAGCATGTCCCCCCGTCGGACGCCGGCGCGCAAAAACCTGTCACCGTGCGCCCGCCCCGTCGGGACAGGCCGCGGGCGGCCCGAGACACGCCGGGCGGGGCCAGCCGCCGGAGCGCTCGTCGGCCGTCCCGTCGCCGACCCCCCCGCCGGGGGGCACCGCGACGACCACCGTCGTGTCGGTCTCGAAGGCGACCCGCTCGTCGTAACCCAGCCGTTCGGGCGCCCCGTCCCCGGTCACGTCGATCGCGACCGTCGAGCCGTCGCGCACGTACCGCAGGCGCTCGCCCGGCGCGCCGCGACGGGTCCGAAGCGTGAACCGGGCGTACGCGCCCCGGACGCGGACCCGCCAGACGTTCGTCGTCGCGTACCAGTAGCCCGGCACCGGCGCAACCGGCAGCCCCGCGGGCGCGGCCCCGACCGCTCCGCCGGCCCAGGCCGGCGGATCGTCGCCCCCGGCGCTCCCGGCGTCCCCGCTCGCTCCTCCGGTGCCGTACAGCGCCCTCCCGGCCGCGGTCCGAACGGCGTCCCGGGCGGCTCGCGTCGCGTTCTCCCCCACCCGTGCGTCCCGGCCCCGGACCACGCCGCCGGTGGCGATCCGAAGCCGGGTCGTGAGCCGATCGACCCGGGTGGCGTTCGGGTCCCGGAGCCGCTCGACGGCCTCGACGGCGATGGCCCGCTGGAGCGAGCCGTTCGTCGCCGCGACCGCCCGCTCCCCGGTCCGGTTCCACCGCGCCATGGCGTCGTTGACCGCGGAGTACGCCGTCGTCCCGCCGAGGACGGTCCGGCGCCGCACCACGCCGATCGCGCGGCTCACGACCGGCTTGAGCGCCAGCCGCGTCGACCGCGCCAGGCGGTCCCGTCGGGCCGCGAACTCCTCCCCGCTCCCCGCCGCGGACGCGGGGACCCGGTCCGCGGCGGCGAGCGTGCGCCCCGCGGTTCGGAGGTCGATTCCCCCATCCGTCCCCCCGACGCGATCGGCCGCGTCGCCGTACGGAACGGCGAACAGGTTGCGGTTTCGCGCGGCCAGCGGATGGTACTCCTCGCCCGCCGGCACCGCCCCAGCCCGCGTCCGATCGACCGCAGCCAGGGTGAGGTACGCCGGCGAGGCGTCGGGCGTCGGTCGAACGGGCCCCGTCGGGCCCGAGAGCGCCGCGCGCCGTCGGGGGTCCGCCGTCGCCCGGGCCGCCCGGAGCGCCCCGAGGACGCGCTCCCCCGAGCCGGCGCCGACGTCCGCGAGGACCCGGTCGAGCCGGGCGGTCCGCTCCCGGCGGGCGGCGGCCCGCCGGTCGAGGGCGCGCAACACGGCGTCGACGTACGACGCACGCGCCGCCACCCGCGCCCGGTCGGCGGCTCCCCGGTATGTCTCCGGGGCGTCGACGAGCGCCGCCCGGTCGGACCGGATCCGCCGCGCGAGGTCGGCCGGCGGGTTCGTCGTTCCGGCCGCCAGCCGGTCGCCGCGCACCCGGACGCTCAGGTTCCTGACCCGGTCCCGGAGCCCGGCGAGGTCGGCGTAGACCCGGCGCCGGAGGCCGTCCGGGCGCCGGCCGACGACCCGCACCCGGCGTTTCGATAGCCGATCGAGCGCCGCGAGCCGGGCGACCGCGTCCGGGCCGCCCCGGGCCCCGACCAGCCGCGAGCGGACCTCCGGGGGCACGTCGGCCAGGTTCGGCCCGTCGAGCGGGCCCCCGGGCCGGAACGCGGGTCTGACGGTCCGGTTCGGCCCCGGCGCTCGCCGGTCGGGTTCGACGGTCACCGCGATCCCGATGCGGTACGTCTCCGTCCACTCCCCGTACGTCCGCTCGGTCTCGTCGCCGTCCGTCCAGATCCACGTCACCTCCCGCTCGACGGTGACCTCCCGCCCGTGCGTATCGATGCGGCGCTCGCCCGGCCCGACCGACGGCCGCGGCGCCGTCGCGTTGCGGACTGCGACGCTCACCGACACCCGCCGCTCGTCGAGGCTGTACCCGCCAGGCTCGTCGGGGTCCGGCTTCGGCTCCGAGTCGACGAGGGTCGCCGCCGTCCGGAGGCGGCCGGTCACCCGGTAGCCGGCGCGCAACGCGTCCCCGAGGCTCCGGTTCGCCTCCCCGACGACGAGCCGGCCGAGCGCCGCGTCGGCGGATCGCCCCACCCCGACGTCGAACCGCCGCCGCGGCGACGGGCCCGAGGGGTCGAATCCGGGGATCCCGGCCGGGGGGTCGATCCGACCGTTCGGCCGCGGGAGCACCCGCCGGCTCCACGACGCGTCGTGCGTCCCGAGCGGTTCGGCCAGCTCCCGGGCCCCGAGCCGCGCGAGCGCGCGGCGCGTTCCGAGACGCCCCTCGGGATCGCTCCGCCCGAACGCGGCCCGCTGTTCGGCCAGCACCGCCCCGTTCGTCGCTACCGCGACGTGCCGGTTCGCGAGGACGTTCCCGACCGGGGCGCCGCCGTGCTGGGCGTATGCCCGTGCCCACGCGATCGGGTAGAGCCGGGCGGTGAGCCGCCGCCCCAGTCCCGGCCCGTCGAGCGGGCCGCGGCCGAGCCGTCGTTCGAACCGACGGGTCCGGTTGTGCAGCGCGAGCACGGGCGTCGCCGCCGTGAGCTCCACCGGCCGCGTCTCCGCCGCGATCCGCCGCCCGTCGCGTCGCGCGACGTAGCTCACGCCACGGATTCGGACCCGGATCGCCGCCCCGCCGTCGGCCGACTCGATCCGTACGCGACGCTTGGCCTCGCGCAGCGCCGCGGGGGTCGGCGTCGCCGGGAGGGAGGCGCCCGCGATCACGTCCCCGTGCCGGTATCGGACGGTCCGCAGCCGCTCCCTCGCGGTCAGGTAGATGCGGATCCTGAGCGCGTCGCGGAACGGCATCGCCGGGTCGATGACGCGCCCGAACGACGTGTTCGCCCGCCGCGTCAGCGGCTCCCGGGCGGCGTCCCGGGCGGCCGTTCGGACCGCCCCTCGGAGGGCGGCGGCCGCGTTCGCCTCCACTCGCTCGACGGCCTTCTCCGCGGACCGGTTCTCGTCGATCGGTCCGCGACCCCCGAGCGTCGTCGCGAAGGCCGTGCTCCCGAGCACCAGCACGACGCCGATCACTGCGAACGGGACCCGGGCCCGCTCGTCGTCGGCGAGCCTCACGGCGACCACCGCCTGACGACGATCCGAACGCGCCCGACCTCGACGGCCCGTGCCGCCGCCGCCGGCGTCCCGAACCGCCGCCGGAAATCCCGCTCGAACTGCCCCGCGAGTGCGGCGGCCAGCCGCCGGTTCGCCGCCCGCACCTCGCCCCGCCGCGCGGCGCCG
>JBDGPV010000119.1:0-19636 GCA_042219485.1 Haloferacaceae archaeon
GCCTCGCCGGTCCGGGTGGCGGCCCGCCCGGTCGGGTGAGGCGGGTCCCGGTCGCCCCGATCAGAGCAGCCACCGGACGGCGAGGAAGGCGAGAGCGCCGACGAACGCCAGGGCGGCCCCGACGACGGCGACGGGCCGGAGGCCGGCGTCGCGCATCCGCTCGTACCGGATGTCGAACCCGAGGCCGGCGAACGCGAGCAGAAAGAGGCCGTCCGAGACGGCCGCGAGAGTGGTCTCGGCCGGGGACGGGATCGCGCCCGTCGCCGAGAGCGCCGCGAGGATCAGAAAGCCCACCAGGAACTTCGGGAAGTCGGTCCAGATCCGGCCGAGCGACCAGTCCCGTTCGCCGTCCCGCGTCGCGGCGTACCTGACCGAGAGCACCCCCGCGACGACGCCGATCAGGGCGTTCCGGGTGAGTTTCGTGACGGTGGCCCACCGCCCGGCGACCGCGGAGTGGGCGAACCCCGCCGCGGCCACCGGCCCGGTCGAGAACATCGCGAGGCCGGCCCAGATCCCGAACGTCCGCGGGTCGATCCCGAACGCCCTGCCGAGCGCCGGGAAGGCCACGAGGGTGACGGCGTCGAACAGGAGGACGGTCGCGGCGGCGTGGGCGACCTCCGCGTCCTCCGCGCCGCACGCCGAAGAAGAGGCAGCTATTGCCGATACGCCGCAGACGCTCGCTCCCGCCGCCAGAAGCGATCCCATGCGGGCGTTCAGGCCGGCGAACCGGGCGATCGCCTCGACGACCAAGAGGCCGACGGCGACGACCCCGACCACGAGCGCGGCCAGCCTCGGTCCGGCGCGGAGGACGGCGTCGAGCGAGAAGCTCACCCCGAGCAGCACGATGGCCGTCTCGAGCAGGAGTTTGTGGGTGCCGATGCCGGCCGCCGCCCGGGAGGGACGCCCGACCGCGTTGCCGATGACGGCGCCCGTCCCGACCGCGATCACCAGCGGCGAGACGAGCGGGATGGCGCCCCCGAGCAGCCGTGCGAACCCCGCGACGGCGCCGAGGACGAGCAGCCCGGCGAGAAGCTCGCCCGGTCGCGCCCTCATACCCCGACGCGGAGCAGTTCGAGTCCGACGACGAGCGTCGCCCACAGACACGCCTTCCACCCGCGGTCGAGCGCCGCGTAGCGCTCGGCGACCGTATCCGTCCCCATGCCCCCACCCATCGTAGCGGACGACTAAACGTCACAGGTACAGGAACTTGTATCCGGTTTCTCGGCGGGCGGTGCCGGGCCGCGGAGTGAAAGCTTCATGGCCGTTCCCCCGCGCCCATGACCCATGACGAGCGTCAAGGAGTTCGTCGTGGAGCGCGAGCCCACCCCGGACGAGCTCGGCCGGGGGCGGTTCGTCTTCACGGACGATTACTCCGTCTTCGACTGGGGGAAGATGCCCGACCCCATCCCGAACAAGGGGGCGAGCCTCTGCACCATGGGGGCGTTCAATTTCGGACTGCTCCGGGTCAACGAGGTGCCGACCCACTTCCGCGGCGTGGTCGTCGACGGCGAGGTCCGGCACCTGGGCGGGGTCGAGGAGCCCCCGCGGGAGATGGCCATCGAACTGACGCAGGTGCCGGACCTGCCCTACGAGGGGGGGAGCTACGACTACGACGCCTACCACGCGGCGGCGGGCGACAACTTCCTCGTGCCCCTGGAGATCGTGTTCCGGAACGCGGTGCCCGCCGGGTCGAGCCTCAGGGACCGGCGCGACCCCCGGGAGGTGGGCCTCGACCGCGACGAGTGGCCGGCGGGGAGCGTCGACCTGCCCGACCCGGTGGTGGAGTTCTCCACGAAGTTCGAGGAGCGGGACCGCTACCTCGACCGGGCGGAGGCGGCGCGGATCGCGGGGAAGGCCGACCTCGAACGGCTGGAGCAGGTCGCGCGGGTGGTCAACCACATCCTCAGCCGCCGCGCCGAGGAGCGCGGGTTCACCCACGAGGACGGCAAGATCGAGTGCCTCTACCACGACGACGCGATCAAGGTCGCCGACGTGGTGGGGACGTTCGACGAGAACCGGTTCGCCTACGACGGCCGGGAGGTCTCGAAGGAGGTCGTCAGGCAGTACTACAAGCGCGAGCACCCCGGGTGGGTCGAGGCCGTGTCGGCGGCGAAGCGGGAGGCCGACGAGCGCGGGGTGGCCGACTGGCGGGCGCTCTGCGACCGCGACCCCCCGGCCCTGCCCGACCGCGTCGTGGAGGCGGTGGCCGACCTCTACGCCGCCGGCGCCAACGCCTACACGGACGGGGAGTGGTTCGACGCCCCGGACGTCGGAACGGCCGTCGAGGCGGCCGCCGACCTCTGAGCGGCGGGCACGCCGACGGGCGCAAGCGGCGCGGACGCGGGGCGACGGGTGGTGGCGAGGGCCGACGGCGGACGACGCGCGGGCCGGCGGGACGGCCGCTCCGAAACGTCTTTGCCCCGCGACCGCGGATCGGCGGCCGATGACGGAGTTCACCGCGACCGTCACGGTCCGGCTCAAGCGGGGCGTGCTCGACCCCGAGGCCGAGACGACACGGCGGGCGCTGGAACGGCTCGGGTTCGAGCTCGACGCGCTCCGGTCGGCCGACCGGTTCGAGATCGACCTCGACGCCGCCGACGCCGACGCGGCCGGCGCCCGGGCCGACGAGATGGCCGAGCGGCTGCTCGCCAACCCCACCATCCACGACTACGAGGTCGAGGTCGAGGAACGGTGACGGCGGCTCGCCCGACGCCGGCCGGCGCGCGCTCGCCCGTGGCGGCCGCGGCGACGGTCGCCCGGCGGGGGTGGTCGCGGTGACGGTCGCGGTCGTCCAGTTCGGCGGGTCGAACTGCGACCGCGACGCCGTGCGGGCGCTCGAACACGTCGGCGTCCCGGCCCGGCGCGTCTGGCACGAGGACGGCCTGCCCGCCGACCTCGACGGGGTGGTGCTCCCCGGCGGGTTCTCCTACGGCGACTACCTCCGGGCCGGGGCGATGGCCGCCCGGGCGCCGGTGATGGAGGAGGTCCGCGCGGCCGCCGCGGAGGGCGTGCCCGTCCTCGGGGTCTGCAACGGCGCCCAGATCGGCTGCGAGGCCGGGTTGACCCCCGGCGCCTTCACCACCAACCGGACCGCCAGGTTCCGGTGTGAGCACGTCCGCGTCCGGGTCGAGCGCGCCGACACCCCGTTCACCCGGGCCTACGCCGAGGGCGACGTGCTCGAACTCCCCATCGCCCACGGCGAGGGGCGGTTCGAGATCGGGGCGGAGGCCCACGACCGCGTGGTCGCCGAGGACCGCGTCCTCTTCCGGTACTGCGACGAGGACGGCGAGGCAACCGACGCCGCCAACCCCAACGGCTCCCGCGACAACGTCGCCGGCGTCCTCGGCGAACGCGAGACGGTGGCGGTACTGATGCCCCACCCCGAGCGGGCGACGCTACCACACCTCGGGCCGACCGACGGGGCCGGGATCCTGCGGGCGTTCGCGTAGCCGGGCGGTCGGGACCGCCGCCTCGGTCGGGGACCGATCGGCCGACGTCGCCGGCCCCGACGGGGCGGATCCCGGCGCGACCCCGGACGCGGCTACGCGACGTCCGGCGCGTCGTCCTCGGTCCGTCCCGTCAGTTCGACCTCGACTTCGAGTTCCGGGTCGGACTCGCCCTCGAACTCGACCTCGATCTCGACGGAATCGGCGAACGCGAACGGGATCTCCCAGCCGTCCCCGGAGACGGTGAGTTCCGTCCCGTCCTGGAGCTGGTCGCCCAGCTCGGCGAGGAACTCGCCCGCGCTCGCCGCGTCGACGCGGAACTCCTCCTCGAAGTAGCCGCTCGTCACGGTCGTCGGCTCCGGGTCCGACTCGTCCTCGGTGTCGGGGAGGTCTGCCATGGGTCTACCGCGGTATCGCGCCCCAACAGAGATAAACCTTTGTTGGAATGTTATACTTACATGGACGCCCTCGAACTGATCGGATCGAAGGCCAGGCTCGAGATCCTGCGCGCGCTCACCCGGCGCGACATGTACGTCACCGAACTCAGGGAGGAGGTCGGGATGGACGGCAAGACGGCGACCCACCACCTCGACGTCCTCGAGGGACGGGGCGTGATCGAGTCGTACGAGGACGGCCGCCGGCGCTACTACTCGCTCGTGTCGGGACTCCGCGTCGAGATCGCCCCGTCGCCAAACCGGCGGTTCGTCGTGCAGATCACGGACGGCGAGCGGGCGGACGGCTGACGGCGGCCGGCGGACGGACCGTCGGCGGGTGGTCGGCGGCGCCCCCGCCGGGGCCCGCTCAGTAGTCGTCGAGCGGCATCGCGTACCCCGTCTCCTCCGCCATCACCGTCTCCCAGACCGCCTCGCACTCGCAGGACACCTGATCGAAGACCGCGGGATCCTGCCGGAGGTCGAAGTCCTTGATCGCGTTGAACACCGCGTCGTCACACGCCCCGCAGTTGTGGGCGCCGCGGGACTCGCCCGCGCCGACCGGGTCCGAGACGACGATGGCGTCGGCGTCGGCGGTGGCACGCAGGACCTCCGCGACCGACCAGAGCCACGGCGGCCGGTACCCCCCGCGGAAGTGGAGTTCGTCGACCATCGTGTACCGCTGGACGTTGCAGGGGTTCATCGAGACGGTGTGGCAGTGATCGGCACACCGGCGGATCGACTCGGTCATGTCCGCGAGCGCCTCGGGCTCCGACAGGAAGGGGGGCTTCATCAGCAGGTAGGCCTTCACCCCGGCACCGGCCGCGTCGGCCGCCTCGCTCGCGTCGACGAAGTCCGCGAAGTCGAAGTACTTGTTGACACAGTCGTGCCGGACGCGGTCGGTCGCGGTCTCCAGGCCGACCGCGACGTCGAGGGCGGGGCCGCGGTCGAGGAAGTCCGCGAGCTTCCCCCGCTCGACGAAGTCGGGCAGGGACTCGACGACGATCCGCTCGCGGTCGGCGAAGGCCTCCGCAATCGCTGCGCGGGTCTCGGCGGCCACCTCCCGCTCGTCGAGGAAGGAGCCGGAGGTGTAGATCTTCACGAGGTCGGGCGGGTCGTCGGCGTGCTCGCGCTCGTGGGCGAGGCACGCGTCGATCTGGTCCATCAGGGCGTCGTGGGGAACGCTCCCGTCCGCGACGGACTCGGCGACGTACCCGCACATCGTACAGCCGCCGGCACGGGCCCACCGGCAGCCGCCGGTGTTGAGGACGATCGTCAGCGACTCCCGGACGCCGTCGGGCGTGTTGTCCTCGTCGATCCAGACCCGCGTGGGCTCGTGGGGGTCGTAGGACGCGTCGTTCTCCGCGCGGATCTCCCGCATCGCGCGGTTGTGCGCGTCCATCCCCCGCCCCCGCTCGTAGACCTCGGGGCTCGGCTCGCCCGTCGATTCGCTCATCGGACCGCGGTAACGGACCGGCGCGTAAAGCGGCTTCGGGAGCGCGGCGGCGGCCGGGAGCGGGAGAGCGGCCGGCGAGCTACCGCCCCGGCAGCAGGTCCCACAGCGCCCGCGGCAGGTACGCGACCCAGTCGAGGGCGTCGCCGGGACGCAGCCCCTCGTCGGGGTTCGGCGCCGGTTCGAACGCGGCCGCCACCCGGTCGGCTGGCACCCGGACGAGGCGGCCCGAGTTGATCCGGCGGCCGTCGGCGTCGGCCACCGCCAGGAGGACGGCCGACCCGTCGGCGACCCCGACGACGCGGTAGACGCCGTCGGGAACGTCGCCGGTCGCCGGCGGGCGGTAGTGGTCGTACGGGGCCGGTCCGGCGTCGGGCACGGGGAACGGCAGGGGCGGGCGCGACTTGACGGTTCGGCCGCGGCGGGGGTCGCCGCACCGTTCAAGGCCGCCGGGGCCCTCGTCGGGGCGTGGACCGGCGATCGCTGCTCGGGCTCGCGGCCGGCGCGGTCGGGGGGCTGGCCGGCTGTTCGGCCGTCGGCCCGTTCGGGGGCGACTCTGACGGGCGCGGGGAGGGGCGCCGCACGCCCCGGGAGACGGCGACGGCCACCCCCACGCCGGACCTCCCCTACGCGTCGTCGGACGCGGCCGAGAACCTCGACCGCAGCCGGGCGCTCCGGGTGCGAAACGAGCGGTCGCGGCCGGCGTACGTCACCGTCCTCGTCGAGGACGGCAACCGGACCGTCTTCCTCGACTCGCGGACGGTGCCCGCGGCCGGGAGCGTGACCCACGAGGGCCTCGTCCGACGGCGGGGGATCTACCGGCTCACGGCGGAGACGGCCGACGGGGTGCGGGCGGTCCGGGACTGGATGGTCGGGGAGAGCTGGGGCACCGGGGCGGTCGTCCGCGTGCGCGACGACGCCGTCGGGCTCGACCAGCAGGGGGTCTGTGACCCGGCGTGCCCGCCGATGCCGTCGAGCGGCACCGCCGCCGACCTCCCCGCGCGGGACCCCGGAGCCGACGGCCCGCCGGCGAGCGGCGGGATCAACCTCCGGAACGCCCGCGCCTCGCCGGCCCGGGCCGGGGTGGTCGTCGACGGGCCGACCCGCACGCTGCTGGACTACCGCTACCGCCTGCCGGCCGGCGCCACCGTCCACGTGCCGGCGGTCCGGGCGGCCGGCACGTACGACCTCTCGGTCCGCGGGCCCGGCGGGCGGTTCGACGCCGCGTGGCACGTCCCCGAGGAGCAGTTCCCCACGGTTCGGATCGACGGGGACGGCCCGGCCCCGGCCTGTGCCCACGACCGGCTGCGGCTGACCGGGATCCGAAACGCCGCCCGCCGGTCGGTCCGCCTCGCCGTGCGCCTGCTGGCCGACGGCCGCACGGTCGCGGCCCGGACGGTCGACCTGGCGGCCGACGCCGGCCGCACCGGGCTCGGCCTCCGGGCCCGCGGCGACGCGCTGCGCGTCGAGGCCGAACTGGCGTCGGGCGCCTCGCTCGCGGCCGAGTGGGCGCTCTGCCCGCCGGGGGGGCTCCGCCTGCTGGTGATCGGCTCCGGGATCTACCTCCTGACCGGCGACCGGGTCGTGGCGGCCGCCCGGTCCTGACCGCCGCGCCGCGGCCGGCGGGGCGCGTAATCCCGACCGGTTACCCGCCGGAGGGAACGCCTTTGCTCCCGCGGTCCCAACCTAACGATCGAGCATTAACAATGACCGACCTCGGAGGGTTCCGTGACCGCGTGGCACACGTCGACCTGTCGTCGGGCGACGTGGCATACGAGGGCATCGACGACGAGGACGCGCGCAAGTACATCGGCGCGCGCGGCCTCGGGGTGAAGTACGTCTTCGACGCCGGGCCGGACGTCGACCCGCTCGGGCCGGACAACCGGCTCTGCTTCATGAACGGGCCGCTCACCGGCACGCAGACGGTGATGAGCGGCCGGATCGCCGTCACCACCAAGTCGCCGCTGACGGGGACGGTGACCGACTCCCACCACGGCGGGTGGAGCGGCGCGCGCCTGAAGTGGGCGGGCTTCGACGGCCTGGTCTTCGAGGGCGAGCGCGAGGACCCGGTCTACGCGTTCGTCGAGGACGGCGAGGTGGAACTCCGGGACGCGTCCCACGTGTGGGGCAGCGGCGTCCACGAGACGGTCGAGACGCTGGGCGAGGAGTGCGAGGGGACCGTCGGCAAGAACCTCAGCGTGATGGCCGTCGGCCCGGCCGGGGAGAACGGGGTGCGGTACGCCTGCATCATCAACGAGGACGACCGCGCCTCCGGCCGCGGGGGGACCGGCTGTGTGATGGGGTCGAAGGGACTGAAGGCCGTCGTGGTGAAAGCCGGGACGCGGATGCCGGAGCCGGCCGACCCCGAGACCTTCCAGACCGGCTACAGGCAGGCCCTGGAGGTGATCCGGGAGTCGGACGTCACCGCCCCGAACGAGGGCGGCCTCTCGGTGTACGGGACGAACGTCCTGATGAACATCACCGAGGAGATGGACGGCCTGCCGACCCGGAACGCTCGGTACACCTCCGGCCACTCGGAGGCCGACGCCGAGGCCGACGAGCCGAACGTCGACCCCGAGAACGTCTCGGGGGAGAACGTCCGCGAGAACATCCTGGTCGACGAGCCCACCTGTCACTCCTGCCCGGTCGCGTGCAAGAAGGAGGTCGAGGTCGACGTCACCCACAAGGGCGAGGAGATGAACGTCCGGATGGAGAGCTTCGAGTACGAGTCGGCGTGGGCGCTCGGGCCGAACTCGATGAACGACGACCGCGACCGCCTGGCGGCGATGATCGACCGGTGTAACGACGTGGGCGTCGACACCATCGAGATGGGCAACATGCTGGCGATGGCGATGGAGATGACCGAGGAGGGCAAGCTCGACGGCCTGGGCGAGGGCATCGAGTGGGGCGACGCCGAGGCGATGATCGACCTCATCGAGCGGGTCGGCGAGCAGCCGGACGGCGACGCCCTCGCGGCCCTGCTGGCGGGGGGCGCCGAGCGGATCGCCGACGAACGGGACGCCCACGACAACAAGCTCTCGGTCAAGGGTCAGACCATCCCCGCCTACGATCCGCGCTGCATGAAGGGGATGGGGATCGGCTACGCCACCTCCAACCGCGGGGCCTGCCACCTCCGGGGGTACACGCCAGCCGCCGAGATCCTCGGCATCCCGGAGAAGGTCGACCCCTACGAGTGGGAGGGCAAAGGCGAGCTCTGTGCCACCTTCCAGGACCTGCACGCCCTCTCGGACTCCTTCGACATCTGCAAGTTCAACGCCTTCGCCGAGGGCATCGAGGAGTACGTCCTGCAGTACGGCGGCATGACGGGACGGGACGTCACCGAGGACGACCTGCTGACCGCGGGCGAGCGGATCTACAACCTCGAACGGTACTACAACAACCTCGCGGGCTTCGACGGGAGCGACGACGACCTGCCCGACCGCTTCGTGGCGGGCGCCGACGGCGCGGTGCCCGGCCAGGGCGGCTCCGAGGGCGAACTCTGCGAGCTCGACGAGATGAAAGCCGAGTACTACGAGCACCGCGGCTGGGTTGACGGGGTCGTCCCCGACGAGAAGCTGGACGAGCTCGACATCGAGGTCGGGCCCGGCACGGGCGTCAGCGCCGGCGAGGGGGCCGCCCCGGCCGACGACTGATCGGCGGCCCGGCCGGTCCCGACCACCCCGGCCGGCGACCGGTCGGGGGCCGACCGCGGCCCGCGGCCCGGGGAGCGGAGATCGGAGAGCGGGGGACGGGGAACCGACGGCCCGCTACGCCGCGCCGCCGGTCCCGTCCGCGTTCCCGTTCCCGTTCTTCTCGTCGTCCGCGGTCCCGCCGTCGGCGTCCGCCCCGCCGCGCCGTTCCACGACGACCGGCTGGCGGATCTCCAGCGCGTGCTCGAACTCCGCCTCGCGGCCGGTCCGCCGGCCGACGTGGAGCAGTTGTTCCTCGTGGCTCCGCCGGACGGCGTCGGTCTCGCGCTCGTCGAAGCCCAGGTCGTCCCCGACGGCCGTCCAGTGGTCGCCGTCGGCGAAGTAGATCTCGCGGACCCCGTCGGCGTGGACCCGCTCGCAGGTCCGCCGGTAGGTCCCCGCCCGATCCCGGAGGTAGGCGGCCGCCCGCTCGACGAGGTCGGGCAACCGCTCGGGGGCGACGCTCGCCTTCCCGGCCGCGAGCAGCAGGACCGCCCCGTCGATGGCGCCGACGGTCCCCGATTCGGCGGCGTCCTCCGCCGACCCGGCGGACGGGTCGGGGTCGTCCGCGCTCATCCGCCCGCCCGCATCGCCTTCTTCGAGAACCGCTCGACGAGCGGCTCGACCGCCCCGGGGTCGCCCTCGAAGACGGCGGTCACCTCCGTCAGGGTGAGCGACGGGCCGACCCTGGCCGTCGATTCCGAGAGCCGGACCGTCCACCCGTCGCCGACGACCCGGTCCTCGGCGACCCGCTCGCCGCCCAGGTTCTCCAGGTAGTGGACGGCGAGGCGGCGGGAGATGCCCCGGTACGAGCGCTCGACGGACGCCGCGCTCATCCGCCGCCGCCGGCGACCGGGGGGAACACCGCGATCGTGTCGCCGTCCTCGACGGGCGTCTCGGTCCCCTCCATGTGCAGGACCTCGCGGCCGTTGCGCAGCACGTTGATCTGGGGCCGGAGGTCGCCGTTCTCGAGCAGCTGGCCGGCGAGGCCCTCGTAGTCGGCCTCCAGGTCCGCGAGCACGTCGCCGACCGTCGCGCCGTCGTCCAGGTCGCGGGTGACCGTCTTCGACCCGACGGCCTCGCGGAACGTCGCGAAGAGCTTCAGTTCGACCTGCATACCACGCCGTGGGAGGCCCGCGGGCAAAAAAGGCGCGCGTCGGCCCCGAGGTCCGAGTCCCGGAGGTCTAAGTCCCCGCCGCGCGAGTCGGGGACGAGCGATGAGCCGACGCGTGCTCTGTGTCGACGCCGACGCGGACGAGCGGGCGGCGACGGCCGCGGCGCTCCGGGAGGCGGGCTTCGCCGCGACCGCCGCCGGGAGCCTCGCGGACGCGCGGCCGGCCCTCGACGCGGACCTCGACTGCGTGGTCACGGAGGCGACGCTCCCCGACGGGACGGGGCCGGAACTGGTCGCCGACGCCCGGGCGGCGAACCGCGACGTCGCCGGGATCCTGTTCACCGACGCCGAGTACGGCGAGGTCGACACCGGCGAGGGGGAGGTCGTTGAGGTCGTGTACAAGGACCGCCCGGACGCCCGCGAGCGGCTCGTCCGGGCCGTCGAGGCGACGCTCGCCGGGCGGACACAGGCCGACTACCCCCTGCCGGACGACGAGGACGAACGGCTGGCGGCGCTCGCGACCTACGACCTCGACGATCCGGGGACCCGGCGGGCGCTCGATCGGCTGACGGCGCTCGCCGTCGAGCGGTTCGGGATCGAGATGGCCTCTGTCAACGTCATCGCCGAGGACGAGCAACGGCTGCTCTCGTGTGAGGGGATCGACCTCGACGACCGCCCCCGGGGCGCATCGGTCTGCACGTTCACCATCCTCGACGACGGCGTCACCGTCGTCGAGGACCTGCGGGCCGACCCGCGGTTCGAGAACGTGACCGAACTCCACGGGGCGTTCCGGGCGTACGCGGGCGCCCCCGTTCGGACCCCGGCGGGACACGCCATCGGGACGTTCTGCGTCTACGACGACGAGCCGCGGTCGTTCACGCCGGCCGAACTCGCCGACCTCGAACGGTTCGCGGCGGAGGTCGCCGAGCAGTTCGAACTCCGGCGGCGGCTCGCCGCGAGCGATCGGGGGGCAGACGTGATGCTCGGCCCCGAGGAGGGGGCGGGCGGCGGGAACGGAAACGGGAGCGGGAGCACGGGCCGATGAGCGACGACGCGTACTCGTTTCCCGACCTGCCGCTGGGGCCGGTCGCCGGCGGGCGGACGGTCCTCGTCGAGGGGTCGCTCATCGACGGCGTCCGGGAGATCCTCCTCCGGGCCGCGGACCCGGGCGACGGCGAGGGGGCGATCCTGGTCGCCACGAACAGCACGGGCGGGCGGCTGCTCGATTACCGCAGCGAGGCCGGCTGTGCCGACGCCGGCGACCGGGTCCGGATCGTCGACTGCGTGAGTGCCCAGCAGGGCCGGGACCTCGACGCGCCGAACGCGACGGGGGTGTCGAGCCCGGGCGACCTCACCGGCATCGGGATGCGGACCGCCGAGGGCTACGACCGCCTGGAGGCCGACGGGATCGACCGGGTCCGGGTCGGGCTGCTCTCGGTCTCGACGATCCTGATGTACGCCGACCTGCGGCGCACCTCGCGGTTCGTCCACGTGCTCGCGGGGCGGGTGGCGTCGGCCGGCGGGCTCGGGGTGCTCGCGCTCGACAGCGGGGCCCACGAGGAACGGACCGCGAGCACCATCCGGCAGCTGTGTGACGGGCGGGTCGAGCTCCGGGACGGCGATGCGGGACGGGAGCTCCGGGTCCGGGGGCTGCCCGACCAGCCCGACGGGTGGACGCCGGTCGACTGACGGCCGTCACCGGCCGCCAAAGCGGATGCCGTCCTCGACCAGCCGCGCGTTGCGCTCGCGGTCGAGGTGGGGCGCGAGCCAGTCGTGGTCGTCGAGCTGTGCGATCAGGTCGGCCTGGAGGTTGCGCCACGCGACGGCGTAAACCGGGGACTGCCCCCACGCCCGGAGTTCGGGGACGAACGCGTCGTAGCGCTCGAACCGGTCCTCCAGGCGCTCGACGGCGTCGAGGACGTGGCCGGCGGCCTCGCTCTCGTCCTCGCTCGCGGCGATGGCGTCGTTGAGGCGGGTTTCCAGCCCGGCGACGGCCTCGCGCATGTCCCGGACGGCGTCGTCGTCGTCCGGCAGGGCGTCGATTATCGGCCGCGGAACGCCGAGCGAGACGGACTCGTCCATGCCGTCGGCCTCGGGTCGGAGCGACAAAAGGCCGCGGGACGCGGGTCACCGCTCACCGCTCGGCGACGTGCCGGACCGAGACGGCGACGCCGCGGCTGCTCGCCGCCATCTCCGGGCCGCTCATCGCCGCGCGGCCGACCGCGAGCGCGCCGGGGCCCTCGACGACCACCTCGTCGCCGACCCGGAGGCCGTCGTCGGCGTCGACGACGCCGGGCGCGAGGACGCTGCCGTGGGGGACGAAGTCGTCGATCGTCGCCCGGCCGATCGGCACCGATCGGTCGAGCGCCCGCCGGGCGCCGGCCAGCGTGAGCGCGAGCGTCCCGTACCGCGGGACGAGCGCCGCCAGTTGCTCGTCCCCGTCTCGCGCCTGGAGCTGCGGGTGTCGGCCCGTCACCCGCGGCTCGTCGAACAGGGCGTCGCCGGCGCCGTCGCCGAACTGGTAGTCCGCGACCGCCCGGAGGGTGCGGACCTGGCGCTCGCGCTTGCGGTACCGCGACTCGCCGGACAGCGCCGCCCGGAGGTCGGACAGCGACGCGTCGGTCGTGGGGTGGTCCCCGACGGTGTACTCGAAGGGCACGTCGGCGTCGGCCGCCACCGCCTCGCAGATATCGCGGTACCCCCCCGGCGGGACGTGGGCCACGACCCGGTCGTAGTCGGTCCGGTCGAGGTAGCGCCGGAGGACCTCCGCGACGAACTCCCGCTCGCCGGCGGTCCACCGGCCGGTCACGACGCTGTCGTAGTGCTGTGCGGGGTAGGTGAGTTCGAGTTCCTGGGGCACGACCCCGATGGGCGAGGTCATCGAGACGCGGTGGCCGCGGTAGTCGATGGCGTCCCGGAACTGGCGGTGGGACCGAGAGTCGCCGTACGGCTTCCGGGCCGAGCAGGGGACCAGCACCAGGGGGCCGTCGAACCGGCCCCGATAGCGGCTCGTGACCCGGTCGGCGAACCGCCGGATTTCGACGCGCTGGAGGGTGTCCTCGCTCGCGGCGGTCATCTCGGCGTCACGGATCACGGGCGTCCGCCGCTCGACGTACCCCCACTCCTGGTCGAGTTCGCGGACGACGGCGGTCAGCCACCCCTCGTGGCGGGCCTGGCCCTCGACGTAGTCCCGCAGCCGGCCCCGCCGGATCCGGGTCCTGACGGTCGCGAGTTCCGCCGCGAGGGCGGCGACGTTGTGCGCGACGGCCGCCTCGCGGTCGAAGGCGTCGCGGGGCGGGTCGCCCGGATGCCGGCCGGGGAGTTCGGCCAGGTCGTCCAGGTCGTAGTCGCCCTCGGCCGTCAGGTACCGGCCCTGCCGGCCGCGGACGCGGGCGAGCTTCGCGTCGAACAGGTCGACGCCGGCGTACGCGAGCGTCGCGACGGCGCGCGGGGTGGCCACCCCCGGGGCGTACAGCGCCGTGTCCGGCGGGACGGCGCGCCGGACGGCCAGCACCGCCTCGACGACCGCCTCGGCGTGGCCCGCGATACCGCGTGCGGTCGAGAGGACGTACGCGTCGGCGCCGAGGTCGGCCGCCGTCTCCGGGGTCACCACCGCGGCGGTCGGGCCCTCGACGGCCGACGGGGCCGGGTCCGGGTCGAACGCCTCCTGGACCTCGGGCCGGGTGCCGGCCGGGAACGCCCGGTGGGGGAGGACCGTCAGGGTCGCCCGGTCGCCGGACGGCGGGTCGCGCTCGCGACGCCACAGGGAGCCGGCGTCGGTCACGACGTCGTCCACGAGCGCCGGCGTCGTCACCGGGTCGGCCAGGCGGAGTTCGCCGAGCCGCGCCGCGCCGTCGCGCCCGTGGACCTCGAAGCCGTCGGTCATACCCACCCGTCCCCGTGCCCGGCAATACGTGTTGTCCTCCCGGCCCGGGGAAACCGCTTACGTCGGGCCCGCTCGAACGGCCCCCCATGCCGACGTACACCGGGCCGTGGGACGAGGGGGCGGTCGCGGCCTACCTGACGGAGGCCCGCGTGCCGATCCGGATCGCCACCCGGACGCCCGGCGGGCGGCTCTGGATGCTCTCGCTGTGGTTCCGCCACGAGGACGGCGACCTCCTGTGTGCCACCTCCGCGAGCGCCGACGTGGTGACGTATCTCGACGCCGACCCGGAGGTCGCCTTCGAGGTCTCGACCAACGACCCCCCCTACCGGGGGGTGCGGGGCAACGGGACCGCGACGGTCGCGCCGGACCCGGAGAAGGCGCTCCTGCGGTCGCTGCTCGACCGCTACCTCGGGGGCACCGACACCCCCCTCGGCCGGCGGCTGCTCGGCGAGGACCGCGAGGAGGTGCGGATCAGGATCCAGCCCGACCGGATCCACAGCTGGGACTACACCGACCGGATGAGCGAGGACGGCGGCTAGCCGCCGGCAGGACCGTTCCCCTCCTCGCCCGTCCCGGCACCCGCGTCCGTCCCGTCGTCTCCATCCTCGCCCGTCCCGGCACCCGCGTCCGGCGAGGGGTCCCCGCGGCCGGGTCGGGCGCCGAGGCGCTCGACGGTCACGTCCTCGGGCACGAGCGCCAGCGCCGACGCGGCCCAGTCGTCGTGGGCCAGGGTCAGGTCGGCGTCGGGGTTCCCGGCCGCCAGCCGGGCGACGCCGCGCGCGGCGGCCTCCTGGGCGGGCGGGTCGGTCCGGTCGGGCACCTCGGCGGTGAACGGGTAGGTCCGGGAGAGCGCCCGCGGCACCGGTCCGAACGGCGGCAGGACCCGCCACGCGTCGTCGAACCGGTCGCCGGCAGGGGGGTTGCCCTCGGTCAGCAGCACCCGCCCCTCGACGGCGAGGCGGGAGAGCCGGTCGCGGTGGCGGCGGACCTCCGGCCGGCGGGCCGAGTCGCCGGAGAGGTAGAAGAAGGTGTCCTTGGTCGCCGGGTCCGACCGCTCGAGCGCGTCGGCGTGGTCGAGCAGGGCGCGGTAGCCGTCGAGCATCGCCGGGTGCGCGCGGGCCCGGGCCTCGACGAGTTCGAGCAGGTTCCCCGACCGGATGGCGTCCCTGATCCGCCGGATCTCGGCGAGGCTGACGTGGAGGTTGTGCTCGGCGAGCAGCCGCTCGCGCTCGGCGGCGGCGGCCCCCCGGAGGCCGTCCGGATCGCGCCCGACACAGACGGGGCAGTGGCAGGGGAGGTGGTGGAGGTCGTCGAGGTGTTCGGTGCCCCGGACGGTCAGGTAGCGGTCGTCGCGGGCGTAGCGGGCGTATGCGGCGGAGTCGAAGAGGTCACAGCCGGCCGCGGCCGCCAGGGCGAACATCATCGGGTGGCCGGCGCCGAACAGGTGGACCGGCGCGTCGGCGCCGAGGCCGCGTTTCGCCGCCGCGACGACGTCGATCACGTCGTCGTACCGGTAGTCGTTGAGCAGCGGAACGACCGCGCCGACCGGGAAGAGGTCGAGGTCGGTGCCGTAGGCGTGGCGGGCGGCGGCCTCCCGGATGTCCGGGTGGGTCGACCCCTGGACGGGGGCGCTCACGAGCATCTCGCCGGTCTCGACGGCCGCCGCGTCGGCCAGGGCCCGTTCGGTGCGCCGGAGGTCCGCCCGCGTCCGCTCCCGGGAGGCGTCCGGCGGCGTGGGGACGTCGACGGGCGTGGCCACGTCCGAGCCGATGTCGCGCTGGAACGCCACGATCTCGCGGGTGGAGATCTCGACGTCGCCGTACTCGGCGAGCTGGAACGACCCCGAGTCGGTCATGATCGCCCCGGGGAAATCGAGCATGGCGCGGAGCCCCTCGTCGAGCGCCCGCTCGCGGAGCCCCTCGGTCGTCCTGACGATGTAGGCGTTGGTGATGAGCATCTCGACCCCGAACTCGGCGTCGAGGCGGGCGGGCTCGACGGTGACGAGGTTGGGGTTGACCACCGGGAGGAGGGCCGGCGTCTCGACCGTGACCCCCGCCCGGGGGACCGAGAGCGCCCCGACCCGGCCCGCCGCGTCCGTCCGGCGGACCTCGAAGGCCTCGCGCATGGCCGTCGTTGGCCGACGGGCGCGGTAAGGGTTCGGGTTCGGCCGGCCGGGCCAGCGGGGGAGCGCTGCGGGAGGCCCCGGGCCGGCGCCCGGTCCCCGGCTCCCGGACCGGACGGGCCGGGGAACCGACAGACCGGCGGACCGACGGACCGACGAACCGGCGAACCGGACGGGCCGGGCGCGCTCACACCCCCGGCGCCGGCGCGTCGGCGGCGAACCGCAGCGACGCGTACAGCAGGGCGAAGAGGGTGGCGTTGTAGGCGCCGTGGATCAGCGACGGGACGACGAGGTTGTCGGTCAGTTCGTACGCGGTCCCGAAGACGAGCGCCGGCCCGAACAGCACGACGATGGCCACCAGCCGGGCGCCCGGCGAGCCCGTGAGCGCGAGGAAGTGGACGCCGGCGAAGAGGGCGGCGGCCAGGCCGACCGCCGCGGGCGCGGACAGGGCCTCGCGGAGCCGACCCTGGACGACGCCGCGAAAGAGCAGTTCCTCGCCCGGACCGATGAGGAGGAACGAGGCGGGGATCAGCAGGAGCAGGACGCCGGGCTGCCGGGCGGCCACCCCGGCCGCGGCGTTGCGCGCCGGTTCGACGCCGGCGAGCGAGACGGCGACGGCGCCGCCGAACGCCGCCCCGAGCGCGAGGACGTAGCCGGCGGCGGCGACCGCCAGGTCGCGGGCGGTCGGGACCCGCAGGCCGAGCGACCGGACCGGGCGTCCCCGGACCCGGAGGTACGCGAGCGCGGCGCCCCCGAAGGTCACCCCCTGGAGGAGGACGAGCGAGACGACGAGGAGGGCGGCGGGCGACGGCCGGAGGCCGGCGGCGCGGGCCGCGAGGGCGACGGCGACGACCAGGGCGAGGCCGGCCGCGAGGGCCGCGAGGGCGACGCCGACCGCGACCCCGACCGCGCGGGCGACCGACCGACGGGACCGTCCGGCGTCGCCCATCAGCGGGTCGTCAGTTCGTGGTGGTAGAGCGCGACGACGGTCCGGCCGTCGCGGAGGTCGCCGTCGACCGCCGCGGCGAGGAGGTCGTCGTACGCGCGGCGCCGAACGCGGATGCTCTCGTTGTCGTCGAGGTCCCGGTCGGCGGTGGGCGTGCAGTCCCGCGCCACGAACACGTGGTGGACCGCGTCGGCGATGCCGTTGGTGGGCTCGACGGTCAGGCGGTGCTCGACGGACCCGGCCTCGTGGCCGGTCTCCTCGGCGAGCTCCCGCCGCGCGGCCGCCGCGAGGTCCGCGTCGTCGGGTTCGACGGAGCCGGCCGGGAGACCGCGGTTGATCCGGCCGACGGCCTGGCGCCACTCGTCGATGGTCACCACCGCCCCGTCGGGGGTGAACGGGAGGACGACGACCGCCGGCGCCTCGTCGACGTAGTGGTACGACGTCTCGGTGCCGTCCGGCAGGCGCACCTCGTCGCGGCGCACCTCGAACCCCGGACAGGCGTACTCGATGCCCGTGTCGAGACGCTCCCAGGCGAGCGGGTCCCCGCCGGGCGCCGTCGGGCCGTCGCGGGCCCCGTCCGCGCCGTCGTTCATACCCCGCCGGAGTGTCGGCGGGGGCATAAGCGACCGGGTCCGGCCCGCGACCGGGCGCGCCGCGGCCGTCAGTCCCGCCCGGCGGCGGCGAGGAGGAGCCCGCCCGCCAGGGAGACGACCCCCAGGAGGACCGCCAGGAGGTGGGGTTCGGCGAACCAGCGCGGCAGCCGGACGGCCGCGGTGAGCAGGCGGAGCGCCGGGGTGAGGCCGGGCACCGACGTCCGGTCGCCGGCGGGCGCGTCCGCCCGGCCGGTCGCGTACCGCGGGCCGCCGACCGGCTCCCCGGCCGGCAGCCGGTCGGCCTCGTATGGCAGCGTCCGGTAGTCGAACCGCTTCGACCGGACGACCCGCCCGGACTCGGTGACCTCGACCAGCCGGGCGTTGCGCGTGTCGGTGATCAGCGTGTGGCCGTTCGGGAGGCGGTCGGCGTCGCGCGGCCAGTCGAACCGCGTCCCCCCGGCGCCGGTCAGCACCCACGCGGGCTCCCAGTCGCCGTCAGCGGTCCGGTGGAGCTCCACGACGCGGTGGTTCTCGCTGTCGGCCACGAGCACCGCGCCGTCGCCGAGCCACTGCGGGTTGTGCTGGTGGCGGATGACGGATGGGTCGCCGCGCCCGTCGCCGCCCACCTCGCCGTTTATGACCTCGACGACGCCGGTCCCCCGTTCGAGGACGACGAGCTGGTTGGCGTTGCGGACCGACACCAGGAACCGGCCCGGCCCGATCCGGTCGACGTCGTTGATGTGGAGCCAGTCGGTCCGGGTCGGGTCGTCGGGGGCGTCGTACCGCCGGTCGGCGCGCCACTGCCAGACCACCTCGCCGCCCTCGACGACGAGGACGCGCTCGCGGTCCATGTCGGTCAGGGCGTAGCCGCCCCCGGGCAGCGGCTCGACGTCGTGAACCTCGCTGTTGGTGGCGGTGCGGACGGGGAAGGTCCACTCGCCGGCGACCCGCGGCGTCGGCCCGGGGTCGACGACGCGGTAGCCGGTTCGGGCACAGGGGGCGTCGTAGGCACCGCACGCCCGGCTGCCGCCGGACGTCGCCGCGACGACGACCGACCCGTTGTCGAGCCGCGTCGCGTCGAAGTAGACGTCCGCGCCGCCCTCGCGCCAGACCTCGCGGGTGCCGTTCAGGCGGGCGACGTATCCCCCCTCGGTGTAGCTCCCGACGCCCTGGACGCCGACCAGCGTGGCCGGGGAGGCGTCGGCGGGCGCGGACGGGGACGCCGACGCGGGCGCGCCCGGCGAAGCGGCCGCCCCGGCGTCCGGAGCCAGCGCCGGGCCGAGGACGGCCGTGCCGGCGAGGAGCGCGAGCCCGCAGACGAGAAGCGACGGGGCGAGCCGCCGGGGGCGCATCGGGTTCGAGGGTGCCCAGCGGCGGGCATAAGCCTTCGGTCCGCGGACGGCGGACGGTCCGGCCGGCGGCGGACCGAAGGGGAAAGAGGGGGGCCGAAGGGGAGGACGGGCGTATGCGGCGCGTCAGACGCGGAGGAACAGTCATAGGGCCGGGGACTGTATGCCGTGCCGATGAGCGCGGACGCGACCCCCGACAACGTCCTCTTCGAGTGGTACGGCAGGTACATCGGGGACCCCGACGCGGAGACCGACGTCTACCTCGGGTTCGCCCTCTTTTTCGGCGGCATCGCCCTCGGCGCCGTGGGCGTGCTCGTCTTCCTGCTGAGCGTCGCGGCGAGCGCGCCCGGGGAGACCGCGTTCGCCCTCCGCGAGGTGGCCGTCGTCGCGAGCGCGGCCGGCCTGCCGGCCATCCTGCTCGGCATCGTCGTCCTGCTCCCCGGCGACCGGCGGATGACCTACGCCGCCCTGGCCGGCATCGCCGTCTGCCTGGCCGCCATCGCGCTGTTCGTCGCGGTCTACCCGATGCACTGGAACGTCGAGCGGACGCCGGACTACAGCGCCCAGGGGGTCGCCGTCTACGCGGTCGGCCTGGTCGCCGTCGTCG
>JBDGPV010000052.1:0-18715 GCA_042219485.1 Haloferacaceae archaeon
AGGCTCAACGAACGGCTAATTCATCACTGACTCCGAGAATAAACGAGGACTGGCCATTCGGCGCGCATCAATTGGTGATTGATTTTGTCTCTCCCCCTGTTCGGTCATTAGTGAAGGCACGACGGCAGCGACCTGCGTCTACGGTCGAAATGAACTCCAAATCCGCATCGGATGTGGAGAGTCGGTCCGAGCGATGAAACAGAGGGTACAGACGCTGTAAGCCTCGATTCCGTCGGCTCACAACCGTTCAAATTGTGGATGGGCCCTGTGGGGTTCGAACCCACGACCACCCGGTTATGAGCCGAGCGCTCTGACCACTGAGCTAAGGGCCCGCGCGGGGAGTTCCCCGGGCCCGCCCTTCAGGGTTTCCGTCCGGGCGCTGCTCGCCCGACCGGGACCGTCCCCGGCCCTCTGTTATCGGATGTGATAAATTCGGCGGGAGGGATTTATACCGGAGGTATGCACGTCCGTTCGTAAACGATGCCAGGATTACTGTCCACGCTCGAGCCGCAGAAGGCCGTCCTCCCCGTCATCGCGCTGATCGGGTTCGTCCCGGTCCTGATCCACTACCGCTCGGAGGCGAAGCTGTTCGTCCTCGGGTACGTGTGCCTCATCGTCGCGACGCTCGCGACGAACCTCGAGGACCTGTTCCTCGGTGGGTTCCTCAACTTCACCGAGCACGCGGTGGGGCTGATGGGCTCCGGCCTCCTGTTCCTCACCGCGGCCTACCTCCGGCGCCAGCAGGTGGTAGGCGACGACGAGGGGGCCGAAACCGTCGGGGAAGCCGTGGGCGAGGTGAGCGACGCCGTGTTCGGCGGGTCGACTGACGCCCCGCAGGAGGCCTGACCATGTCGGCGATCACGATCGCGGCCGACGCCATCGGCGTCCTCGCGTACACCGCGGCGGCCGTCCTGTGCTTTCGCACGTACAGGGAGACGGACCTCGAGTCGGGGTTCTGGGCGAACGTCGGCTTCCTGTCCGTGTTCGGCGCGCTCTGGACCGGCGTCGTGTTCGCCGAGTGGATCGGCATCGCCGGCCCGGTCATGGACGCGTTCAGCAACTCCCTGCTCGCGGTCATCGTGGGCATCGCGGCGGTCAGTGCGACGGGCTCGCTCGCCGTCGTCGAGGACCTGAAGGCGGCGACCAGCGAGGCCGAGGAGCGCCGCCGGGAAGCCGAGGCCTCCGAGGCGGAGGCCGAGGAGGCGCGCCAGGAGGCCGAGGAGGCGCGCCGGGAGGCCGAGGAGGCGCGCCAGGAGGCCGAGGAGTTCAGCGACCTCCTGCAGGAGCAGGCCCGCGACTACCGCCGGGTGATGGAGCGCGCGGCAGAGGGCGACCTCACCGCGCGGATGGACCCCGACAGCCGGAGCGAGGCCATGGCGCGGATCGGCGAGACGTTCAACGGAATGATGGACGAACTCGCCACGACGATGGCCAGCATCCGGGAGTTCGCCGAGACGGTCCAGTCCGAGAGCGAGACCCTCGAGGCGAGCGCGGCCGAGATCAACGAGGGGACCGACGAGGTCAGCGCGTCCGTCGGGACCATCGCGTCCGGCGCCGAGCAGCAAAGCGAGAGCCTCGACGAGGTCGCCCAGGAGATGCAGAGCCTGTCGGGGACCATCGAGGAGATCGCGTCCTCGGCCGACGAGGTGGCGTCCACGACCGCCGAGGCCGCCGAACTCGGAGCAACCGGCCAGGAGGCCGCCGAGGAGGCGATCGAGGGCATCGAGACGCTTCGCTCCCGGACGGAGGCGACGACGACCGAGATCGAGTCGCTCAACGAGGAGATGGAGGCGATCGAGGAGATCGTCGAACTCATCCAGGGGATCGCCGAGCAGACGAACATGCTGGCGCTGAACGCCTCCATCGAGGCCGCCCGGGCGGGCGAGGCCGGCGAGGGCTTCGCGGTCGTCGCCGACGAGATCAAGGACCTCGCCGAGGAGGCCGACGAGGCCACCCAGGACATCGAGCGGCGCATCCTCTCGGTCCGGGAATCGACCGACGAGGCGGTGGGGGACATGCGCGAGATGAACGACCGGGTCGCCGACAGCGTCGAGACCGTCGAGACCGCCATCGACTCGCTCAACCGCCTGGCCGACAGCGTCGAGGCGGCCAACGACAGCATCCAGCAGATCAGCGACGCCACCGACGACCAGGCCGCGACGACCGAGGAGGTCGTCGCGCAGGTCGACGAGGTGAGCGAGGTCAGCGACCGGACCAGCGACGAGGCCGCCGGCGTCGCGTCCGCCGCCGAGCAGCAGGCGTCCTCGGCCGACGAGGTCGCCGGTGCGGTCGAGTCCCTCTCCGGGCGGGTCGCCGAACTGATGGACCTCCTCGACAACTTCGAGATCGACCGCCCGGACGGCGCGGGATCGGCGCCCGGGGCCGGGAGCGGGGCCCGACCGACGGCCGCGCCGGACGGCGGCGCCTCCCCCGACGGGGGTCGCTCGGACGACTGAGGGGGCCGCCGTCGCGGCCGCTCGCCGGGCGCGGAACCGACGCCGGAGCCAGGGCTCGAACCTGGGACCACCTCGTTAACAGCGAGGCGCTCTACCAGCTGAGCTACTCCGGCACGCACCGCGGCGCTACTCGAACTCCGCCATTAAGACCTTCGCTTTCGGCCGATCCCGCACCGACACGCTTTCGCGGCGGGGTCGCCAACCGGGGGTCATGACCGACCTCCGGACGGTCGTCGACCGGGTCGACGAGCGGGTCGCCCCCGACGCGACGGAGCGCGAGCGGCTGGAGCGCGCCGCGGCCGCCCTGGAGGAGCGGGTCCGGTCGGCGCTCGCGGAGCTCCCCGTCGACGCCGACGTGCTCCGGGTCGGCTCGACGGCCCGGGACACGTGGCTGTCCGGGGACCGGGACATCGACCTGTTCGTGCGGTTCCCGGCGTCGCTCGACCGCGCGGAGCTGGAGGCGTACGGGCTCCGCGTCGGGCGGTCGGTCCTGCCCGACGGCCGCGAGGAGTACGCCGAGCACCCGTACGTGACCGGCACGTACGACGGCTTCGACGTCGACCTGGTCCCGTGCTACGACGTGGCGGACGCGACCGCGATCCGGTCGGCGGTCGACCGCACCCCGTTCCACACCGCGTACCTCGACGACCGCCTCGACCCGGCCCTCGCGGGCGACGTCCGCGCGCTGAAGCGCCTGCTGAAGTCGGTCGGCGCCTACGGCAGCGACCTGCGGACCCGCGGGTTCTCGGGCTACCTGACCGAACTGCTGGTGCTGGCGGAAGGGGGGGCCGTCGGGCTGTTCGAGGCGGCCGCCGACTGGTCGTTCCCCGTCCGGTACGACCCCGGGGATCACGGCACGGCCGAGTTCGACGGCCCGCTGGTGGTGATCGACCCGACCGACCCCGAGCGCAACGTGGCGGCGGTCTGTGCCCCCGAACACGTCGCCCGCCTCCAGCACCACGCCCGGGACCTGCTCGCCGAGCCGCGGATCGAGCCGTTCTTCCGGCCCGACCCGGAGCCGCTCGACCCGGACGCGGTCCGCGAGCACGTGCGGCGCCGCGGGACCACCCCGCTCGCCGTCGTCTTCGACGCGCCGGACGTCGTCGAGGATCAGCTCTACCCCCAACTGCGCCGCTCGCTGTCGGGGATCGTCGACGAACTGGACCGCCGGGGGTTCGACCCGGTCCGGTCGCGGGCGTTCGCCGCGGACCGCGCGGCCCTCCTCGTGGAGGTCGCCGTCCCGGAACTCCCCGCGGTGGCCCGCCACGAGGGCCCGCCGACCGACGTCCGCGAGCACGCGGCCGGGTTCTACGAGTCGTACGCCGACGACCCCGACGTCTACGGCCCGTTCCTCGACGGAACCCGCTACGTCGTCGAGCGCCCCCGGGAGGTGCGGACCGCCCGCGGCCTGCTGGCCGGCGAGACCCTGTTCGACGTTGCGCTCGGCGCGCGGGTCGAGGACGCGCTCCGCGCGGGGTACGAGGTGCTGTCGGGGCCCGACGTGGCCGCGCTGGCCGAGACCGAGGCGTTCGGTCGCGCGCTCGCCGAGCACTTCGAGCCGACCGTCTGACCGCCGCCACGGCCACGGCCGCGTGTTCGCGCCGCCCGCTCCCCACACTCCACGCCGGCCGGACGCCCCGATGGCCCGGTCAGTCGAACCCGTGGATGCCGGCGACCCGATCGACCAGTTCCCCGGTGCGATCCGCCGGATCGGCGTCGGGCGCCATGGGCTCGCGGCCGTCGAACGTCTCGTGGACGATCGCGACGCTCTCCGAGAGGGTGTCGAGCCCGTACCCGCCCTCGAGGACGAACCCGAGACCGGCGCCGTGGCGGTCGGCGACGTCCCGCATCCGGTCGGCCATGAGGGCGTACCCCTCCGTCGAGAGCCGCATCCGGGAGATCGGGTCGTGGCGGTGGGCGTCGAACCCCGCACTCACGAGCAGCAGATCCGGCTCGAACCGGTCGAACAGCGGGTCGAGCAGGCGGTCGACGACGAGCAGGTAGTCGGGGTCGCCCGCGCCGGCCACGAGCGGCACGTTGAGCGTCGTTCCCTCGGCCGCGCCCGTCCCGGTTTCCTCGACGTCGCCGGTGCCGGGGTAGAGCCCCTCCTCGTGGATCGAGGCGTAACAGACGTCGGGGTCGTCGTAGAGGATGTCCTGGGTGCCGTTGCCGTGGTGGACGTCCCAGTCGAAGACGGCGACCCGGTCGGCGTTCCCCTCGTCGATGGCGTAGCGCGTGGCGACGGCGGCGTGGTTGAGGAAGCAAAACCCCATCGCGTCGTCGGCGACGGCGTGGTGTCCGGGGGGGCGTCCGAGCGCGAACGGCGTCGACCGGCCGTCGTCGCCGGCGAGCGCCCGCTCGGCGGCCCACCGGGCCTGGCCGGCGGCCGAAAGCGCCGCCTCCCACGTCCGCTCGCAGGCCACCGTGTCCCGGCCCCACTGGCCGCCGCCGTCGGCGCAGAACGCCCGCATCTCCTCGATGTAGGCGGGATCGTGGACGGTCGAGACGAGCGCCTCCGTCGCCGGAGCGGCCTCGACGTACTCGACCCCGTGGCGTTTCGCGAGCGCCTGCCGGATGGCCCGGAGCCGGTCGGGCGACTCCGGGTGGCGGTCGCCGGTGTCGTGGGCGAGGCAGGTCTCGCTGTAGCCGAACCGCATCTATTCGAAGAGCTCGAAGTAGGTCTCGATGTCCTCGGCCTGGATGGTGCGCCGGTCCGCGTGGCGGGCGAGCGTCGCGGCCCCGGACGCCACGTCGTCGGCGTAGTCCTCGAGGATGTCGGCGAGCGCGATGCGGGCGTCCATCGCGACGCGATAGCGGTCGTCGATGTCGAGGCGGGCAATGCGGTCGACGGGCGCGATCGGCAGGACCAGTTCCTCCCGGTCGGCGACCCGCTCGACGCCGAAGTCCTCCGGCATCAGGGTCTTGCGGCCGGCCTCGGTCGCCCGCTCGGCCGCGCCGACGGCCAGCGCCGCCCCGTGGGACTGGACCCGTCGGGCGAGTTCCTCGGCGGCGCCAGCGCTCACCCTGAGACCGTCCGCGTTCCGCCGGATGATGGCGTCGACCGGGGCGAACGGGAGCTCGACACTCATGCCCACACCTCGCGGCCGGTGCGGGTATAATCCTTTCCGTCGCGCGATCCGCGGCCGCGCCGCCGGCTACAGGACCTCCTCCGCGTCGATCCGTCCGTCCCGGACCCGCCCCCGGACGGTGACCTCCTCGCCGAGGCGGAGGTCGGCGTCGGTCTCGACGCTCCGGGTCCGCTTGCCGTCGTCGAGCACGACCGGATCGCCGGCCTGGACGACCGTCCCGGTGAACTCGACCTCCTCGCCGTCGGTCGGGGCGCCGTCGCCCGTCGCCGTCGCCGTTCCCGCCGCGCCGGTCCCGTCGGCCCCGTCGGCCGCGAACGCCGAGAGCCCCGTCTCGCCGCCGCCCGCGTCGTCGCCGTCGGCGTCGTCGCCGTCGGCGGCCGCCCCGCCGACCTCGGCCGCCCCCGGCGGCGGGCCGTCCCGGACCGTCACCGTCGATCGCCAGTTGGCCGAGGCCTCCAGGTCGTCCTGCCAGCCGTCCCCGATCTCGGCGTCGGTGACGACCACGTAGTCGCCCAGGTCGACGTCGGTGTCGGCCTTCTCGCCCCACAGCGCGACCCGGATGTCGCCGGTCCCGTCTTTCAGGCGTACGTTCCGCACCTGGCCCGTCGAGCCGTCGTCGCGGTCGAACGTACGCTTCTCCGAGGTCTCGATGACGCCGCCGGCGATGTCGACGGTGTCGCCCATCCCGACCTCCGCGATGTCGGTCGTCTCCGGGACGTACTCGACCTCCTCGTCGATGGTCTCGACGGCGCCCCGGGAGCCGACGTGGAGTTCGAGGTCGCCCTCCCGCTCGCGCACGTAGCCGTCCACCACCTCGACCGACGTCCCGGCCTCGAGTTCCTCGGCGCGGTCGGCCCGCTCGTCCCAGAGGGTGACCCGCACGCGGCCCGTCGGGTCGCCGAGCGTCAGGTTCGCCACCCGCCCCTCCGAGCCGTCGTCACGATCGAACGTGCGGACGGCATCGGTGGCGAGCACTCGCCCGCGGAGGTTCACGTCCGACCGGCCGAGCGACAGGTCCTCGATCCGGTCGGTGCCGTCCACGTCCACGTCGATGGCGGCGTCCTCGTCGACCTCGGCGCGGTCGGCGTTCACCTCGACGCCGCTGTACCCCTCGTCCGGCCGGCCCTTGATCCGCAACACGTCGCCGACCTCCAGCTCGCCGTCATCGACCGCGCCGGCCATCTCGTCCCAGAACGCGACCCGCACGCTGCCGGTCTCGTCGGCCACCTCGACGTTGACGACGCGCCCGTCGGGGTCGTCGCCGTCCCGCTCGAAGGTCCGAACCTCGCCGACACCGACGACCTTGGCGAGGAATCGAACCTCGTCCATCCCGGGCTCGATGTCGGCCACGCCGTCGACCTCGCCGCCGCTCTCCTCCAGTTCGTGGGCGACGAGCATCGCCGCCGTCTCCTCGTCGGCCAGGCCGCCCATGTGTTCGACCTTCTCGGCGACCCGCTCCTCGAAGTCCTCGAACGCCACGTCCGCGTCGAGGTCGTCGTAGACCTCCTCGATGGCACCCATGGCTATCCACCCCCGGTCGGCCCGTGCGCCGTCGGCCCGTGCGTTTCCGTGTCCGTGCCGGTCCGCGTGCCGCGCGCGGCCGCGGGGCACCCGCCGGCAGCCCCCCGAGCGCCCCGCCGAACCGCCGTGCGCCGCCCCGGCGGCGCCTGCCGTGACCGGACCATCATCACGGACCGTGTTGTCGCCTTCCCCGGTAAGGCCGTTTCGGTGCGCGCGGCGGAGGCCCCGCCCGGACCGCAATCCTCTTGTAGCCCTCCGCGCTACCCGGTGACGAGTCCTGGTAGGGTAGTGGACCATCCTCCTGGCTTGCGGAGCCAGGGACCGGAGTTCAAATCTCCGTCAGGACGTTCGCGTTCTCCCGACGTGCCCCCCCGTCCTTTCGGCCGCGCGATCCCCGCGGGGACGCCCCACCCGCCGGCGGCCGCCCGGCCCCGACGTCGGCGTCCGGGCGCGGCAGGGATTTATGCCCTCCCCCCCGGTAGGCCCCCCGATGACCGTCGTGCGATCGACCGGCGGGGGCGTCGGCGCCGCCCGCCCCCGGGGGCCGTACCGATGACGGACGACCTCATGCTGGACGTCCGGAAACTCCGCCTGTTCAACCGGATGGCCAAGCGGGGCGGGGAGACGGTCGCGGACCACCTGGGCCAGATGACCGGGGTCGGGACCGACGCCGAAGTGACCAAGATCAACTTCCTCGACGTGGACGACATCGCGGCCCACGTGGGCGAGGAGAAACAGATCGGCGTGAGCATCGAACTGCGGGACCCGCCACACGGCCACCTCCTCTTTCTGATCGACGCGGCGAGCGCGAAGCGGTTCGCCGACCGGATGATCGGCGGGATGGGCGAGGCCGCCGAGACGGGGTTCAGCGAGATGGAGCGCAGCGCGATCAAGGAGATCGGCAACGTGATGGCCAGCGCGTTCGTCGACGGCTGGGCGAACGTCCTCCGAACGACCATCGACTTCTCGACGCCCTCGTTCACGTTCGGGCCCGGCAGCGACATGGCCGCCGAACTCGTCCACGCGCGGTTCGACCTGGCGCTGCTCTTCGACTCCCGGATCACGGCGCCCGCCGTCGACGCCCAGCTCAGCGTCTACATGTTCCCCGACCTGGCGGAACTCGTCGGCCTGATGCGTCGGCTGGACCTCTCGGAGTAACCCGCCCCGACGCCGCGCTTATCCCCGCCGGGCGTCCACCGCCCGGTATGGACGCCGCGCTCCGGGCCGGGATCGCGGTCTACAACGCGGGGCACCGACACGCCGCCCACGACGCGTGGGAGGACCGGTGGCTCGCCCTCCCCGACGGGAGCCCCGACGAGCGGTTCCTCCACGGGCTGATCCAGTTCACGGCCGCCGTCCACCACGCCGAGGGCCACAACTGGCCGGGGGCCGCCGGCCTCGCGGCGAGCGCGGTCGGATACCTCGACGGCCTCGGGGCCGTCCACCGCGGCGTCGACCTGGCCCCGGTCCGGGCGTACCTGCGCCGCCTCGCCGCCGACCCCGAGACCGTCGAGCGGGCGCCGCCGCCGCCGCTCGTCCGCGGCGGACGGGCGCTCGCGCTCGACGACCTCGCGGCCGAGCCGGCGTTCCGGGCCGCCACGGCCCTCGCGGCGTCCGACGACCGGTTCGACGCGACGACGGTGGCGGCGGCCGCCGACTACGCCCGGGAGGAACTCGACGAGCGCGGCGGCGGGCGGTTCGTCGCGCTGACCATGGACTTCGCCCGCGGCGCGGGCGGCGGCCGGCCGGCCGTGTACGCCCGCCTGCGCGACCACGTCGAGCGGCGGCGCCAGCGCGACCGGGACGTGGACGGCCTCTTCGAGTAGCCGTCGTTCGCACCACGCTTATCCGTGTGGGACCCGAAGGCATGGGGGATGACACCACGCAACACGGGCGGGCGGACCCCCCTCGCGCGCCTCCGCCGGCGGTACGAGACGACCGAGACGAAGTGCCCGGCCTGCGGGTACGTCGACGAGGAGGGCAACTGGACGAGCGAGACCGACGGCCGGCGGATCGTCTACCGCCACGTCTGTCCGAGCTGCGGCGCGAGCCGCGATCACACCTTCCGGCTCGACGGGTAAGCCGCGGGGCGCGGTTCGGCCGTCTGACGCCGCCGAACGGGAGGATTTATGCCGGCGGCTGCCGGGGGTGCGTCCATGCGATCCGTTCGATTTCGGGACCCCGCTGGCAGCACCCGGACCGGCGCGTGGACCGACGATGGCATCGAGTTCGGTGGCCGGACGTACGACCCCGAGGACGTGACCGTGCTCCCGCCCGTCGAACCGACGAAGATCGTCTGCGTGGGGCTGAACTACCACGACCACGCCGAGGAGCGGGGCAAGGAGGTGCCCGACCGCCCGCTGCTCTTCCTGAAGCCGCCGAACGCGCTGAGCAGCCACGGCGCGACGGTCCGGCTCCCGTCCGGCAAGGAGCGGATCGACTACGAGGCGGAGTTCTGCATCGTCATCGGGGAGCAGTGTCGGGGAGTCGCCGCCGAGGACGCCCACGACGTGATCGCGGGCTACACCTGCATGAACGACATCTCGAACCGCGACGACCAGGACGTCGAGCAGAACTGGGTCCGCGGGAAGGCGTTCGACAACTCCGCGCCGCTCGGCCCCGTCGTCGCCGACCCCGCGGACGTGCCCGACGACGCCGACGTCAGCCTCCGGGTGAACGGCGAGACCCGCCAGGACTCGTCGATCGCACAGTTCATCTGGTCGGTCGAGGAGATCGTCGAGGTCGCGACCGAGTACCTGACGCTCGAGCCCGGGGACGTGATCGCCACCGGCACCCCGCCGGGGGTCGGCCCGCTCGCGGACGGCGACCGCGTCGAGATCGAGATCGAGGGGATCGGCACGCTCGAACACGACGTGGAGATCCCCTAGCCCGGACCCGGGCGCTCGCGGGGCGAAAAAGGAGGACGGCGACGCGGCGGGCGGTTCCGCTACTGGCCCTCGAAGAACCCCGAGTACGGCTCCGCGAACGTCTGGAGGTCGGACCACTCGCTGCTGGAGAACGTCGTCAGTTCGACCTCGTCGGTCACGTCCGTCAGCCTGACGTCGTCGGCGCTCGGCGTCTCGATGTCGAGGATGCGGGAGATGGTGTCGAACGTCGTCCGCTGGACCTCGGGATCGAGGTACCCGAACCCGTTCTGTTTGATCGAGTCGGTCGTGTTCGTCGCCGCGACGCCGGCGGCCAGGGCCCGCAGGAGCTGTTCGGTGCCGAGCGTCTGGAGTTCGGGCACCACCTCGGTCAGCATGTTCATCGCCGCCTCGCGGTTGGTCAGCACCCAGTGGCCGGCGGCGGAGTAGCCCTCCATGAGCTTCCGCGTCCACTCGGTCATGCCGTTCTCCTCGTACCACGAGCCGTTGACCATCAGGTAGTAGCCGCCCAGCGAGACGACGGGGTACAGGGAGCCGAACCCGAGGTCGATGTCGAGTTCGAAGTCGAGTTCGGCGTAATCGTTGATCGAGTCCCAGATGGCGTGGATGTCCCCGCGTTCGAGGAGCGTCGCCGCCGAGGAGGTGTCGATGTACTCGATCGTGATGTCCTGTGGCGCGCCGATCCCCGAGAGGAACAGCTCCCACATCTGCTTGTCGAGGCCGTCCGCGGCCGCGATCTTCGCCCCCTCGATCGCGTTCGGATCGTACGGGTCCGGGATCTCGTCGGTCCGGTGGATGAGACCGGCCTGCGTCCGGGCCTTCGCGGTCCCGAACTGGAGGATGTCGAACTGCTCGCGGGCCAGGCCCGCGACCTGCGGCGTCGCCGCGGCGTGGCCGACCTTGTTCACGCCGGTCCCGACCCGCTTCGATGTGTCGCCGGAGCCGTTGCCGCCCTCGGGGGTGAGCGGGGTGATGCCCGCCTCCTCCCAGAAGCCCTCCTGCTGGGCCGCGAACGCGGTGACGTAGTTCGGTCCGGGTTCGACCGGCAGTCGGAACCCGACGTCGCTCCCGAGCAGGGACGACCCCCCGCCCTCGGTCATCTCGCCGCCCTCGGTCATCTCGCCGCCGGCCGTCGTCTCCGCGCCGCCCTCCGACGACCCGCCGCCGCCGGCACACCCGGCCAGGCCGATGACGGTCCCCGCGACCGCCGTCTGCAAGAACTGTCGCCTGTCGACGCCGTCGGGCAACGCCTCGCCGACCGCGTAGAGTCCGTTCTCGACCTCTCTGCTGCCGCCTTCCCTGACACGCTTTGGCATGGGCCTACGAGCACATTCGCAACTAATAAACTTTGCCGATGGCGGCCGATCCCGTCACGAACCCGCCAGCGGGACCCCGAACGCGCCGGCGTCGTCAGCCCCGACGTGCCGCCGCCCCTCGATCACGTCCCGGGGCCGTCGCCCGTGACGGGGCTTGCCGGCCCGGTGGTCGACGGCGGCGCTCCCGGCGTCTCACACGTACATCCGGTCCTCGGGACGGTGCGCCTCCTCGGCGCGCTCGAACCGCTCGGCGAGTTCCCGGTAGTACTGCCGGACCTCGGCGGCGAACGCCTCCAGAGCGCCGGTATCGACGTCCACCCCCAGCACCGCCTCGGCGGCGTCGAGCAGCCGGATCGACGCCTCCACGTCGGGGACCTGTTCGTGGACGGGCGTGAGGAGCACCCCGACGCGGAGGTCCGACTCCATGCCCTGTCCGACCAGCCCCGCGTTCACCCCGTCGAGGAACCCGCTGCCCATGGGGGGGAGGGGCTCGTCGGCCAGGCACGCCTCGCGGTAGTCCTCGGTCGCGACGTAGAACGTCCGGTGGTCGTCGGGCCCGTGCTCGACGGGAACGCCGGCGAGGACCGTGATCTCGGAGACGCCGTTCCGGGCCGCCCAGTCGAGGACCGACTCCGAGAACGGGTCCGCCGCCGGGAGCGGCACGAACAGTTCGTTGACCAGCACCGACAGGTCGGACGACGGCCGGGAGAACAGCCGGGTGTGGTGGCGCGGGACGCCGTCCTCGAAGGGGGTGATCGACGGGAGCGCCTCCGTCGTGACGTGCCCGGTCTCGGCCAGGTCGAGCCGGTCGACCAGGTAGTTGGCGGCGGTCACGCCGGCGAGCCCGAACGACGAGAACCCGGCGACGAGTCGGTCGGACGCGTCCGCGTCGTGGGTGAACTGGAACGACGGGCGGGAGCCCTGCGGGTGCGACATGTGTCCGGGCGAGGTGGGCCGGTCCCTTATCAGTACGCATCCGGCGGGCGCGCGGACGCCGGGCGCGGGGGGACGACCACCACCCGGGACCGCGGACCGGCCGGTCCGGGACGGCAACACAACATCTACCTCCGCGCGGGCGGAAGGCCGACCCGTGCCGTTCGAGTCGTGGCGGGAGCGGGCCGAGGAGGTGGAGGCGGAGGTGTACGCGTTCGCGCTCGCGGTCCGCGACGAGCGAACCCCGCTGGCCGCGAAGGCGGTGATCGCGCTGCTCGTCGCCTACGCGGTCAGCCCCATCGATCCGATCCCGGACGTCGTGCCCGGCCTGGGCTACCTCGACGAACTGGTGGTCCTGCCCGTCGTCGCCGCGGCCGCCCGGCGGCTCATCCCGGCGGACGTCATGGCCGAGTGCCGGGAGCGGGTCGACGACGAGGTCGACGTCGGGCGGGCCCGGTGGCTCGGGGCCGGGCTCGTGGTGCTCGTCTGGGCGCTGCTCGGGCTGGCGGCGCTCCGGGCGCTGGGGTGGGCGTAGCGGCCGCGCCGCGGGCCGCCGGGCGATCGCTCGCCGCCGTCCGCCGGCGCGGTACGGATCAGCCCCCGCGATCGCCGCCGACGGGCGCGTCCACGCTCCCCCCGACCCCGAACGCGAAGCGGGTCGAACGCAGGAGGCCGGCGCTGAGGGCGACGAGACCGCCGGCCAGGGCGAACGCGGGAACGTAGCCCGCCGCCGCGGCGACGTAGCCACCGAGCAGCCCGCCGATCCCGCCGCCGAGTCCGGAGAGCGCCGCGTAGACGCCGAGCGCCTCGCCCCGGAGCGGCCGAGACGCGCTCCGGGACACCAGCCCCGCGCCGGTGACGGCGACGACGGCCCACGTGAGGCCGACGAGCGCGAAGGCGGCGCCGATCGCCGCGGTTCGGGGACCGAACCCGGAGAGGAGACCGACCAGCCCCACGGCGGGAAAGAGGGGGACCCGGACCACGAGGGCCCGGAGCTGGAGCGACCGGGGATGGATCCGCCCCGCGAGCCGACCGACGGGGACGAAGGCGACGGCGCTCGCCAGACTGGAGAGGATGAAGAACCCGAAGACGAACGCCGGGGGGTAGCCCAGGGCGGTCAGGTACGCGGGGACGGGCCCGAAGAAGGCGGCGAAAGCGGCGCTGAACGTGAACGCCGTCAGGAAGTACCGACGCAGGGGCGGAGCGAACCGCGAGAGCGGCCGGCCGGACCCGAGGCGCTTCAGAGCGACGACGGCCCGGGTCGTCCCGAAGGGCACGAGCTTCACGTACCGCCCGCTCCCGGCGACGAGCCGGTGGATGGCCCGCGACGACCGGGTGAGCCGGGCGGGGGCGACCGTCGCCGCCGGGGGGAGCCAGTAGAACGCGAGCGGCGTCGCGACCAGCGCCGCGAGTCCGCAGACGACGAAAAAGGAACGCGCGGCGAGGAGGCCGGACGTCCGGACCGAGAGGGCCCCGATCCAGACGGCCCCGACCGCCAGACCGCCGACCCAGCCGTACCGCTGATAGGCGTTCAGCAGGCCGATTCGCGCCTCCCACTCCCGTTCCGGCGCCCCCTCGATGACGAACAGCGTGACGACCGGAGCCGACGCCGCCACCAGAAACCAGAAGGCGGCGTTCGTGGCGAGGAGCAGGCCGAGGCCGTCGACGAGCGGGAAGGCGAGCAGCGTCACGCCCGTGCCCGCCAGGGTGACGAGGGCGAACGCCCGCCGGCCGCCCGTGCGGTCGGCGAGCCGTCCCCAGAGGAGGGCGCCGGGGACGCCGGCCAGCCCCGCAGTGGCCTCCAGCGCCCCGACGACGAACGGATCCGCCCCGAGCGACAGCGCGTACAGGGGGACCAGGAGCGACGCGGCGCCGATGGCCGCGTACCCGAGCGCCCACGCGTAGAGCCACCGGTCCGACGAGTGCGCGCTCGCGCGGCGAACGGCGCTACGGAGGGGCGAGGGGGACACGCGTGGGGCCCTGCCACCCCCTGCCGCCCTGGCGGTCATAACTCTCCCGCTCCGTCACCGTCCGGTCGGAGCCGGAAACGCCCCCGTCAGAGGACGACCTTCGCCAGGCCGAGGAAGATGAAAAAGCCGAGGACGTCGGTCGCGGTCGTGATGAAGATGGTCGCCGACGTCGCCGGGTCCTTGCCGACGCGGTCCAGCACCAGCGGGATCGTGGTCCCGAAGAAGCCGGCGATGACCAGGTTCAACACCATCGACACCCCGAGCACCAGGCCGAGCAGCGGGCTCCGGTTGAACACCGCGGCGATGGCCGCGACGAGCGCCCCGGTGATCAGCCCGTTGGCGGCCCCGGCGATGACCTCGTTGCGGACGGCGCGGGCGCCGGTCGAGAGGGTGATCTGCCCGAACGCGAGCCCGCGGACCGTCACGGCCATCGACTGGGTGCCGGCGTTGCCGCCCATCCCGGCCACGACCGGCATGTACACCGCCAGCAGCGTGAACGCCGCGATGGTGTCCTCGAACACGCCGACCGCCGCCGCGGCGAGGAACGCCGTCCCCAGATTGATGACGAGCCACCGGTACCGGTTGCGGACCTTCGAGAGCGGGCCGTCGAGCACGCTCTCCTCCTCCTGGACGCCCGTGAACTCGTAGAGCGTCTCGCCGGCCTCCTCCTCGATGATCCGCAGGAGGTCGTCGGCGTGGATGACGCCGAGGACGCTCCCGTCGTCGTCGAGGACGGCCACGGCACGCTCCGGGTTCTCCCGGAACGCGTCGACGACGTCGGTGTCGGGGCTGTCGTACCTGATCGCGGGCGTCTCGACGACGTGTTCCCGGAGGGGAACGCCGTCGTCGGCCGCCGCCAGCACCTGGCCGGGGAGTTCGCCGAGGAGGTCCCCGCCGTCCGTGACGAATATCGTCGGGAACCGTCCGGTCCGCTCCTCGTGGCGCCTGACCCGGCGCTCGACCGCCGCCAGCCCCCGGTCGGCCTCGACCGTGACGTAGTCGAGGTCCATCAGCCCGGCGGCGCTCCCGGGGGCGAACCCGAGCAGGAACTCGACTTTCTCCTGCCGGTCCCGGTCGAGGGCGTCGAGCACCGCCGCCCGGGTCTCGTCGTCGACCTCGCCGAGCACGTCCGCCGCGCGGTCGGGGTCGAGCCCCCGGACGAACTGCCGCAGTCCGTCGCGGTCCATGTCCGCGACGAGCGACCGCCGGAGCGCCTCCGGGAGCCGGAAGAAGACCTCCGCCTGCTCCCGGCGCGGGAGACGGTCGAACTCCACGGCCGGCGACTGCGACTCGGCGATCGCCCGCTGTGCGTCAGCGAGTGAGTCCGACATCCGCTCGTCGGTCACCCGCGTCCGCCTAAACTGTGTCGGGCGGGACGACGGTCGTGGATCGGGGCCGCGCCGCCCGTTCCGGGGCGGAACCGGGACGGACCGGGGACGGAACGGCCCGAGCGGGTCGGGAGGTGGAGGGACTCGGGGCGGGACCAACACATACCAGCCTCCGGCGCCAACGGGGGGGCATGACGGACGACACGGGCGACGCGGCGCTGCGGACGGCGGCCGCGACGGCCATCCACGAGTGTCTCGGCGTGCGCGCGGGGGAGACGGTCGCGGTGATCACCGACGACGAGCGCCGGCGGATCGGCGACGTGCTGTACGGGGTCGCCGCCGAGACGACCGACGGGGCGACGCTCGTCCGTTACCCCCCGGGCGAGCAGCACGGCCAGGAGCCCCCGGGGCCGGTGGCCGCGGCGATGGCCGGCGCCGACGCGTTCGTCGCCCCGACGACCAGGAGCCTCAGCCACACGCGGGCCCGCGGCGAGGCGACCGAGGCCGGCGTCCGGGGTGCGACGATGCCCGGCATCACCGAGGCGGTGATGGTCGCGGGCTTGGACGCCGACTACGGGGCCATCGCCGACGCCTGCGACGCGGTGTACGACCAGGTGGCCGGCGCCGACCGGATCAGGATCACCACGCCGGCCGGGACCGACGTGACCGTCGAACCGGGGGCGCGGGAGTGGCTGAAAGACACCGGCATCATCCACGAGCCCGGGGCGTTCTCGAACCTCCCCGCCGGCGAGGTGTTCGTCAGCCCCGAGACCGCGTCCGGGACGTACGTCGTCGACGGGACGATGATGCCCCACGGCCGGCTGGACGAGCCGATCCGGTTCGAGGTCGAGGACGGCCGGGTCACCGCGGTGTCCGACGACGCCGTCCGGGACGAACTCGAGGCGGCCGCCGACGAGGTCGGGGACGCTGCCTACAACCTCGCGGAACTCGGCATCGGGACCAACGTGGGCGTGACCGACCTCGTGGGGTCGGTCCTGCTCGACGAGAAGGCGGGGGGTACCGTCCACCTGGCGGTCGGGGACGACGCGAGCATCGGGGGGGACGTCGAGGCGCCGATCCACATGGACGGCATCCTGCTGGAGCCGACGGTGTACGCCGACGGCGAGGAGGTGACGCTGCCGGCCTGACGGGCCGCGCGACGCCGACGCCCGGCGCCGGGGACGCGGGGTGACGGGTTTTTACCCCCGAGGCGAGTACGGGGGCGCATGAGCGAACGGGAGTCGGCCGAGCGCGCCGCCGTCGCCTGTCCGGCCTGCGGCGACGAGACGGTTCACGAGGTGCTGTCGCCGGGCGGGCAGGCGACCGTGCGCTGTGGCGACTGCGGGCACACCCACAAGGCGGCGGTCGGATCGGAGCCCGAGACGACCGTCGACGTGGTCGTCTCCCAGGACGGCGACTCGTTCACCGCCGACGTCGGGGCGCCGCCGGACGAACCGGTCGCGGTCGGCGAGGAGTTCGTCGTGGACGGCGAGGCCCTCGTCCAGGTCCGGGTCACGTCGGTCGAACTCGCCGACGGGAGCCGGGTCGAGGGGGCCACGGCCGGCGAAGTCGCGACCCTCTGGACCCGGGTGGTCGACAACGTGGGCGTGGACGTCACGGTCCACCCGACCGACGGGGACCGCGGCGAGTCCCACAGCCTGAAGGCCTACGTCCCCGGCGACCGGGAGTTCGTGGTCGGGGAGACGGAGACGCTGGGCGGGGAGACGTTCGAGGTCGAGGCAATCCACGTGCGCGACGACGCCGTGGGCTACCGGTTCGACACGTTCGACCACGACGGCGACGCCGTCTTCGCGAAGGACGTGAAACGGCTCTACGGCCGCGACACGACGACCGCGGCCTGGACCGGGTGGTAGCGGCACGGCGGGGATGTGGGGACTCGACGACACGAACGGCGGGGGGCCGCCCGACTTCGAGGCCGCCAGGGAGCGGCTGGTCGACCGGCTCGCCGCCCGGGGCGACGCGGAGCGCGAGTCGACGCTCGCGGCGCTCCGGGCGGTGCCCCGCCACGAGTTCGTCCCCGCGTCGCAGCGGGAGCACGCCTACGAGGACCGCCCGCTCCCGATCGGCGCGGGCCAGACCATCAGCGCGCCGCACATGGTGGCGATCATGACCGACGCGCTGGCGCCCGACCCCGGCGACCGCGTCCTCGAAATCGGGACGGGCTGTGGCTACCACGCCGCCGTCACCGGCGAGGCGGTCGGCGACGGGGGAGCGGTCTACAGCGTCGAGTACGAGTCGGAGCTCGCCGCCGAGGCGCGCGAGCGCCTCGCGGGGCTGGGCTACGAGGTGGCGGTGCGCGTCGGCGACGGCCGCGAGGGGTGGCCGTCGCACGCCCCCTACGACGCCGCGTACCTCACCTGTGCGCCGGCGTCCGTGCCGGATCCGGTCGTCGAGCAGGTCCGTCCCGGCGGTCGCGTGGTGGCGCCGGTCGGGACGGCCCGCCAGCGCCTGGTCAGGCTGACCCGCCGGGCCGACGGCTCGGTCGCGGAGGAGGACCTCGGGGGGGTCCGATTCGTGCGGATGCAGGGATCGGGGGACTGAACCGGGAGGGGCGCCGGTCCGCCGCGGCACCGCGACACCGCGGCACCCTTATTACCGCGCGGCGCCGACGCCGGGCCATGGACCCCGCGGTCCTGCGCGACGACATGGTCGACGGGCTGGAGTACGCCCTCGACGACGTCGACGAGCGCGTCGCGGCGGCCATGCGGACCGTGCCGCGGCGGCCGTTCGTCGAGGAGGGCACCTACGACGACCGGGAGACGACCGACGCCGCGACCGGGACCAGGATCCTCGCGCCCACGACGGCCGCGCGCCTGCTCGACGCGCTGGCGGTCGACGGCGACGATCGGGTGCTCGTCGTCGGCGCCGGCGTGGGGTACACGGCGGCGGTGCTCGCCGAGATGGTCGGCCCCACCCGCGTCCACGCGGTGGACATCGCCCGGGACGCGGTGCTGTCTGCCCGCCGGAACCTCGCCGAAGCCGGCTACGGGGCGGCCCTCGTGGACTGCCGCGACGGGGCCGACGGCCTCCCGGAGTACGCCCCGTTCGACCGCGTGCTCGTCGAAGCCGCGGCGGTCAGCCCCCCGCGACGGCTCCTCGGTCAGGTCTCGGAGGGGGGACGGCTCGTGTTGCCCCTCGGCGGTCCCGACCAGACGCTGACCGCGGTCGGGCCGGCGGAGGGCGAGAGCGGGGGCGG
>JBDGPV010000061.1:0-18561 GCA_042219485.1 Haloferacaceae archaeon
CAGGATCAACCGGAATGTGCCCCCTGACGGGGGCGGGTGGCGGGATGCTATCGTCGGTCGGGTCGGCGACGCGCTCGGGTGTCACCGACCCGTCGAGGCTCACATCAGATCCCGGCTTACGGCGGACCGCAGGGGCGGAATCCTCATCTCCGTCGCGGACCTGCACCTTGCTCCCGACGGGTGATAAACCCTCCGGAAGGGGGCTGCCGCGACCGGGTCGCCACGATCCGTGGCGACCCGTCGTCCGTCCGGTCCGAACGCCCTGTCACACTTAAGGGCATCGGACCGGACCTGCGCCGGGAAACCCGGCGACCGCGTGCCCATTCCTGGGCCCCCGGACGACATAAGCGCGTCGGTTCGGTACCGGCGTGTGAGCCACCGACGAACCCGGCGGCAGGACCCGAAGCGGTGTCGCGCGGCCGGAGGCCGGTCGGTCATCCCTCGCGGGTGCGCGTCGGGTCGGACCGGGTGGTTGCCGCGCGGCCGGGGCTGGCGGCGGCCACGAACAAGAGCGCTTCGGGCGGCCGGCTACTCGTCGAGGTGTGTGATCCCTTCCTTCGAGACGTTGCCCCGCGTGATCGTGCCCTCCATCCACTCGGGGTCGTCGTCGGGGGACTCGTCCTCCCACGCCCACGCCTCGTAGACGTGGACCTTGTCCGTGCCCTTCTCCCGGAGCCTGATCTCCTCGGCGTTGGCCTCGGCCCGCTCCTCCGAACGCGCCGGGTCGAGCCGGCGGGCGGCCTTCAGCGCCGCCTGGCGCGGCATGTTGCCCGAGAACACGCTCGTCTCCGTCCCGTCCTCCTCGCGCAGCACGAAGTTCCGCTTACCGTCCTCACGTACCATGATTTCGGGTCCTCCATGCCAATTGAAAACACGCCCCGATATAAATATATCGGGCAAATGAGGGCTACGGCGGCGGGGTGTTTAAGTACACCCCGGCGGCCCACGGCGTCACGGGCGGGACGACGCGCGGACGCGGGTAGACAACACTTATGTGTATCCTGTGGCGAAACTTCGGGAAGAGGATCCCGGCGATGGTCCGAAAGAAGAAACTCAGCCCGAGTGGCGCCAAGGACGAGAACGGCGAGTACCACAACGTCCACGTCAACCTCCACGAGGACGAGCTCGCCGTCGCGGGGATGGATATCGGGGACGAGGTGTTCGTGCGCGTCCGCGACGGGAAGATCATCATCCAGAAGGCCGACCCGGACGAGGTCGATCACGACTTCTGAGCGGATGAGCGCCGGGATCGGACCGGGAGCGGCCCCATGAACCCATACCGCGCGCTGAAGCCGCTCCTCTTCGCGCTCCCCCCCGAGACGGCCCACGGCGCGGTCGGCCGGGGGCTTCGGGCGGTGCAGGGCACGCCCGTCGAGGACCTGGTGCGCCGCCGCTGCCGCGTCGACGACCCCCGGCTGGCCGTCGAGGCGTTCGGCCGCTCGTTCGCCAACCCCGTCGGCGTCGCCGCCGGGTTCGACAAGAACGCCCGCGTGCCCGGCGTCCTGACGGCGCTCGGCTTCGGCCACGTCGAGGTCGGCGGCGTGACCGCCGAGCCCCAGGCCGGCAACCCCCGTCCCCGGCTCTTCCGGCTCCCCGAGGACCGGGCGCTGATCAACCGGATGGGGTTCAACAACGACGGCGCCGACGCGATCGGCGCCCGCCTCGACCGGGCCGACCTCCCCCCGGACCCGATCGGCGTCAACCTCGGGAAGTCGAAGGCGACGCCCCTGGCGGAGGCCCCCGACGACTACCGGTACACGTACGAGCGGGTGGCCGACGCCGCCGACTACGTCGTCGTCAACGTCTCCAGCCCGAACACGCCGGGGCTCCGCTCGCTGCAGAACCGCGACGCGCTCGAACGCATCGTCGGCGAACTGCGGGACGCGGGCGCCGACCCGCTCCTGGTGAAGCTCTCGCCGGACCTGTCCGAGCCCGCGATCGAGGAGGCGCTCGCGGTCGTCGCGGACCGCGGGCTCGAGGGCGTCGTCGCGGTCAACACGACCACCGACCGGCCCGAGGGGCTCCGGAACCCGAACCGCGCCGAGCGCGGCGGCCTGTCGGGCGCGCCCCTGGAGGACCGCGCCACCCGGACCGTGCGGTTCGTGGCCGAGCGGGTGGACGTCCCGGTGATCGGGGTCGGCGGCGTCGCGGACGCCGCGGGCGCCTACCGGAAGATCCGCGCCGGCGCCAGCCTGGTCCAGCTGTACACCGCGCTCGTCTACGAGGGGCCGGGACTGGCCCGGCGCATCAACGAGGGGCTGCTCGCCCTGCTCGACCGGGACGGCTTCGACTCGGTCGAGGCGGCGGTCGGGGCGGACCTGTGAGCGGGCGGGGAGCTCCGCGCGGCCGTTACCCCACGATCACGACCGCGTCGCCCGCCTCGACCATCTCGCCCTCGCCGGTGTACCGGCGCTCCTCCTCGACCTCGAAGGCGTCGGGGTCGAGTTCGACGCCCGCGACCCGGAGCCGGCCGTCGGCGAGTTCGTACTCGCCGGCCTCGATCCCGGCCTCGATCTCCGAGACCCGCTCCCCGTACTCCGGCCCGACGGTCGCGTAGTCGAGGTCGATCCCGGTCACCACCGACTCGACCTCGGCCTCGGCCGTCGTCGTCTCCAGCTCCTCGACGTGCATCACGCGGCGGATGTCCGCCTCGAACCCCGAGACGTCGCCGTGGACGGTGACCGACTCGAGCGCGGCGTTCAGCGGCAACTGCCGCTCGGACTTGTACCGCCGGAGCGCCCCGACCACGGCCATCGCGGTCGCGCCCGCCTCGCGGTCGGCCTCGACCCCCAGCGGCTCGGGCCAGTCGGTCAGGTGGACGCTGTCCGGCCGCCCCTCGTCGCGGTGCATCTCCGTCCAGATCTCCTCGGTGACGTGGGCCAGGATCGGTGCGAACAGCCGGCAGAACCGCTCGTGGGCGACCTGCAGGGTGTACGCGGCGGCGGGATCGCCGCCCGCGGCGCCGTCGCCGTCGGCCGCGCGGATGCGCTGTTTGGCGACCTCCAGGTAGTCGTCGCAGAACGTGTGCCAGAAGAAGCTCCGCAGGCGGTCGCGGGCCTTCGAGTACTCCCGGCGCTCGAACCGCTCGGTCAGCTCCGCGACGAGTTCGTCCATCTCGGCCAGCAGCCACCGGTCCAGCGCCTCCAGGTCCGGCCGGTCGAGGCGTTCGTCCGGCGTCAGGTCGTCGACGAGCTTCGAGGCGTTCCAGAGCTTCCGCAGCAGGCGCTCGCCCGCCCGCAGCCCCTTCTCCTTGTACGGCAGGTCGTCGCCGACCGACGACCCCGCCGCCCAGTACCGCGCCGCGTCGACCGGGAACTGCGCCAGCACCTCGTCGGGCGTGACGACGTTGCCCTTCGACTTCGACATCTTTTCCCGGTTCTCGTCGAGCACCATCCCGTTGATCATCACGCTGTCGAACGGGACCTCGCCGGTGTGCTCGTAACACTTGACCACGGTGTGGAAGAGCCAGAACGAGATGATGTCGTGGCCCTGGGGCCGCATGTCCATCGGGTAGAGCTCCGGCCGCTCGACGGCGAACTCCCCCGCCTCCGCGTCCCACCCCCACCCGGCGTTGATCAGCGGCGTCAGCGAGGAGGTGGCCCACGTGTCGAGCACGTCGTCCTCGGGGACGAACTCGTCGGCCCCGCAGTCCGGGCACGACGCGACCGGCGGGTCGGCCTCCAGCGGGTCGACCGGCAACTGCTCGCGGTCGGCGACGACCTCCGCGTCGCAGTCCGCGCAGTACCACACCGGGAAGGGGATGCCCGAGGAGCGCTGCCGGGAGATCGACCAGTCCCACTGGAGCCCCTCGATCCAGTTCCGGTACCGGGTGAACATCTTCTCGGGGTACCAGTCCATCTCCCGGCCCGCCGCCAGGTACTCGTCGGTCTTGTCGAGCAGTTCGATGTACCACTGCTCGGTGACCAGGAACTCGACGCCGGTCGAACACCGCTCGTGGACGTTGACCGTGTGGGTGATCGGGCGCCGGTCGAGCAGGTGGCCCGCCGCCTCGAGCGCCTCGACGATGGCCCCGGCGGCCTCCTCGCTGGAGAGGCCCTCGTACTCGCCGGCCACCTCCGTCATCGTCCCCGACTCGTCGATGGCGATCCGCAGGTCGAGGTCGTGGGCCTGGTACCACTCGATGTCGGTCTGGTCGCCGAACGTGCAGCACATCACGACCCCCGACCCGGTCTCCAGGTCGACCCGGTCGTCCTCGATGATCGGCACGCGCTGGCCGAACAGGGGCACCTCGGCCTCGCGGCCGACCAGGTCGGCGTGCTCCTCGTCGTCGGGGTGGACGAAGACCGCGACGCAGGCCGGGAGCAGCTCCGGCCGGGTCGTGGAGATGACGAACGACTCGTCGCTGTCGGCCACGTCGAACCGGATGTCGTTGAAATGCGAGTCCTGCTCGTCGTCCTCCATCTCGACCTGCGAGATGGCGGTCTCGCACTCGGGACACCAGATCGCGGGGGCGCGCTTGCGGTACTCCCGACCCTGCTCGTAGAGGTCGACGAAGGAGAGCTGCGAGATCCGCTGGACCTCGGGGGCGATGGTCTGGTAGGTCTCCGACCAGTCGATCGAGATGCCCAGGTTCTGCATCTTCTCGGTGAACTCCGCCTCGTACTCGGCACAGACCTCGCGGCAGAGCTCCTGGAACTCGTGGCGGTCGTAGTCCTGGTGGCGCACCCCGAGTTCGTCCTCGGTCAGGCGCTCGGAGGCGATACCGTTGTCGTCGTAGCCGAACGGGAAGAAGACCTCCCGGCCGGCCATGCGGTTGTACCGCGCGGCGAAGTCCTGCAGCGTGAACCCGTAGACGTGCCCCCAGTGGAGGCTGCCGGAGACGGTCGGCGGCGGCGAATCGATCGCGAAGACGGTGTCGGGATCGGTCGCCGCGTCGCCCCCGTAGGTGTACGTCTCCGCCTCGACCCACCGCTCCTGCCACTTCGGCTCGACGGTCTCCGGGTCGTACTCGCCCTCGGGCATTCTCGACGTGATTACCGCCCGAGCGGCTGTTAAACCCCTCGGTACGCGGGTCGCACGGGAGGACCGGCGGGCGGCGGGCGACCGACACGCGGACGGGCGGTCGGCGACTGGCGGGCGGTCGACGACGGCGGGCGGCGGACGAGCGACTGACGACTGACGGCAGCCGCCCGGTGCGGCGGGCCGGCGGGAACCGGGAGGCGAAACGCGGGACGACGGCGCGGGCGGCGGGCCCGCCCTCAGCGGAGCGCGTCCAGCCGGAACTCGAAGGCCGCGACCGGCAGTTCGATGTCGTGCTCGACGAGCACGCGCGGGTGGAGTTCGCCGATCACGCCCGCCCGCCGGCCGTCGATCTCGACGGCCGCGGCCCGCCCGTCGATGAACGAGGGGTGGTCGGTCGCGGGCGTCGCCAGGTCGGCGTCGAACGCCCGGCAGAGCGCCGCCAGCCGCCCCTTGGCGTCCTCGTAGCTCGCGTCGGTCCGGGCGACGACGGCCGCCACGTCACGGCGCTCGGCGACGCCGGTCGGCTCGTCGTCGTCCCGGCGGGCGACCAGCCCCACCTCCGCGAGGTCCTGGGGATACGCGCGGTGGGTGTTGTTCTCGAGCACCATGGTCAGCGAGGGGAGCGCCCACGTGCGGAGCATCGCGTACTCGTCGCTGTACGGCTCGGTGATCGTGACGGGGGCGCCGGCGCCGAACGCGTCCGCACCGGCCGACGGGCCGTCGGGGGCGGACAGCCCCATGCGGCCGTAGTTCTCGGCCTCGCCGATCATATGGAAGTCGAGCAGGTCCTCGAATCCGAGGCCGACGAGCGCGGTCCGCACCGCGTCCTCCAGCCGCGAGCGCTCGTGGCGCTCCCCCACCGTCGCCACGCCGGGGTATCGCGGCTCCAGCTCGTTGAACCCGTAGGCCCGCCCGACGTCGTCGACCAGGTCCAGCGGGTGGAGGACGTCGACGCGGTAGGGCGGGACCTCGACCTCGTACTCGACCGGGTCCGCGCCGGCCTCGGAGGCGTCGAGCCCGGAACGCTCGAAGAGGTCGATCACCTCCTCGGCGTCGAGCGGGATCCCCAGCGACCCCTCGATCCGGTCGTGGGCGACGGTCTTCCGGTCGGTCGAGAGGTCCGGGCGCACCAGCTCCGGGCCGTCGGGCGGGTGGACCGCGTCGTCGGCGTACGCCACCCGCACCTCCTCGACGGCCGCGCCGCGGGCGTCGAGGGCGTAACAGACGACGTTCAGCATCCGGTCGATCGTCCACTGGTCGGTGCCGGTCATCTCCACGAACAGGGCCCGGGAGTCGGTCGTCACCTCCGTCCGGCGGCCGTTGATCACCGGCGGGAACGAGAAGAGGCCGATCTCGTCGTAGATCGCGGGGTAGCGGCCGTAGTCGGCGACCAGATCGGCGTAGTCCCCGCCGATCGGGTGGTCGGCGAGCACCTCCGCGGGCGTCATCTCGCGCTCGGCGTCCAGGGGGACGAAGCGGTCGCCGTCGGGGGCCACGCCGCGGTAGGTGATCGACTTGCTCGTCGACGGGACGGTCCCGGCCGCGCCCGTATCGCCGTTCCCGCCGCCGGGCCCGGTCCCGTCGACCACCTCGCCTTTCAGCATCGTCAGGTCGTGGATGCCGATGGCGCCCTTGGCGCGGTCCCGCCCCATCGTCGCGTGGAGCTTCTCCTGGAGCTGGATCAGCGACTCCAGGGCCGGCTCGTCGAGGTCCACCCCCCGGACCACCGCGCCGGTGACGTACGGGCGCTCGTCGGGCACGCTCCCCGCGACCTCGATGGTCCAGTCGGGGTCGTTCGTCGAGGGGACGTACACGCCGCGGTCGTCGCCGTACTGGTAGCGCAGCGATCGGGCAACGCCCTCGACCGAGAGCCGGTCCAGCCGGTCGGGGCCGAACTCCAGTTGCATCTCGCCGTCCTCGGTCTCGCCCTCGTACTCCAGGCCGAGCGCGAACAGGTCCTCGCGGAACTCCGCGTCGCTTTTCTCCTCGTGACCGGTCAGCTCCCGCAGTTCGTCGGGGTCGATCTCGACGACGGGCATCAGTACATCACCTCCGTGGTCCGCAGCAGGTCCAGATCACAGAGCGTCCCGTGGACGTCGCGCACGTCGTCGAACCCGTAGATGAGCATCAGCAGGCGCTCCAGCGCGAGCCCCCAGGCCATCACGTCGCACTCGACCCCCAGCGGGCGGAGCACCTCGTCGCGGAACATCCCGGAGTTGCCGATCTCGATCAGTTCGTCGGTCTCGGGGTGGCGGCCGAACAGCTCGAAGCTCGGCTCCGTGTACGGGTTGTAGTGGGGCTTGAACTCGATGTCGGTGATGCCGAAGTGGCCGTAGAACTCCTCGAACGTGCCCATCAGGTCCCGCACCGAGAGGTCTTCGGCCATCACCCACCCCTCGATCTGGAAGAACTCCAGCAGGTGGGTCGGGTCGAGGGTGTCGTTGCGGTACACCTTCTCGACGCTGAAAAAGCGCTCCGGGGGCTCCAGGTCGCCGACGCCGTGGCCCGAGAGGTACCGCATCGACAGCGAGGTGGTGTGGCCCCGCAGGTCGACCTGCCGGGCGACGTCCTCGGTCCACGGCGAGTGGTAGCCGTCGCCGTCCTCGCCGACCCCGTCCAGGTGCGCCGCTTGCACGCGCTCGACCAGGTCCGCGGGGAGGCCGTCGATCGGCGGCACGTCGAGCGCGAACTGGTCCCAGTGGGTGCGGGCCGGGTGGTCCTGTGGCATGAACAGGCAGTCGTTGATCCAGAACTGCGCGTCGGCGTGGGGGCCCTCCATCTCCCGGAAGCCCATCCCGACGAGGACCTCCTTGACCCGCTCGGCGGTCTGTCGGAGGATGTGCACCTGCCCCCCCCGGACCTCGGGGGCGTCGGCCTCCACGTTGTAGTCGGCGAACTCGACGTCGCGCCACTCGCCGGAGGCCAGCAGGTCCGGCGTCAGCCGGTCGACGGTCTCGGCGGCCTCGACGCCCTCCATCAGCGCGGTCACGCCCTCGTCGGTCAGGCTGACCGACCGCTCGGTCCGCTCGGTCCGCTCGACGAGGCCGCGCCGGACGAGTTCCGCGAGCGCCGCCTCGTCGGCCGGGGGGTCGCCGGCCGCGACCGCCGCGAGCGTCCGCCGCTCGGGGTCGGCCCCGGGGTCCGCGTCGGGGTCGGCGCGCACGGCGCCGTCCTCGACCTCGCCGTACCCCTTCCGGGCGAAGTTGGCCAGGGCGATGTCGACCTCGGGGCCGTCGAGGTCGGAGTCGCCGATGACCCGGCCCAGGTCGACCGGCTCCTCGGCCGCGCCCGCCCCGGCCGCGGCGCGGTACAGGCGGACCTCGGGCAGCCCCTCGTCGAGGTACGCGCGCCCCTCCTCGGTGATCGCGTGCTCGACCGCGTCGCGCTCCTCGACCGCGACGAGGCCCTCGTCGCGCAACTCGAAGGCCGCCCGCGTGACGGTCTCGGGCTTGTGGCCCGTCTCCTCGGCGAGCTGTGCGATCGTCTTCGGGTCGGTGGCGCTCGCGGCGTTCAGCACCGCGACCTGGGAGTCCGGGAGTTGCATCGGCTGTGTCGGTCCTGTCGGTGTGGCTCGGGCTCGGCAGTTAGGGGTTCCGATACGGCGGCTCCGGGCCGTGCGGGCCGGGTTCGTCCCGCCGGGGCGCTCGCCCCGGCCGGGAGTCCACCGGCCCTCAGCGGTCCCGGCGGAAAAACCGGAGCCCGGGGGCGGCGGTCGGCGGTTGGCGCGCGGCGCGCCGGCCGTCGGATCCGGCGATCATGTGCCAACGGATACCACGGCCGCACAAAAGCGCGTCGGTCGGCGGTCACTCCCCCGCGTCGGGGGTCAGCCGGTCGCCGACCCGGTCGGTGTCGAGGGACAGGTCCAGGTCCGCGAGCACCGCCTCGGCCTCCGCGCGCTTCTCCTGGTGGTCGGCGAGGAACTCCCGCATCAGTTCGGCGGCCTGGTCCTTGCAGTCGCCACACAGCCGCTCGCCCCCGGCACACTCCTCGTAGACCCGCGTGGCGAACTCGTCGTCGTCGGCCGCCAGCAGGTAGGCGTACAGCTCGTAGACCGGGCAGTCGTCGGGCTCGCCGCCGAGTTCGCGCTGCTTCTCGGCGGTCTCACGGCCGCCCGTGGCCGCCGCCCGCACCTTCTCGGCGCCCGCCGCGGGGTCGTCGAGCAGGCTGATGTGCGAGGCGGGCACCGACGAGGACATCTTCCCGCCGGTCAGCCCCGTCATGAACCGGTGGTAGATCGAGGAGGGCGCGACGAAGCCGAAGCCGCCGTGGTCGACCTCGACCTCCCGGGCCAGGTCCTCGGCCGCCCCGCGGTCGAGGTCGAACGCGTCGACGTGGGCCTCGTAGACCCGCTTCTCGCCCGCGACCGCGTCGATCAGCGCCTCGAACGCCTCCTCGGGGGCGTTCTGATCGACGAACCGGACCCGGGGGCGGAGGGGCTCCCTGCCGGCGTTGCGGAGCTTCTCGACCGCGCCCTCCCGGGCCGCCGTCGCGTCGCGCTCGCGTTCGAGCCACTCGGCGGCCTCGCCACACCGGGGCCGGTCGGGGTCCTCGGCGTACGCCTCGCGGCGCTCGTGGGCCTCGGCCACGAGCGGGCGCTCCCCGTCGTCGAGTTCGAAGCTCGCGTACGCCTCGGTTACCTTGAAGAAGCGCGTCCGGGCGGCGACGTCGCGCGCCAGCCGGACGTGGGGGTCCTGGTCCGGCCCGACGGGGATGACCGTCGGCTTGGGCTCGTCCAGTTGCGGGTAGAGGATGTCGGCGATCTGGGTCACGACCGACTGCATGTGCGAGACGCTGGTCTCGCCGTCGAAGCCGTAGATGGCCTCGAACTCCGCGAAGCGGGCGTGCGCGCCGAGTTCGAACGCGAGGTCCTGGAGGTCGCGCTCGGCCGACTGGCGGTACAGCGTCCCGGCCTCGGGGTCGAACCCCAGCGCGAGCAGCGAGAGCAGGTAATCGCGGGCGTGCCCGTCGATCTCGTCCCACGACAGCCCGCGCGCGGCGTGGGCCTCCAGGTCGGCGATGAGCGCGTAGGCGTCGCCGCCGCGCTCCTGGTGCCAGATGATCTCGTCGAAGACGAGCTTGTGCCCGATGTGCGGGTCGCCGGTCGGCATGAACCCCGAGAGGACGGCGAAGGGCTCGCCGGCCCGCATCGCGCGGGCCACGGGCCGGTAGTCGCGGTGGCCGAAGATGACCCCCCGCCGCATCAGGTAGTGGGGAGCGGGGACCTCCGGGAGCACGTCGTCGAAGGACCCGATCCCGAACTCCTCGAACAGCGCCCGGTAGTCGGCGACCGTCGAGGAGCCCCACGGGTCCAGCGCCACCTCGTCGGCGCCGGCCGCGCCGCCGTCGGGCAGCGGGCGCCCGGCGCCGTCGCCGTCGTCGCCGTCGTCGGGAGCGGAGTCACGCGTCATGGTCGTGGGGCCGGCTCACGGCGTCAGCCGGTCGGCCGCGAGCCACCTGACGGAGCCTGCGGCGGTCAGCGCAAAAACCATTCGCTTGCGCACCCCGCCGGCCAGGCGCACGTCCAGCGACAGGTCGCGGGGCAGCAGTTCGCGGTCCGGTTCGACCACCCGCACCAGCCGGTCGGAGTGGCCCATCTCCGCGACCGAGTCGAACGCGTCGTACACCCGGAAGTCGGCGCCGAACTTGAAGCCGCTCTTGGGGACCGCGCCGGCGTCCCGGAGGGCGGCGTAGGCGGTCAGCCGGCGGTCGAACCGGTCGCCCTCGACCGCGCGCCCCCGCTCCGCGACCGCCGCCTCCTCGAGCGCCAGCGCCCCCCCGCGGGCGAGGTAGGCCGCCTCGACGAGCGAGAGCTGGAGCGGTCCCGCGTCGGCGTTCCGGCCGGCCAGCCGCTGCCCGTAGAAGGCCGCGTCGTACAGCGCGGCCGGCGGGTCCCAGACGAGCGCGCGGTCGGCCAGGAGCGACGCCTCGACCGCGTCGGGCAGGGGATCGCGCTCGCCCCCGGCATCGCCCGCGGCCGTCGCCCGCTCGGTCGCGAAGTAGGTGAGTTCGCCCTCCTCGTCGACGACGGCAAGCGCCACGTCGCCGAGGCTCGCGACCGGGACCGGGTCGCGCTCGCCGAGCACCCGGACCCGGTGGGCGACCGCGCCGTCGGCCGGCCCCTTGCCCCTGGGGTAGACCACGAGGTCCGCGCCCCCGGGCTCGTCGACCCACCCCTCGCGGGCGGGGGAGAGGTAGAAGCCCCGGTCCCGGAGGTCCTTGTAGACCACGAACTCCAGCACGACGCCGGTCCGGGCGAGCAGGTCGCGGAAGCCGAGCCGTCCCCCGTCGCCGACGGCGTCGAGGTCGCCACGGAAGAGCAGGTGGGCGGCCTCGACGGGAGCCAGTTCGATCCGGTTGCCGTCGAGCGGGCGGCCGTAGCCGCGGGCGTCGTGGAAGCGCTGCCGGGCGTCGCCGCCGACGACCACGGTCGGGTCGGCGCCGTCGTCCCGGAGTCGGCCCTCCATGCGCCCCACTCGCGCGGGCGCCGGCATATGGCCTGCGGTCGGCGGCGGCGGATCGGACGGCGGCGGCCCGTCATCCCCCCGCCGGGAACCGGTCGCAGGTGCCGTCGAGACACCGCCGGCCCGCCGCGGTCTCGAAGACCGGGAGGCCACAGGGGCACTCCGCGACGACGACGCCCGCCGGGATCGTGAACGCCGTCCCGCAGTCCGGGTGGGCGTCACAGCCGGCGAGCAGGCGCCCCCGGCGGCGGAGCACCCGCAGGTCGCTCGCGCAGTCCGGGCACGACCAGGCGCGGTCGAACCGCTCGCGGACCGCCTCGTCCAGCGGCTCGCAGTCCCGATCGAGACACACCTCGAACGCCGCGCCGCGCTCGACGGCCATCAGGGGAAGCCCGCAGTCCGGGCAGGCCGCCTCCAGGACGGTGGCGCCCGCGGCGAGCGGATACCGCTCGTCGCCGGCCAGGTCGATGACGGCCCCGCCGGTCCGCACCAGCGCTCCCCCGGTGTCGGGGTGGCGCCCGACGGGGACGCCCGCGGGCGAAACGGGGACGGTGGCCCGGGCGGTCACGGCGTGCGAGACCACCCGCAGGCGCTGCTCGTCGGTCCGGGCGGTCACGCCGAACGCGTCCCCGTCGGCCTCGACGGTCAGCGAGTCCGGGCGGGTGAGCCACGCCGCGGGCTGGTACCCGTCGGCGTCGTGGACGAGCGTCGTGCGGTCGGGCTTGATCAGCACCACGACGCGGCCGCGCTGCGTGCGCTCGCGTTCCCCCTCGAAGCGGACCGTACACTCGCCCGCCAGCAGGCGGACGGAGTCGGTGTCGGTCGGCACGGGGCGGGTGGGCGCGGCATGGGCCTTCAACCCGGGGGCGACGATCCCACGCGGGGCCCGACGCCCTGGGGCCCGCAATCCGAACGGATTCTAGACGGCGTTCGGTTGCAGTTTCAACGCATGTTGCAAAATTTACTTTCCGGTCTCGGTCCCCGCTCCGGGCGTCATGTCGGAGCACGCGTCCAGACGGCGGTTCCTCGCGCTCGCAGGTAGCACGACTGTAGCGGCCCTCGCCGGGTGTAGCGGCGGCGACGGCGGCGGAACCGAGACCGGGTCCATGGGCGAGGCGACCGGCACGGAGTCCATGGGAGGGGGGATGACCGAGACCGGGTCCATGGACGGGACGGCCGGGACCGAGGGCGGGATGGCGAGCGGGCCGGTGACGGTCACCGTCCGGATCGAGAACGTCGCCCCGGCCGACTTCTACGGCTCCGAGACCCCGACGGGCGGCCAGGTGTGGATCACGCCGGGGGCGTACGCGGTCCACGCCGGCGAGAACCCCATCTACACCGAGGGGGAGGCGGCCTCGACCGGCCTCGAAGCGCTGGCGGAGGCGGGGCCGCCGACCGGGTTCCCGGACGAACCCGGCCTCGTGAGCGAACTCCGGGGGATGACCGGGGAGATGGGGGTCGCGTCCGCCGGGGCGTACGCGCCGGAGACCACCGTCGCGGACCCGAACGACCCGATGGGGGAGGTGCCGGGCGCGCCCCCCATCGCGCCGGGCGGCGCGTTCGAGTTCGACGTCGAGGCCGAACCCGGGCAACGGCTCTCGTTTGCGAGCATGTTCGTCCCGTCGAACGACGTCTTCTTCTCGCCGACCGCGGCGGGGATCGCGCTGTGGCCCGAGGGGGAGGAGCCGGTCGAGGGCGACGTGACCGCCGCCGTCGAACTGTGGGACGCCGGCACGGAACCGAACGCCCGGCCCCCGGGCGAGGGGCCGGACCAGGCCCCCGCACAGGAGAGCCCGGACCAGGGCGACGACGAGGGCGGCGTGGTCCGGCGCCTCGCCGACGTCGGGGACGGACACGAGTACCCGGCCGCGAGCGATGCGATCCGGGTCACCCTGACGCCGGGGGGCTCGATGGGCGGCGGGTCCTGACCCGTCGGCGTTCGGGGCCGGGGGGCGGGGCCGACGGCCGGACGGTCGGACGGCCGGGCCGGAAGCGATCGGTCGGTCAGCCGGGGTCGGTCACCCCGACCGTCCGCGTGTCGGTCGCCGGCGGGAGCGGCAGGTCCGGGAACGCGACCTCGACCCGCAGGGTCAGTTCGTCGGCGTCGGGGGGGCCGACCACGCCGACCGGCAGCGTGGCCTCGCCGAGGTGGGTCTCGCGGGCGGTCATCTCGACGCCGTTGACGGTCACGCGGACGCCGGCCGTCGCGCCCTCGCCGCCGTTCTCGACGCGGACCTCGCCCATCGCGTTCGACCCGCGCGCGACGGTCTCGGGGCAGTCCCACGCGACCGATATCGCCGGGAGGTCGGCCGCGGCCGCGACCACCCGCTCGGCGACGCCCGGGGCGAGGCCGGCCCGTTCGAGCTCGTCGGCGCCGGCGGCGACGAGGTCCCGGGGCGTCCGGAAGCCGGCGGCCGCGAGGGTCCGGGCGCGGCCGGAGCCGACCCCGTCGACGGCGGTGAGGCCGACGGCGTCGGCGGAGACGCCGTGCTCGACCCGGGCCGCGACCCGGCGGGCGAGGTTGGCCGCCCGCGGGCCGGCGAACCGGTCGAGGAAGGCCCGGAGGGCCGCGAGCACGCGGAGCGCGTTCCGGCGGATGGCCCACGCGTCGGCCCGGAGGTCCGACGGGACGGAGTCGGCCATGCTCGCCCGGAGGATGGCGAGCACCTTCCGCGGGCCGTCGTCGAGGTCGGTCTCGACCCCGGTCAGCACCGACTCCACCGCGTCGCCCTCCGAACTGCGCGCCGACACCGACCGGAACTCCGCGGCGCCCGCGACCGCCTCCAGCAGGTCGTCCGCGGTCAGGCGGTCGCGGGCGGCCAGGTCCCGGAACCGGACGGCGGTCTCCAGGCGGAGGTAGTACGCCGACGCCAGGCGCCCGAGCGGGGTCGCCGCGACCGAGAGGTCGTCGCCGAGGTCGACGAAGCCGCGGTCGACCAGCGACTCCAGGGTGTCGCGGGCGCGCTCCCGGAGCGACCCGAGGTCGTAGCGGTCCGGGGCCGCCTCCGCGCGGGCGTAGTAGTACGTGGTCTCCAGCCACGACATCACGTCGTCGAGGTCGTCGATCGTCCCGGTGGCGATCTCGGCGTTGAGGTGGGCGTCGAGGTCGGCCTCGAGGCGCGACTCGATCTCGGTGCCCTCGTCGAGCAGGCGGCGGTATCGGTCGGCGTCCTCGGCGTCACAGACCACCCAGCCGTAGCCCACGTCGTCGTAGCCCGGGCGGCCGGCCCGGCCGATCATCTGGAGCACGTCGAGCGGCGAGACGTCCACCTCGCCCTCCAGCGGGTCGTGGCGCTTCGTGTCCCGGATGATCACGCACCGGGCGGGGAGGTTGACCCCCCACGCGAGCGTCGAGGTCGAAAAGAGGAGGTCGATCGTCCCGTCCCGGAACCACGCCTCGACGCGGTCGCGGTCGGCCTTCCCGAGGCCGGCGTGGTGGAAGGCGACCCCGTCGACGACCGACTGCCGGAGCGTGTCGTTCGAGAGCTCCTCGGCGGCGGTGTGGAGGTCGTAGTCGCCGCGGGCCCCCACGGGCACGTCCCGCTCGACGAGTTCGTCCCGGGCCTTCCGGGCGGCCTCGACCGCGTCACGGCGGGCCGAGACGAACACGAGCGCCTGGCCGTCGTCGCGGAGGTGGGGCTCCGCGAGGTCGAGCGCCCGGAACAGGCGGCGGTACTTGTCCGCGAAGGCGTTGTCCCCGTGGGTGTAGGTCTCGACGCCGGTGTGGAGGTCGACGGGGCGGTACTCGTCGCCGAACGCGAAGGTGGTCTCCGTCGGGGCGTCCAGCCACGCCGCCACGTCCTCGACGTTTTTCATCGTCGCCGAGAGCGCGACGATACGGGGGGCACAGAGCCGGCGGAGCCGCGAGATCACGACCTCCAGCACCCCGCCGCGGGCCTCGGAGTCGAGCAGGTGGACCTCGTCGATGACGACACAGTCCACGTCGGCGATGAACCCGTACCGGGGCGAGTCGTGCTTGCGGGTGGCCGAGTCGGCCTTCTCCGGCGTGATCACCAGGATGTCCGCGTGCTCGGCGCGCCGCGGGTTCAGTTCCCGTTCGCCGGTGACGACGTACACCGAGTAGCCCAGGTCCTCGAACCGCTCCCACTCGCTCTCCTTCTCGTTGGTCAGCGCCCGGAGTGGGGCGACGAAGAGGGCGGTCCCCCCCGCCCGGAGCGTCTCGCAGATGGCCAGTTCCGCGAGCGCGGTCTTCCCGCTCGCGGTCGGCGCGGCCGCCACGACGTTGGCCTCCGACTCGACGATGGCCGGCAGGGCCTCCCGCTGCATCCGGTTGAACTCCTCGAACCCGAACGCGTCGGCGAACTCCGGCACCACGTCGGCGACCCTCACGGCGACGGCCTCCCTCCGCGGGCGCGGACCGTCGCGCGACGGTGGGGGCGGGGGTCCGGCCACAGCACCCTCCCGGGTCGGCGCGAGGCGGGGGACGGCCGGCTCCGGTGCGGCGCGGCGCGGGGTCGGTCCATCGAAACACACCCGGGGACGCGACGGGATAGGCGTTGCTCTCCGCGGGCGGGGTCAGTCACCGGCCTCCGACCCGGACCCCGACTCCGTTCCCGACCCGGACGCCGGGTCGCCGGCGAACAGGCCCCGGCGGCGCTCCCTGGCGAAGTAGGCCGCGAGCCCCGCGGCCGCCGCGACGTTCGAGGCGGTGACCGCCCAGAAGACGGCCCCGACCCCGACCGGGGGCCCGACCGCGGGGAGCGCGAGCGAGGCGACCGGCAGGCGGACCCCCCAGTACTTCAGCAGGTCCGCCACCAGCCCCACCCGGGTCCGGGTGGCGGCGTTGAACCCCGCGACCACGAGGTCGGCGGCCCCGATGGCGGGGTAGCCGTACGCGAGGATGCGGAGGTAGGCGCGGGCGTGGGCGCGGCCGGCCGCCGAGAGGTCGGGAACGAACGCCGTCGCGAGGGGACCGGGGACGAGCCACTGGACGGCGCCGACCGCCGCCAGCAGGCCGGCCGCCAGGCCGACGCCGACGAGCGCCGTCCGGTCGGCCCGGTCGGGCCGCGCGGCGCCGAGGTTCTGCCCGATCATGCTCTGTGCGGCCTGGCTCAGCCCCTGGGCCGGGACGAACGCGACGCTCGCCACCCGGGCCCCGACGGTGTATGCCGCGAGCCCCGGCGCCCCGGCGACGGCGGCGACCACCCCGACCAGGACGACCCGGACGGCGGCCGAGAGCAGGCGCCGGCCCGTGACCGGCGCGCCGACCGCGAGCAGGCGCCGCAGGTCGGCGCGGGACGGCGCGAGCGACGCGGGGGCCAGCGCGAGCACCCGCCGCCGGGAGAGGAGCGCCAGGGCCAGACCGAGGCCGGCCGCGTACCCCGCGACGGTGGCGTAGGCGGCGCCGCGGACGCCGAGCGGCGGGGCCGGCCCCAGGCCGAGCACGAGCACCGGGTCGAGCGCCAGGTTGACGCCGACGGTGGCGACGTTGACCGCGAGCGAGAGCCGGGTGGCCCCCCATCCGGTGTAGCCGGCCTCGACGGCGTCGCTCGCGCCGGCCAGCGGCAGGCCCGCGCCGACGACCGCGAGGTAGGCGGCCGCGAGGGGGCCGACATCGGGGCCGGCGCCGAGCAGCGCGACGATCCGCGGCGCGCCGATCCCGAGCGCCGCCGCCACGACGGCGCCGATCACGACCGAGAGGACCACGCCCGCCCCGACGGCCGCACGGGCGCCGCCGGGGTCGTCGGCGCCGACCCGGCGGGAGACGAGCACCTGCGTGCCGACGAAGGGCGCGACCAGGAGGGCGAAGGCCGCCGCGAGGACGGGCAGGACCAGGCCGACCGCGCCGACCGCCGCCTCGCCGACGCGGCCGACCCAGAACGCGTCGACGACCTGCTGGATCACCCGGACGACGTTCTGGGCGACCAGCGGCGCCGCGAGCGAGAGCAGCGTCCGCGCGACCGGTCCTTCGACCAGGGCCTCCTCGTCGGGCACGGGGCGGCGTACCCGGGGGAGGCGCATAGTCGTACCGTCGGCCACAGGCTTTTGGCCGCGGGCCGAAAGGGCCACACATGGACCCGACGGGACCCGACGGGACCGATGCCGGCGCCGGTGGCGACGACGGCGACGACGGCGACGGCGGCGGCGTCCGGGCGGGGCGGGGGACCGCCCGGGGGCGCCGCGGCCGCCGGAAGCCGGACTGGCTGAAGGTCAGGCCGCCGTCGGGCGAGCGGTTCACCGACATCAAGGCGACCCTCCGGGAGCACGACCTCAACACGGTCTGCGAGGAGGCCAACTGCCCGAACCTGGGCGAGTGCTGGAGCGGCCGTTCGGGGCCGGGCACGGCGACGTTCATGCTGATGGGCGACCGCTGCTCGCGGGGGTGTAACTTCTGTGACGTGACGACCGGGGGGATGGAGCCGCTCGACCCCGAGGAGCCGTCGAAGGTGGCCGACGCGGTGGAGGCGATCGGCCTCGACTACGTGGTGCTCACCTCCGTCGACCGCGACGACCTCCCCGACCAGGGGGCCGAGCACTTCGCCGCGACCGTGCGGGCGATCAAGGAGCGCGACCCGGGGATCCTGGTCGAGACGCTGACCCCGGACTTCCGCGGGGACCCGGAACTCGTCGGGCGGGTGCTCGACGCCGGGCCGGACGTGTTCGCCCACAACGTCGAGACGGTCGAGCGCCTCCAGTGGCCGGTCCGGGACCGCCGGGCGGGCTACGAGCAGTCGCTGTCGGTGCTCGACCTGGCGGCCGGGCGCGACGTCCACGTCAAGACGAGCCTGATGCTCGGCGTCGGCGAGTACGCCCACGAGGTCTACCGGACGCTGTCGGACCTCCGGGAGGTGGGGGTGGACATCGTCACCCTCGGGCAGTACCTCCAGCCCTCGGCGTCGCACCTCGACGTCGCCGAGCACGTCCACCCCGCGACGTTCGAGACGTGGCGGCGGGTGGCCGAGGAGGCGTTCGGCTTCCTCTACTGTGCGAGCGGGCCGATGGTCCGGTCCTCGTACCGCGCCGGCGAACTGTTCGTCGAGGCCCTGGAGCGGGAGGGGCGGAGCGTCGAGGCGGCCCGGCGGGCGGCGCGAGCCGACGACTGACCCGGCCGCCGGGCCCCGTCCCGCCGGGCCGATCGCGGCCCGCGAAAGCCCTA
>JBDGPV010000032.1:0-18112 GCA_042219485.1 Haloferacaceae archaeon
ACGTAGATGATCTTCTCCGACTCCTTCATCGGCGAGTGGCCGAAGTGGACGAACACGTCCGACCGACGCATCAGGAACGTGTCGAGGTCGCAGGCGCCGTAGCAGGGCTGGCCCGACAGCATGAACGTCACGTCGTCGGGGGCCAGCGACCGGAGGTCGTCGACGACGGCGGGCCCGCGCCGCTTCAGCCCCTCGGGGAACTGGAGGCCGACGGTCTCGGCGTCCCGTTCTTCGATGGCGTCGAGGATGCGGTCGAGTTCGTAGTCCCACTCGCGGTCGTGTCGCAACGCCATCCCCGTCCGGGTGAGGTCGCCGGGGGTCCGGTCCCCCGGCCCCGGATCGGCGTCGGACTCGTGGCTCATTACCGCCGGGTAGCGGGCGCGCGGGATTAAGGCCGGCGCTTCGGCGCGTCGGCGTGTCGGTCCGTGCTCCTGCCCGCCGGCCCGTCCGGGGTCGCGGCGCCGCGACGGCCGCCGGACGGGGTTTCAAACCGGGCGGGACCGTACGGCGGGCCATGGCGCCGGCCGCCGACCTCCCGCTCGAACACGTCCACCGCCCGCCCGACACCGACGCCGCCGGTCCGGCGCCCGCCGTCGTCGTCCTGCACGGCCGCGGCGCCGACGAGGGGGACCTCCTGCCCGTCGCCCGGCGGCTCCCGGACGCGCTCGCCGTCGTGAGCCTCCGCGCCCCGGACCGGCTCCAGGGGGGGTACACCTGGTACGACCTGCACCTGCCAGAGGGGGACCTCCACCGGAGCCAGCCCGATCCCGACGACTTCCGGCGGAGCCTCGACGCGGTCGTCGCGTCGGTCGACGCCGCGACCGACGCCTACGGCCTGGACCCCGACCGGATCGGGCTGCTCGGGTTCAGCCAGGGCGCCATCGTGAGCCTCGCGCTCCTGCTCGAAGCGCCCGCCCGGTACGCGTGGGTGGCCGCCCTCCACGGCTACCTCCCGGAGTCGCACGCCGACCGGGCGCCCGACGGCATCGCCGGGACGCCCGTCCTCGTCGGCGCCGGCCGGGACGACCGGATCATCCCCGCCCGACGGAGCGCCGACGCGGCCGAACGCCTGCGGGACCTCGGCGCCGACGTCGAGAGCGGCGTCTACGAGGGCGGGCACGGGATCGGCCCCGAAGAGCTCGACGACCTCGTCGCGTTCGTCGGGCGGCGGGTCTGAGCGTCGACCGGGGGGGTCACGCCGGCGCCCCCGCCGGACCGCCGGCCGCCGCGCCGTGGTCGTGGCAGCGCCCCCGTCGGACCGTCGGCCGCCGCGCCGTGGTCGTAGCGGCGTCCCCGCCGCGTCGTGATCGCGGCGTCGAACGGTCACTCGCCGCCGGTCCCGCCGACGGGCACGGTCCCGTTCGCCGCCCGCCTGGCCGCCTCGTACCACGACGGGTCCTCGGTGGCCCGGTAGGGGCCGTACCCGAACCGGAACGCGACGGCGGTCGGGTCGCGGGGCCCGCGGGTCCGGTAGGAGACGTCGAGCACGACGACGAACCCCCGGCGGGTCACGAGTGCGGTCGCCTCGTAGTCGGACACGGCCCCGGCCAGCCGCGAGGGCGGGTCGGTGAGCCGCAACCGGTACAGCGTCACGCCGGCGGCCCGCTCCCGGGTGACCGTCCCGCCGGCACCGGCCAGGTACCGGTCCACGTAGCCGGCGGCCCGGTCGGCGTCGCGCGTTCCTTCGCCGGATCGGCGCCGGGCCGTCTCCCTGACGTACCGGCTGCCGTTCGGCCCCGCGATCCCGACGTAGGCGTAGCCCTCCCCGGAGTAGGTGCGAAACGAGACGTTCCCGCTCGCGTTCGCCGTCCGGGTGATAACCTCGACGGCGGCCTCCGGCCCGTCCGCCGCCAGGTCCGCCGCCCCGGCAGCCGGGGTCCGCCCCTCGACGACGGTCCAGCGGTAGCGTCGGGCGGCCGCGGCGGCGGCGTGGGCCCGGGACAGCGCGGCCGCGTTCGTCACGCCGTCCACGTCCACGCCGGGCGGGTACGGGTCCGGGTGGGCGTCCGCCTCCGCCGTTCCGGCCGGAACCGCCGGTTCGGTCCCGGTCGCGGCGGCCGCCCCGGGCGTCGGCGTCGCGGACCCCGCCGGGGAGGCGGCCGGGGCGACCGACGGCGGATCGACCGGGACGGCACCGGCCCCGAGGCCGGCGACGACGACGAGCGCCGCCGCGAGCGCCAGGGCGACGCGACGCCGGCCGACGCGGCCGGCGACGGCACCGGGGCCGCCCCCCGCCTCCGCGTCGAGGCGGTCGGAGAGCAGTCGTCGACGGGCGTCCCGCGGGAGCCCGTAGCGGACCCGGTCGTACAGGTCGTCGGGGGACCGGTAGCGCGCGCCGCGCCGGGCCGCGACCTCGCGGGCGGCGTCGGCGTCGGCCTGCGCGACCACCTCGTCGACGGGCCCGACCGCTGGTCCGACGGGCGCCGGCCCGCGGAGGGGGCCGGGGCGGTCCGCCAGGGGGAGGATCCGGCGCGTCTCGTCGCCGTGCACCGCCAGCACGCCCCCGTCACGCTCGACCGAGTCGACGGCCCCGCGGGCCCCGTGGACGGCGGCGACGAAGCCCACGAACTCCTCGGGGTCGAGACCGGCGAGCGCGCGCCGGACCGCCGCGCGGTCGGGGGCCGGTTCCGGGGACACGAACGGGGGTACGGCCGACGCGGCACTAACCGTTTCGACGCCGCCGTCGATGACGGAGGATTCAAGCGCGTCGCCGCCGAACCGCGGGACATGAGCACGGAAACGGAGCGCCGGGACCTCGAGGCGCTCGGCAGGGAGCTGGGTGCGGCGATCGCCGAGTCGCCGGCCCACGAGGAGTTCGAGGCGGCGAAGGCGGCCGTCGAGAACGACGAGCGGCTCCAGGAGCGCATCGAGGCCTTCGAGGAGCGCCGGCAGGCGTTCGCGGTCGCCCGGGAGGCGGGCGACGCCACCGAGGAGGACCTCCGCGAGCTACGGCGGGCCCAGCGGGAGCTCCACGCCGAGCCGCTGATGGCCGAGTACCTGGAGGCCAAGGAGCGCCTGCAGGAGCGCCTGGAAGCGGTCAACCGCGCGGTCTCGGAGCCGCTGGCCGTGGACTTCGGCGGCGAGGCCGGCGGCTGCTGCAAGGACTGACGGCCGTCGGCGGTCGTGCGGACCGGCGGCCGTCGCGGGGAGCGGGGCCGGACCGTTCCCGACCCGCGTGCGGTCCGTCCGGGGCGGCGCGCGGCCCCGCGGCCGGGCGCGCCCGCCGGTCCGAGGGTTCAAACCACAGGGAGCGGCCAGCCGCCCCGTGCTCGCAATCGCCGGCGGCAAGGGCGGGAGCGGCAAGACGACCACGGCCCTGGGGCTGGCCCGGGCGCTCGACGGCCCGACGCTCGTCGCCGACGCGGACGTCGACATGCCGGACCTGCACGCCCTGGCGGGCGTGGACCGCGAGCCGACGCTCGCCGACCTCGACGGGCGGCCGCCGGACGCCGTCGCTCAGCCCCGTCCCGGGGCCGAGGGCGTGTCGGTGTTGCCGGCGCCGCGCGCGACCGACGACGCCGACCCGGGCGCGGCCCTCGCACGGGTCGCCGCCGCCGACGTGCCGGCGTTGCTCGACTGCCCCGGGGGCGCCGGCCCCGACGCCGCGGCCCCGATCCGGGCCGCCGACCGGGCGCTGCTGGTCGCCGGGGCCTGCGTCCCCGCGCTCCGGGACGCCGCGAAGACCGCCGCCATGGCCCGGGCGCTCGGGACCGACGTGGTCGGGGCGGTCCTGACCCGGACGACGGCCGCGCCGCCGGCCGTGGCGGACGTGCTCGGCTGTCCGGTGCTCGGGACGGTCCCGGAGGTCGATCCCCCCGTCCTCCCCCGGCGCGTCACGCGCACGGCATACGCGCGGCTTGCGTCGGCCCTGGCGGCGGGCCAAGGGATATTACGATCCGGTCCGTAGGGGCCCGCATGGTGCAGCGCCTCCCGACCGGGATCACCGTCCTCGACCGGCAGCTCGACGGCGGCATCCCGGCGGGAAGCATCGTGCTGCTGTCGGCCGATCCGGCGAGCCAGTCCGAGCTCTTCCTCTACGAACTGACGGCCGCCCGCGGGACGCTCTACCTCACGAGCGTCCGCTCGGACCAGGCGGTCCGCGACGCCCTCGACCGGGTGTCCGCCCGGGTCGGCAACCCGACCGTCCGGGACGTCGGCGGGGGCGCGCCGCTCGACGGGGCCAACCGGCTGGTGAACAACCTGCCCGAGCGGTCCAACCTCATCATCGACGTGCTCGACCCGCTCGAACGGGCCGAGACGGCGCGCTACCGGGAGTTCCTCAACGGGCTCCAGACCCACATGATGAACACGAAGGGGCTCGCCGTCCTCCACGCCCTGGACGGGACCGACGTGCCGGAGAACCGCGACCTCAGCGAGCATATGGCCGACGTGGTCTTCGACCTGCAGACCCACGTCGACGGCGCCGAGGTGGTCAACCGGATGGCCGTTCCCAAGTTCCGGGGCGGCCGGGCCCTGGAGGAGACCATCAAGCTCCAGCTGGACGAGGAGGTCAGCATCGACACCAGCCGGGACATCGCCTGACGGGGCCGGGCCGGATACGGGCGCCGTCGATCCGCCACGCCAGCCGGTTCCGCCGGCCGCCGTCACCCGGGTCAGCCGGGCGCGATCCCGAAGACGACGAGCGCGACGAGGACGCTGGCCGCCGCCCACGGGCGGGGATCCTCGATGGCGCTCCCGGTGTCGCCGCGGCCGAAGAGGAGGTAGAGCGGATAGACCCCGAGCGGCGCCAGCCGGAGGGCCGGGCCGATGGGGATGTCGAACAGCACCCGGGAGACGAGCGAGAGCGCGACCGCCGACGCGGCGGCGGTGCCCGCGACGAGCAGGTCCGCCCGGACCTCGTCGCCGATAGTCGGATCCGCACCGGCGTCGTCGCTCACGGGCCCCTCACTCGTCGACCGCGTCCAGCTCGTCGACGATCTCGTCGGCGTCGACCTCCTCGTCGAGGTCGACGTCCTCGATGGCGGCCTCCAGGTCCGCGGCGTCGACGCCGCCACCGCCGCCCATGCCCATCATCCCGCCGAGGCCGCCCCCGCCGGGGCCCTCCAGGACCTCCTCGACGATCACGCGGTCGAGGTCGAGCCGGGTCGTCAGTTCCCCGGCGACCTGCTGTTTCTGGAAGAGCCACTGCTGGTTCATCGCCATCGCCGGGGTGGCCTCGATGTAGAGCGTCTCCTTCTCGACGGTCCGGACCTCGGTTTCGGTTCCGGAGGCGTCCTCGTCGTCGTCCCCGTCGCCCTCGCTCTCGACCTCGACCTCCTCCTCGACCTCGTCGGTCTCGATGCGGACCTCGGGGGGCTCCTGGAGGTACATCCCGAGGAGGCCCCGGGCCTTCTCGGTGCGCTCCTCCACCGCCTCGAGGACCTCGTACTCGTACTCGAGTTCCTCGCCGGCCAGCGGGTGGTTGAAATCGACGCGCGCGCGGCCGCCGATGATCGTCTCCACGTACCCCTGGTCGCCGTCGACGCGCACCTGCGCGCCGGGGTAGCGGTCGTCCTCCGGGATCTTCTCGGCGCTGACGGTCCGCACCTGGTCGGGGTCGAACTCCCCGAACGCCTCGGCCGGGGGGACGGTCACGGTCCGGCTCTCGCCGACCGTCCGGCCCGCCAGGTCCTCGTCCACCGACCGGAAGACGTGGCCCGCGCCGACGACGACGGTCCGCGGCGAGAACTCGTGGTCCTCCTCGTCGATGCCGGCCTCGGCCGCCACCTCCTCGCGAGTGGTGTCCACGACCTGTCCGTCGTCGGCCGTTCGGACGGTGTAGTCCAGCCGGATGAAGTCGCCGTTCTCCAGCCCCTCGGTTTCCTCGGTCTCCTCCCCGCCGGCGTCGGTCTCCGCGTCGTCGGCGACCGCCGCCTCGGACTCGTCGTCGGTCATGGTGGCCCTTCCGCTGTCCGCTCCTTAAGAATCACGTTTCGACGCTGGCGCCGCGACCGGCGGCTCGGTGGGCTTTTCGCCCCCCCGACCGAGGCCACGGCCATGTACGAGGTGGAACTGAAGGTGCCGGCCGCCCACGGCCCCGTCAGGGACCGGCTGGAGGCCGCCGGCGCGACCGCCCTCGCCGAGACGGTCCAGCGCGACACCTACTACGACGCCCCCCACCGCGACTTCGCCGAGACCGACGAGGCGCTGCGGGTGCGCCGGACGGACGACGGCGCCCGGCTCACCTACAAGGGGCCGCTGGTCGAGGACGCCGGCAAGACCCGGCGGGAGCACGAGACCGCCGTGGCGGACGCCGACGAGACCGCGGCCGTCCTGGAGGGCCTCGGGTTCGAGCCGGCGGCGACGGTCGAGAAGCGCCGCGAGGCGTGGCGGCTCGACGGCTACGAGGTCGTCCTCGACGACGTGACCGACCTCGGCCAGTACGTCGAGGTCGAGCGGGCGGTCCCCGAGTCCGGGATCGATCCCGCCTACCGGGGGGCCGAGCAGGTGCTGCGCGAGCTGGGCCTCGACCCCGCGGACGCGATCCGAACCTCCTACCTCGGCCTGCTGTTGAATACGCAGTAGTAATTTCCGTCCGGGAGAAGTTTTCCGCAAGTTATAGCATCCGAGGGACAGAACGGATCGGCAATGAGCACGCGGAACATCAGGATCGAGGCGGCCGACCGGCTCGCGGTCGAGGACCAGGAGGTCGAGATCGTCGAGCGGAAGGGGATCGGGCACCCCGATTCGATCTGCGACGGGATCGCCGAGAGCGTCTCGCGGGCGCTCTGTCGCATGTACATCGACCGCGTCGGCGAGGTGCTGCACTACAACACCGACGAGACCCAGCTCGCGGCGGGGACGGCGGCGCCGGCGTTCGGCGGCGGCGAGGTGATCGAGCCGATTCGGATCCTGATCGTCGGGCGGGCGACCCGGGAGTACGAGGGCCACACGTTCCCGGTCGACGCGGTGGCGTTGCGGGCGGCCCGCGACTACCTGAACGAGCACCTGCCCCGCCTGGAGGTCGGCACCGACGTGGTGCTCGACGCCCGCCTGGGCGAGGGGAGCGGCGACCTCCAGGTGGTGTTCGGGGACGACGTGGAGCCCGGCTCCTCGGGCGGTCGGACGGAGTCGGGCGACGGCCGCGGGCCGGTGCCGATGGCGAACGACACCAGCTTCGGCGTGGGCCACGCGCCGCTGACCGAGACCGAACGGATCGTGCTCGACGCCGAGCGCCGCCTCAACGGCGAGTACGCCGACCGGCACCCCGAACTCGGGCCGGACGTGAAGATCATGGGCAAGCGCGAGGGCGACCGGGTGGACGTGACCGTCGCGGCCGCGATGATCGACGAACACGTCGCGGGCATGGAGGAGTACCGGGACGCCGTGGCCGGGGTACGGGAGTTCGTCGCCGACATCGCGGCCGACCACACCGACCGCGAGGTGGGCGTCGAGGTGAACACCGCCGACGACTACGACGAGGGGGCGATCTACCTGACCACGACGGGCACCAGCGCCGAACAGGGCGACGACGGCTCCGTGGGGCGGGGCAACCGCGCGAACGGGCTCATCACCCCCAACCGGCCGATGAGCATGGAGGCCACGAGCGGCAAGAACCCGGTCAACCACATCGGCAAGATCTACAACCTGCTCTCGACGGAGATCGCCCGCGAGGTGGTGGCCGAGGTCGACGGCATCCGCGACCTCCGGGTGCGGCTGCTCTCCCAGATCGGCCGCCCCATCGACCGGCCCCACGTCGCGGACGTCCACGTCGTCACCGAGGGGGACGTGACGCTGCCGGACGTCGCCCCCGACATCCGGGCCATCGTGGACGAGGAACTGGCGAACGTGACCGACGTGACCCGGCGGGTCGTCGAGGGCGAGCTCTCGACGTTCTGAGCCCGGCGGGACGACAGCGCCATTACCCTCGCCCGTCAACGGGCGCGGCGTGACCGACACCCCACGCGGCGCGGCGCCGGAGGTCGTCCTCGCGGCGTACGGCGAGATCGGGGTCAAGAGCTCCCGGGTTCGCGGCCGGATGGAGCGCCGCCTGCGGGACAACCTCGCCGCGGTCCTCGACGACCGGGGGATCGACGCCGCGGTCGAGCGCCGGTGGTCGCGGCTGGTGGTCGAAACGCCCGACCCCGACGCGGCCGCGGCCGCGGCGGCCGACGTGCCCGGCGTCGTCTGGGCGCGCCCGGCGGCGGTCGTCCCGCCGACCCTCGACGCCGTCGCCCGGACGACCGCGGCGCTGGCCGAGCGGGTCGAGCCGACGACGTTCGCGGTGCGGGCCAACCGCGCCGGGCCGCCCGAGCGCCACCCGTTCTCGGCCCGGGAGGTCGAGCGCCGGGCCGGCGCGGCGGTCGAGGCGGCGACGGACGCGACGGTCGACCTCGACGACCCCGGAACGACGATCCGGGTGGACGTCCGGGAGCGGGACGCGTTCGTCTCGCCGCGCGAGGTGCGCGGCCCGGGGGGGCTGCCCGTCGGCACCCAGGGCCGGGCGGTTGCGCTCGTCTCGGGCGGGATCGACTCGCCGGTCGCGGCCTGGGAGACGATGCGCCGGGGCTGTGCCGTCGTCCCGACCTACGTCGACCTCGGGGACTACGGGGGCGCCGATCACCGGGCCCGGGCGATCCGCACGATCCGGCGGCTCGCCCGGTACGCCCCCAACGAGGACCTCCGGCCGCGGGTCGTCGAGGCGGGCGACATCGCCGCCGACCTCGTCGAGTCGGTTGACGACACGCGGATGCTCTCGCTCCGGCGGGCGATGCTGGCGGCCGGGGCCGCGCTCGCCGAGCGGACCGGCGCGGACGCCGTGGTGACCGGCGAGTCGATCGGCCAGAAGTCGAGCCAGACGGGGCCGAACCTCGCGGTCACGGACGCCGCGGTCGACCTGCCCGTCCACCGGCCGCTCCTGACGCGGGACAAGGAGGAGGTCGTCGCCGCGGCCCGCGACCTGGGCACGTTCGAGGACGCCACGGTCGCGGCGGGGTGTCAGCGCGTCGCTCCGACCGCCCCGGAGACGCGGGCGTCGCTCGACGCGGTCGCCGCCGCGGAGCCGGGGGACCTCCTCGATCGCGCCCGGGCGGCCGGCCGCGACGCGCGCGTGATCGAGGTCGGCGCGAGCGCCGACGCCGACGCCGACCCGGGCGCCGGGCCCGGTGCCGGGGCCGGCGCCGGAGGACGCGGGGCGTGAACGGCGGGCCGCGGGACGCGCGGGACGCCGGCGGGCGCAAGGCCTTTCGTCGCGCCGGGCCCACGCCGTAGCCGTGACCCGGGTCTGTCTGGTCGGCCGCGAGGACGCCAACATCCGGTACGAACTGCTCTCCCGGGAGACGGCCCGGCGGGCGCTGGCCACGTACGACCCGACCGAGCCGTACGAGAACACCCTCGCGGTCGAGACGGTGTCCCTGGGCGCCGCCGTCTCGCTGCTGAACGACCTCGACTGGCACCTGGCCCGGTTCGCCCGCGGCGCGTGGGTGCTCGAACCGAGCGTCTCCGGGGACGAGTGGCTCTCCCGGGCGCTGGCGACCGCGGTGCGGGACGGCGAGCGCGACCCGGCCGACACCGATCGGTACCTCACCGTCTACGGGGTCGCCGACGGGCGGCTGGTCGAGCCGATGTACGCGGCCCGGACCGACGGCGACGTCCCCGCCTACGACCTGCGCGAGGTCGAGGAAACGGTCGTCGTCAGGGTGACGCGGGCCGAGTTCGAGGGCTAGTCGAACATCCCGGTCGAGGCGTACCGCTCGCCGCTGTCCCAGAAGACGGTGATCACCAGCGGGTCTGGGGTCCGGTCGGCCAGGCGGCGGGCGACCCGCTTGGCCGCCAGGTTCGAGGCGCCCGAGGACTGGCCGACGAGGATCCCCTCCTCGCGGGCCAGCCGCCGGCACTCGGCCTCGGCGTCGGCCAGCGGCACCGTCTCCACGTCGTCGATCAGGTCGGTGTCGAGGTTGGGGCTGACGAAGCCCGGGCCCATCCCCTGGTAGTCGTCGTCGCCCGCCTCGCCGGTCGAGAGCACGGCGTTCTCGGCGGGTTCGACCGCGACCACCTCCGGGTCGAACCGCTCGCGGAGGCAGCGCGCGGCCCCGGTGATCGTGCCGCCGGTGCCGACGCCGGCGACCAGGGCGTCCACGGTCCGGTCACCGACCTGGTCGAGGATCTCGGGACCCGTCGTCCGGTAGTGGGCCTCCGGGTTCGCGGGGTTCTCGAACTGCCGGGGTTGGAACATCCCCCGGCGCTCCTCCAGTTCGTCGGCCCGGTCCTTGGCGTCGGAGATGTCGCCGGAAACGAGTTCGAGGTCGGCGCCGTAGGCCCGCATGATCCGCCTGCGCTCGGGCGAGCGCGACTCGGGCATGACGAGGGTCACGTCGTACCCCTTGACGGCGCCGACCATCGCCAGCCCGATGCCGGTGTTGCCGCTCGTCGGCTCGACGATCGCGTCGCCCGGCGCCAGTTCGCCCGCCTCCTCGGCGGCCTCGATCATCCGGAGGGCCGGCCGGTCCTTCGCGGAGCCGCCCGGGTTCTTGGACTCGATCTTCGCCGCCACCGTCGTGCCGTCGGGCGACTGAACGCGCACGAGCGGCGACCCGACGGTGTCCAGGATGCCGTCGTCCATCGGGCCGGGGTACGGGGTGGGCCGTTAAACCCGTGGCGACCGGCGCCCGTGCGCCGGGATTAAGCCCGGGCCACGCGTACCGGCGGCCATGGGACTCGACACGATGGAGCCGGACCCGGCGTGGGACGCCGCCGCCCACGCCGGGACGGTCGAGGCGCTGGGGACCGGGGGGCTGTCGTTCCTGGTGTGGGGCGGCGACTGGTGCCCGGACTGCCGGCGACAGCTCCCGGCGTTCGCGGCCGCGCTCGACGCGGCCGGCGTCCCCGACGGGGCAGTCACCGAGTACGCGGTCGAGAAGCGCGACGACGGGAGCAAGGTCGGGCCCGGAGTCGAGGCGTACGGGATCGAACGCATCCCGACGGTCGTCGTCGAGCGCGACGGCCGGGAGGTCGCGCGGTTCGTCGAGGAGGAGCCGGTTCCGATCGCGACCTACCTCGCCGAGCGGCTCCGCGAGGCCGGCGCGGACGCCTGACCGGCCCGGGCGGGTCGCCGGCGGGTCGTCGACGCTACCGGTCGTCGAGCCAGTCCAGCGCCTCGGCCGGGTCGTCGGCCGGGGGCGAGCAGACCCGCCCCCGACAGGCGTATGCCGTCGGCCCGTCGCGGGCGGTCCGGCCGCGCCAGACCGGCGGCACCCCGGCCAGGCCGAGCCGGTCCAGCCACGCCTCGACGCCGCCCTCGGTCGGCGGCCGGCGCGAGACCACCTCGTTCGGGAGGTACCTGTCGGCGATGGTCCGGTGCCACGCCTCGGGCACCGCGTCGGCCGCGAGGACGAGTTCGACGCCGCCGCGCGCGCGCCGGTCGGCCGCGAGCGCCAGCGTGACGTGCTCGGTCGGGCTCCCGCGGATCCGGTCGGCGTGGGTGCGGAGGGTCCGCTCCGCGGCGTCGCCGAAGCCGGCGTCGGGGTCGAAGGCGTCCAGGTCGAGCAGGAGGCGGGTGGCCACCCCCAGGCTCGACGGCGTCGACTGGTCGCGGAACTCCTGGGGGCGGGCGACGAGGCCGCCGTCGGCCTCGGTGAAGTAGAGCGTGCCGGCATCGGGGTCCCAGAACCGGTCGCGGACGGCGCGAGCGAGGTCGAGCGCGAACGCCAGGTGATCGGGGTCGCCGGTCGCGGCGTAGCAGTCGAGCGCCCCCCGGGCCAGGAAGGCGTAGTCCTCCAGATAGCCGTCCACCTTCACGTCGCCGTCCTTGTAGCGCCGGCGGAGGCGCCCCGCGTCGGCGTCCCAGAGGCGGTCGCGGACGAACCCGAGCGCCCCGGTCGCGCGGTCGGCCAGGTCCGGGTCGAGCACGCGGCCGGCGAGCGCGAACGCCGAGACGGCCAGCCCGTTCCAGCCCGCGAGCACCTTCTCGTCGCGGCGGGGCCGGGGGCGCTCCTCGCGGGCCTCGAACAGCGCGGCCCGGGCGTCGTCGAGGCGGTCGCGGACCGCCCCGACGGACAGGTCGTGGGCCTCGGCGAGGTCCTCGTGGCTCGCCGCGACCGTCGGGACGGTCGTCCCGCGCTCGAAGTTGCCCCCCTCGGTCACGCCGTACCGATCGGCCGCGAGCGCCGCGGTGCGGTCGTCGTCGATGGCCGCGTCGACCTCGCTGGGGGTCCAGACGTAGAACGCGCCCTCGGTCGGGTCGCCGCCGCCCCGCGAGGCAGGCGGCCGGCTCCGGGCGTCGAGCGTGCTGTAGAAGGCCCCATCGGGGTGGCCGAGTTCCCGCTCGACGAACGCGAGCGCCTCCCGGGCGACCGTCGCGTACCGCTCGGCGCCGGTCAGCCGGTGGGCCTCGAGGTAGACCCGGGCGAGTTCCGCGTTGTCGTAGAGCATCTTCTCGAAGTGGGGGACCGTCCACTCGCGGTCGGTGGCGTACCGGTGGAAGCCGCCGCCGATCTGGTCGTACATCCCGCCGGCGGCCATGGCGTCGAGCGTCCCGACGGCGACCTCCCGGGCGTCGTCCCGGCCGGTCACGGCGTGGGTCGCGAGCAGGAGGTCGATCCGCGGGGGCTGTGGGAACTTCGGTCCGGAGCGGTTGAACCCGCCGTGCTCGCGGTCGGCGCTGCGGAGCACGGCGTCGGCCGCCGCCTCCAGTACCTCGGCGTCGGGCGGCTCCGCGGCCGCCTCGGGCGTCTCCTCCAGGCGATCGACCAGCGCCGCCGTCCACTCGTCGGCGCGGGCCTCGATCTCGTCCCGGCTCTCCGTCCAGGACTCGGCGATGTCCTCGAGCAGGTCGAGAAAGCCCGGCGAGCCGCGCTTGGCCTCCCGCGGGAAGTAGGTGCCGACGTAGAAGGGCTTGCCCTCCGGCGTGAGCCAGGCCGAGAGCGGCCACCCGCCGCGGCCGGTCACGAGCTGGCAGACGGTCATGTAGATGCTGTCGAGGTCCGGCCGCTCCTCGCGGTCGACCTTGACGGGGACGAAGTGCTCGTTGAGCACCTCGGCGACCGCCTCGTCGGCGAAGCTCTCCTCTTCCATCACGTGACACCAGTGGCAGGCCGAGTAGCCGACCGAGAGGAAGATCGGGACGTCGCGCTCGCGCGCCTCGGCGAGCGCGGCCTCGTCCCAGGGCTGCCAGTCGACGGGGTTGTCGGCGTGCTGTCGGAGGTACGGGCTCTCCTCGTCCGCGAGGCGGTTCCCGCCCTCCCCTTCGTCGGCGGTCATACCCGCCGTTGCCGCCGCGGACGGGTAAACCCGGTCACTCGACCCGACGCCGGGTCCGGGGACGACCGGGGAGGCGGAACCGAAAAGGACGGAGCCGGACGGGACGGAGGGGACGAAAACGACCGGGAGGGGCGAGACCGGGGGGACGCGGGGGGGGACCGAACGGGACGGGACGGGACCCCCGTCGAAGGGCAAGGCTTACACGGTCCTGCGCACCCGGACGGGTATGGGAGAGACGGTGCTGCTGGTCGGGGGCGGCGGCCGCGAACACGCCATCGCGCGGGCGCTCGCCGACGACTGTACCCTGTACGCGTGTGCGAGCAACCGGAACCCCGGAATCGCCGGCCTCGCGGCCGGCGTCGAGACGGTCGAGGAGCGCGACGCCGACGGGATCGTCGCCTACGCCGAGGAGGTCGGTGCGGACCTGGCGGTCATCGGGCCCGAGTCGGCACTGGAGGCCGGGGTCGCGGACGCCCTCGCGGACGCCGGGGTCTTCCCGTTCGGCCCGCGGGCCGAGGCGGCCCGCATCGAGACGGACAAGGCCTTCCAGCGGCGGTTCATGCGCGACCACGGGATCCCCGGCTGCCCGGAGTTCGAGACGTTCGAGGACGCCGAGGCCGCCGCCGCGTACGTCGAGGACACCGACGGCGACGTGGCGGTCAAGCCCCGGGGGCTGACCGGCGGGAAGGGCGTCCGGGTTTCGGGCGATCAGCTGACCAAGCCCGAGACCGTCGAGTACGTCCGCGAGAGCGGCTACGACGAGTGGGTGATCGAGGAGCGGCTGGTCGGCGAGGAGTTCACCGTCCAGGCGTTCGTCCACGACGGCGAGCTCCGCCCCACGCCGGCCGTCCAGGACCACAAGCGCGCCTACGAGGGCGACGAGGGCCCCAACACCGGCGGGATGGGCTCGTACAGCGACGCGGCCTTCCACCTCCCGTTCATGACCGCGGCCGACTACGACCGCGCGGTCGAGGTCTTGGAGGCGACCGTGGAGGCGCTCGGCGACTACACCGGCGTGCTGTACGGGCAGTTCATGCTCACGGCCGGGGGCGTGAAGGTCGTCGAGTTCAACGCCCGCTTCGGCGACCCCGAGGCGATGAACACGCTGCCCGTGATGGCGACGCCGCTGCTCGACGTCCTGACGGCCGCGCGGGACGGCGGCCCGCTCCCCGAACTCGCGTTCGACGCCCGGGCGACGGTCTGCAAGTACGCCGTCCCGGCGGGCTACCCGACCGACCCCGAGGCCGGGGCCCGGGTGACCGTCGACCCGGACTCGGTCGGCGACGCCCTGCTCTTCTACGCCAGCGTGGACGAGCGCGCGGACGGGCTCTACACCACCACGTCGCGGTCGTTCGCCGTCGTCGGGGTTGCCGACAGCATCGAGGCCGCCGAACGGCAGGCCGCCGACGCGCTGGCGGCCGTCGGCGACGGCCTCCGGGTCCGCGAGGACGTCGGCACGCCCGAACTCGTCGCGGCCCGCGTCGAGCACATGGACGAACTGCGCGGCGGGTAGGGCGGAGCCGGGGCCGGGACCGGGGGCGGCGAGCGACACAAGCGGTATGTGGGCCGACCCCGAACCCGGGGGCGTGCGCGAGACGGCGGCCGGACCAGACGGCGGCGGGGACGCGGGCGAGGAGGCGGGCGGGACAGAGCGCCGCCTCGACCGCCTCGACCGCACCCCCACGCCGGGCGTCCCGAACTCGCTGTGGCGGTGGACCGACGCCAGGTCGCCGCCGCGGGTGGCGGTCAACTACGCCCTGGTGTGGCTGGCCCGCGTCGTGCCGAGCCTCCGGGCCCGCGCGTGGCTGCTCCGGCGGCTGGGGGCGACCGTCGAGTCCGGGGTCGCGTGGGGGCTCGAGGCCACCCCCGACGTGCTCTGGCCGGAACTGGTGACGCTCCGCGAGGGCGCCATCGTGGGGTACGACGCCACGCTGCTCTGTCACGAGTTCCTGCGCGACGAGTACCGGACCGGCGAGGTGGTCGTCGGCGAGGGGGCGATGGTCGGGGCCGGCGCGGTCGTCCTCCCCGGCGTCGAGGTCGGCGCCGGCGCACAGGTGGCGGCGAACTCGCTCGTGACCGAAGACGTCCCGCCGGGGACGACGGTGGCGGGCGTCCCCGCCGAACCGGTCGCGCGGGACGGTCCGGGCGCACGCGACGGGTGACGGGGAAGCGCGGGTGGCGCGGGCGGGGCCGCCGCGTTCACTCCCGAACCCGAACGACGCCATCGGCGAAGACCTTCGCGTTCGGGACGACGAACACCTCGCCGTCGGACTCGACGTGTGTGACGAAGAGGTCGACCTCCTGCACGACGCCCCGGTGGCCGGCGACCCGCACCTCGTCGCCGATGCCGTACGGCTCCGTGAGCAGGAGGTAGACCCCGGCGGCCGCGGAGGTGAGCAGCGGCTTGAACGCGACCGCGCTCAGGACGACCAGTGCGAAGACGTACGCCGCGAGCAGGACGACCAGCGCGAGGACGGCGACGCCGACCTGGGCGAGGGCGACGAGCGTCGCGACGAACACCACGCTGTACTTCGCGACCGGCGGAACGATCCCGGCCTGCGGGAGCTTCACCCCGCTGAGCCGGTCGTCGATCGCGAGTTCGACCTTGTCGCCGACGAGCAGGCCGACGACCAGCACGAACGCGGCGACGAACAGTTGCGGGAGGAACCCGGTCACCTCGTTCCAGAACCGGTCGGCGTAGCCGATCCGGAGGACCGAGAGGGCCGCCAGGACGGCGACCCCGAGCACGAAGTAGGCGGCCAGCGTGCCCACGATGGCGACCGTCGAGGTGCCGAAGTCGCCGGCGGTCCGCTCGAAGGCCGTCCCCTCGACGAGCGTCGGTACCCCGATCCTGTCGAGCAGTCGCCGGACCAGGCGCCCGGCGGTGAGGCCGAGCACCACCCCCAGGGCGAGCGTGACAGCGGCCACCCAGACCCGGAGCGGGAGCGACGCGAACATCTCGACGACGTCGCCGACGGCGACCATCCTCAGTAGGCCTCCGGGTCGAGTTCGAGGATGAGGCTCCCGCCCTTGAACGCCCGGACGAGGCCGTCCGACTCCGAGAGGACGATCGCCGTCGCGTTCGTGTCGCGGCTGATCGCCCCGCCGGCCATGTGGCGGGCCCCCAGCCCTTTCGGGATGTCCACCCCCTCGGCGCTCGGCTCCAGGTAGCGGTAGGCCGAGACGATCTTCCCGGCGTCGGAGATGACGAACGCTCCGTCCAGCCGGGAGAACTCCTTGAGCATCACGTTCACGATCGGGTCCCCGACGTGGACGTGTGACTTCTCGAACGGGTTGTACGAGAGCGGCCGGGACTTGTTCATCACCTTGCCGGCGTCCCCGACGACGAACAGCGCCCCGACCGGCTTGCCTTTCTGGCCCTTCTTGCCGAGTTCGATCGCCACCTCGAACACGTCGCGGATGACCCCCGGGTCCGCGCGGGAGTTGACGAACAGGTCGTACAGCCCCGACCGCATCGCCTCCGTCGCCCGCACGCGGACCACCGCGTCGGGGTCGCCGTCGAACACGCGGGTCGAGCAGACGAGCGTGTCCCCCTCCTCGACGAGGTCGCGGTCGAGCGCCCCCTCGACCCCGAACCGGACCCGGTCGGCCACGTCGTCGAACGACAGCGGCAGTTCGACGAACTGCTCGGCCTCCAGGTCGTTCTCCCCGGCCACGACGATCACGTCGACCTCGGTCGCCGGGCCCTCCTCGGCCGTCGCGGCGCGCTCGTAGAGCGAACTGCTCGGGTCGAACAGCACGAGCGCGTCGGCGCCGGCCACCAGGTCGCCGAGGAGGTCCGTCAGCGACGTCATCGGCGGAGCAACGCGGGGCGCGTGATAAAGGCTTGCGGCGCGCGTCCGCCGGGCGTCATGCGGCGCCGTCCGCCGCCGACCCACAGTATAAGTGTCCCCCGGCCGGACCGGCCGACGTGCACGGAACCCGACTCACCGCGGTCGCCGTCGTCATCGCCGCCCTCGCACCGATCGTCGCGCTGGCGGGCGTGGTCGTGTTCGGGGCGCCGCCCGCCTTCCGGGGAAGCATCGCGGTATCGGCGGTCGTGCTGCTGGTCTTCGCGGCCGACAACCTGCGGGCGGTCGGCGCGACCGGGTCCGCCTCCTTCGCCTCGGCCGTGGTCGCGACGGTGCTGGGGGTGTGGCTCGCCCTCGCACCGCTGACCTACGACGCCGGGTTCGCGCCGACGGCCCTGACCCAGTTCGCCGGCCTCCTCGCGGCCGCGTTCAGCGGCCACACGGCCCTCGACGCGGTGGCTGCGGCGGTGACCGGGGAGCCGCGGGACGGTGCCGCCGATCGGTCGGTCGATCCCGGGAACTACGCCGACGTGACCGACCCCCGCGGCGAGGAGTGAACGGGCCGGGCGAACGGACCGGCCCGCCCGGACCCGACCGCGGCGCCCGCCGACGGATCGTATCAACGGCTAATGACTTCCAGAAATATTTAACTGACTGTCGTGTGAGCGACGGACAGAGGTTCGGAGCGACCCCCCCGGAACGCCGGATCCGCTCCGGCGGTACCCACGCGATCCGACATGTCCGCGGGGGACGGATCCGGGGACGACCGGCCCAACCCAAGACACCACAAACGATGTCCGACGACAACGGCAAACGGCGGTTCGCACTCCGGGAGCACGGCGAGGAAACCAGCGTCTTCACCGGGAACTACCCCAGACAGGCCGCGCTGAAGGCCGCCCGGCAACTCGACCCGACGGGCACGAGCGAGGCGGACGCCGAGGCCGACGCGGCGGAGATCCGCCTCCGCGAGCACGGCACCGACACCGTCCACGTCTACGAGGCGTGGGCCTGGGAGGAGGAGGCGCCCGATGACGGGCCGGAGTGGCTCGGCGACACCGTCACGCAGGCCAACGTGAGCAAAGAGGGCGTCGAACACCTCGACG